>CAIKBD010000530.1 GCA_903825565.1 uncultured Anaerolineales bacterium | reverse complement strand
GGCACACTGGGCGGGCGCGGCGCGGTGCCGGCGGTGCGCGGTCGCGTCGCCGGGACGCGCACCAAAGGCGGCGGCTCGGACGGGGGCGCGGTGGGCGGGCGTGCCGCCGTAGCAGTCGTCGTGCGCGGCGTAGTTGCCAACCGCGAAGGCGGCGTGGTGGGCAAGGGCGTCGCCGCCGGCGGGGTCGGCAAAGCCGGCGTGCCCGTGTTCGTCGTCGTCGTCATCCCCAACTGCGAACGCACCTCGCGCGGCACCGGCATCACCGTCGAATTTTCGTGACCAGGCGGCGCGCCGGACACCCATTCGGCGCCGTCGAAATACATCCACTTGCCGGTGCGCGGATTGATCTCCCACAACACACCGTTGCGGTCTTGCACCGCCAGTTTGCTTACTTCGTCTTCATACTCGGCGCGGCTAATCGGTTCGCCGCGTTGCACGCGCGATTGTAGTTCTCGAAATTTGGCTTCGGCTTCTTCAAACGTCATCGCCATCAGCAACACTCCTTACAGTTCGATGGTTTGATGGGGTTCCGGCACCGTCACCGGAACGCTTTCCGTGATCAGCGCGCGCAACGCTTCGGCAAATGCTTGCGCCGATTGTTCTTCCCCGTGAACTACGAAAATGCCCTTCAAACTAGATTTGGCGGGCGCAACCCACGCCAACATTTCATTGCGGTCTGCGTGCGCGCTAAACCCGTGCGTCATGGCGATGCGCGCGCGCACCGTAAATTCATCGCCAAACACCTTGACCTTTTTTGCGCCGTCGATCAAACGGCGACCGAGCGTATTCTCCGCCTGGTAGCCGACAAACAGGATCGTATTGCGTTTATCTTCCAGGTTGTGCTTCAAGTGGTGCAAAATCCGTCCCGCTTCGCACATCCCGTTCGCGGAAATGATGATCGCCGGACCCTGAACATTGTTGATAGCGCGCGACTCGTCCACCGTGCGCGTGTACCGCAACTGCGCGAACCCGAACGGATCGTCGTGTTGCAAGAGATGCTCGCGCGTTTCTTCGTCGAAACATTCCAGGTGCAGACGAAAGACATCTGTGGCGTTGATCGCCAGCGGCGAATCCACAAAAATCGGCACATCGGGCACTTGGCGCGCTTCGATTTGCCGGTGCAAATAGTGCAACAGTTCTTGCGTGCGCCCCACTGCAAACGCGGGAATGATCACCTTGCCGCCGCGCATGGCGGTTTCGCGCACAATGTCCGCCATTTCGGCGGCGGCTTGCTCGAACGACGGGTGTACGCGGTTGCCGTACGTGCTTTCGATGATGAGATAGTCCAACCCCGTCACGATTTCGGGATCGCGCAACAGCGGCGCGCCGATGCGCCCCAAGTCGCCGCTAAAGCCCAGCCGAATCGTGCGGCCGGCATCGGCAAGTTCCAGCACCACAATCGCGGAGCCGAGGATGTGCCCCGCGTCGCGTAACACGGCGCGCCCGCCGTGATTGACGTTGAACCATTTGTCGTAAGCGTGCCCGACAAAATGTTCCAGCGCCGCTTCCGCGTCGGGAATGGAATAGAGCGGCTCGATCTTGGACATTCCGCGCCGCGATGTTTTTTGGTTGAGGTAGAGCGCGTCTTGTTCTTGGATGCGCGCGCTATCGCGGAGCATCAGCGTCGCCAAATCGCGCGTCGCCGTCGTGCAACTGATGTCGCCCGCAAAGCCCTGCTTGACGAGCGTGGGCAAATTGCCCGAGTGATCAATGTGCGCGTGCGAGAGGATAACGGCGTCCAACGTTTTCGGATCGAACGGAAACGTGCTATTCCGTTGAAACGCCTCTGCGCGCCGACCCTGGTACAAGCCGCAATCGAGCAGGATGCGCTGGTGTTCGGTCTCGACCCAGTGCATCGTCCCGGTCGTCGTCCGCGCCGCACCGTGAAAAGTGATTTTCATAAGGTTACAGCCGCGCCAATTCTACCACAAGTTGGGCGGATTTTACTAATTCATGAATCGGCATAAATTCTTCGGTTGTATGAATTTTCTCAAAGCCGACGCCGACCGGCACGACGGCAATGCCTTGCGCGTTGAAAATGTTCGCATCGCTGCCGCCGCCACTTGCTTCGAGCGAGACCGCGCAACCGATGCGCCCCAACGCCAAACTGACTTGGCGCACCACCTCGTCCCGCCGCGTAAACCGAAATTGGTTGTACATTCGCGTCACACGCATTTCGACTTGCGCGCCGTGTTGTTTGGCGACGTGCGCCAACGCCCGCAAGATCGTTTTTTCCTGCCGCACGAGTTTTGTCACGCGTTGGCTCCGCACTTCGCCCTGCAAGGTACATTCCGGCGCAACAATGTTGCGCGCGATGCCGCCGTGCACAATGCCAAAATTCGCCGTCGTGTCGGCATCCACCCTGCCCAGTGGCATCGCCGCGAGGGCTTGCGCCGCTACGACGATGGCACTCACGCCTTTTTCCGGCTCAATGCCCGAGTGCGCCGGCTTGCCGGTGATTTTCACATCCAGCGTGTCGTGCGTCGGCGATTGCGTTACCAGCGTGCCGACTTTGCCGTACGCGTCGAGGCACACGCCGATTTTGGATTTCAGCCGCGCGCAGTCCACCGCACGCGCGCCAAACAAACCGATTTCTTCTTGCGTCGTGATCACGATTTCGACTGGGCGATGCGGCGCGCGCGGCGCGTCCTGGCTCAACACGCTGAGCGCTTCGAGGATCGCGGCGACGCCCGCGCGATCATCTGCGCCGAGCACGGTCGTGCCGTCCGAGCGAATCATCTCGCCCGCGACGCGCGGCTTGACGCCGAGGCACGGCGCGACCGAGTCTAGGTGCGCGTTGACGAGAAAGGGTTCGCCCTTGCCGGGCAAGGTGGCGGTGACGTTGTGCAGTTTGTCGGTTTTGGGATTCAGTCCGAGCGCGCGCAGGTACGCCGCGACAAATTCCGCCGCGTCCTTTTCGCCGCCCGCCGGCGAATCAATCCGCACGAGATCGAGAAAGGTGTTGACGAGCCGCGATGAGTTGATCATTCATCCTCCAAAACAATAGGCAGTCTACGGATACGCAGCGTAGCATCTTCTAGCACAACAATCGCGCCCTGTTCAAGCGGCTGGGCGATCTCGCGCCACACCAGCATCATTCGAGTGTAGAGATTGTTTGGGTGGTTGTTCCGCATGCGAAAAATAATTACCGAAGGCGATGCTTCGCCGGAAAACGCCAAGAGATTGCCATAATCAAGATCGTGCGTGATTACCGTTTCAGCATTGGCTTTGGCTACTTGGACAATCTCCGTATCGCTTGCGCGCGCCATTCCAATATCGCCGACATGCCGGCAAGCGTGCGCTTGCGCGATCAATTTAACTCCTAACGCGCGCGGTGTATTCATATTGAGCAAAAATTTCATACGGCAAGCGTCTCGCTCATCGGCACAATTCGTTCTTCCATCGCCCATGCCGCATAGCCCAAGGCCTGCAAAATGTCTTCGTATTCGATCTCGGGCCACTCGCGCAGAATGTCTTCGACGGACATACCAGAACTCAAGTAACTCAGGAGCGAAGCAACCGGCATCCGTAACCCGCGAATACAGGGCTTGCCGAAACACTTGGCGGGATCGAGTGTGATGCGGTTGAATTTATAGTGGCGAATTTCCATATCTCTCACCTTGGCGGCGCTTTGTCAAGACACGCAACCCGTTGACTGGCAGCAGTTCTACGCGCGTTGAAAAATGCGCGCGTCGCCGACCGGCATTACCGGCAAGGCGTGTTCGCCCTCGACGATGATGAAATCCATAAATTCGCCGGGCGATAGGTGCGGCGCGATTTGATCGCCCAAATGGTTCATCGCCGCTTTGAGCGCGGCATCGTCCACCGCTTTGCCGAACTGGACGCCGGCGACGAGGTGCGGCGCGGCATCGCCGATTTGCATTTGCCACAAATAGCCGGCGGCAATTTCGGCATGGCTGGCGAACGCGGCGTGCAATGCGGCGCGCAATGCGGCGGACACGGGCTGGGCGAGCGGCGCAAATGTGACCGGCGCGTCCGGCGGCGGGGTGATGACCGTCGTGCCGGCTTTTTCGTCGCCTTCGGGCGACATGCCTGCGGCAAGCGCCTGGAATTCTTCGCGCGTCAACTCACCCCCGACCACCGGTCCCGCAACATTGACGAGGATGGACGCCACATTCATTTCGAGCGCCATTTGGAACAATTCGACTGCGTTCGGCATAATATAGTAATAGTCGGCTGCCTTCCATGCTTGGACTGCCGCTTCGTCGGTGAACGCGAGCATGACCATGTGCCCTTCGGTGTTTCGGCGGACGACAAACTCGACGGAGGTTTCGCCGGTCACCGGTTGTAGCCCGGTTGTGTTGGCGTGCAACGGTTTGGCAATCGGCACGAGCAGAGCGGCTTGGGCAAATGCGGTGTAGATGGCGCGGCGCGTTTCGGGTGTGTCGTTCTGCGCGTTCGCTTGGAGCGCGCGAACCAGTTCGGCGTTAATCGGGACGGTCATAGATTGTCTCCTTTGGCAGTTTGATCAGATAAGCGTGCGGTTATATCCATTCCGTTGTATTGTCTGGGCCATCAAGAATTAGGCGCAACTTGTTCAAAATGGTTCGCCCTAAAACAGTTTCCTCGCCCTGATCATCTCCGACGACGAGGAGATTGGAAAAGCGTCGTTCGCCAAGTTCTAACTCCACAACGAATAACTGGACGGCGCGCCATTCTCCCCAATGACTACGCAACCGTTTATCCATTACCGCTGGGGCACGAATCTGCCGCAAATGGGCAATCGGCACAAGGGAAGCATCCGCGCCTGTATCCACCAATCCTCGAATGACAGGGGTTGCCAGACCACGCCGTTCATTTCGCAAGCGAATTTCTACTGTCGGGAACGGCGGTTGATAATTTGAATCGTACGGAAATTTCATAGCTTGGAAACATCCTCCATACGAAAGCCCCGTTTGATCAGGGGACGATCCGGCTCATCCTCGACAAGAGTCATCATTATGGGCTGATCGGGAAACCGCTCCGCGATCCGCTGATACAATGTAGAGAAATCAGTCGCGTGGTCAACAATTTCGCCGTTTCGCATGGCAATGTACTTGCCCTGATACTGCGCGCGAATTTCCGAATAGCGACGATGATAGGTAGCACTCTCTTCGGAGATTTTCTTGCGCTCCAACTCCCACAAGTATTGCTGGATGGCATCTGCGAGCATGTCGCTAATGCTCTGGTGCTGTTCGCGCGCGACCTGTTCGATTCGGTTATACAATTTCGGTTCAATAGCTATTGTTGACATCCGTTCAACCCCACAACTCGCCTGCCACTTCCGGCAGGTCTAGCGCGAGCAACTTGGCGCGGCGCGGTTTGCCCGTCGCCCAGTCCCAGTCGCGCGCGGCGTAATACTCGCGCAACATCGGCTCCAACTCGACGACGTGCCCCTCGCTACCGCTGTCTGCCAAACCGCGCATGAGCAATTCCGGCAGACGCTCACTCGCGCGCGCATTATACCCTAATTTTAGATTTAGTGCGCGCTTGAGATTCCAAATGCGCTCGCCCCACGTCAGCGCGTTTTCCAGCGTCATCGGATAGCCGGTCGCCGCAGCGAGCATCTCGATCACCGTTTGCACCGGCGGATTTGGGAAGATGCACTGGGCGAGCGACGACGTGATACTCCGCCAATCCTGATGCTTGGCGATGCTTGCCGCTTTGCCGAGCGTTTCAAAACGATCCCCCGCGACAATGCCCCACTCTTCGATCACGCGCCCGGACGGTTCGACCCAGTAATAATCGGATTGGTTGTGGCTCGCGCCAATTGGCGAGGTCGCGTAGACGAGCGCCATCGGCGCAAGCGCGCGCGGATCGTGCATCGCCGGTTCCAGCCCGTTGACTTGCACTGCCAGTCCCTCGACGCCATAGCGCGCGCCCAATGCGCGCGTCCCTTCCGCCAACGCGTCGCCGATGCCCTCACGCCGCGCGATCAACTGGACGAGTTGTTCGACGCGCGCCGCATCGCCCCAGCGCAGATCGTCGCCGATAATTCCTTGCTCGCGCAGGAGCATCGCAAACGCAATGGTAGACCCCGCGCTGATCGCGTCGAGTCCGAGCGCATCGCATTGCGATCCCAGGTAGGTCGCCGCTTCGAGATTATCCACGAGCATCAGCGAGCCGAACGCGGCAAGCGTTTCGTATTCGGGTCCCTCGGCGTGCGGCAGGGCGTGTCCCGCCGCGCGCGGCACTTTGCGCCCGCACGCGACGAGGCAGGCGTGGCAACTCGCGTGCCCGGCGAGCAGGGTTTCGGTCAGCGTGTTGCCGCTGATTTTTTCCCAGTCGAACGTGCCCTGCGTCCAATATTTTGCCGGCGTGTCGCCGATCATTCCCAGGTAATCCATACCGCCCGCCGTGCCGGTCGCGCGAAACATTTGCGTGGACATGTCGTCCGGTAGCATCTCCAACGCGGCGCGCACCGCCGCCATAAACGCGACCGGATCGTGGAGCGCAATTTTCGGCGTGGGCGCGCCGAGCGTGCCGCGCACGGCAATCGCTTTGAGGTTTTTCGATCCCATCACCGCACCCATCCCGCATCGCCCGGCGATTCCCTTTTTGGAACTGGGGCGCGCGTTCGTCGCCAGGATGAGCGCGTACTTGACGAGGTTTTCGCCGGCGGGCCCAATCGCGGCGACGGTCAATTTCGGATCGCCGGTGTCGGCGCGAATGAGATCGCCGGTTTCAAATGTCGTTTTGCCGCGCAAGTGGTTTGCCTCGCGCAATTCGACTGCGCCATCGCGGATCAGCAGGTAAACCGGCGTGGGCGATTTGCCGCGCACGAGGATGCCGTCGTACCCGGCGCGCTTAAGTTCAGGTCCGAAGAAATTGCCGGCGTTCGCTTCGCCGTACAAGCCGGTCAGCGGCGAGCGCGCAACGACGACAAAGCGCCCGGCGCTGGGCGCGGCAGTCGCGGCAAGGGGACCGGTCATAAAGATCAGCGGGTTATCCGCGCCGAGCGGATCGGTGCGCGCGTCAATTGCATCGTACAGATAGCGCGCGGCGATGCCTGCGCCGCCGATGTACTGCGCCGCGTATTTTGCGTTGAGCGGTTCAGCGGAAATTTCGCCGGAAGACAAATCAACGATCAAGAGTTTGCCGGCGTAGCCATACATACCTCACCTCTTGTAGTTCAAATTCGCGCGCGCGGCTATTGCTCCGCCGCGTAGAAGATATCGTCCGCCCATTTTTGCGGATTCGCGCAGATGTATTGACGAATCCGTTGATATCCCTCCGCGTTGCGGATAACATGATCGTGATACCGATCTTGCCACGCGAACGGAATGGCGTTTTGGCGCGCGTATTTGGTTACGCCAATTTCATATCCGCGCACGATGGACGCCAGGTTCTGCGATTGCGGTCCAAACCGGTTGCGTGGCAGAATCAAAACGTGACGGGTTGCCCTGCAAACGCACACTCGAATAGCCGGCGCAATTCGGCGCGATCCGGTTGGCGCGGCGCGGCGACGATCTGCGTGTCGTTCTCGGCGTGATCGCACAGCGTTTCGAGCGCGGCGGCGAAATCGGCGCGCGCGATGCCGAGCGATGCGATGCTTGTGTTTGAGCCGAGTTGCGTTTCGAGATCACGCACAGCGGCGATCAAGTTGCGCGTGGCACGCGCCTCGTCCGGCGCAACCAAGCCGATAAACCGTGCGAGGTCGGCGTACCGATAGTTGCCGGCGTTCGCCGCAAATTCCATCGTGTACGGCAAAAAGAGCGAGACACACCGACCGTGCGGCACGTGAAACGCGCCACCCAACGCGTGCCCCATCGCGTGCGCGAGCGTGCACATCGAGTTGATGAAGCCCAGCCCGGCAATCGCCGCGGCATTGTGCATTTTCTCGCGCGCCTCCGCATCATCGCCGTTGGCGTACGCACGCGGCAAGAAGTTGAACACGAGGTCAACCGCTTTGAGGCACAACCCGTCGGCGAAATCGTTATGCCAGTTCGCGGCGTAACCCTCAATCGCGTGCGTCAGCGCGTCCAAGCCGGTGTCGGCGGTAAGGCGCGGCGGCATTTGCATCACAAATTGCGGGTCCACAATCGCCAGCGTCGCGAGCGTTTCGCGCGAGCCGACGCCGAGTTTGCGTTTTTCGTTCGGATCGGTGAGGACGATACCCCAGGTCACTTCGGCACCAGTGCCGCTTGTCGTGCTGATCGTGATCAACCGCGCCTTTTTGCCGAGACCCAGGTACTCGAGCGGGGAAATGCCGTCAGGCGCCAGATCGGGGCGCTCGTAGAGCGCCCACATCGCCTTCGCCGCGTCTATCGGCGAGCCGCCGCCGAGGCCGACGATCCAATCCGGCTCAAACTCGCGGAGCAATGCCGCGCCGTGCCGCACCGTGGCGAGCGATGGCTCGGCTTCGACTTGATCAAAGACGCGCGTTTCAATGTTCGCTTCGGCAAGTTGCGCGCGGACGCGTTCGACAAATCCGAATGTCGTCATTTGCGGATCGGCGATGATGTAGGCGCGCGCGCCGCGAATTTGCGCGAGGTGCGTCAGCGCGCCTTCGCCGAACACGATTTGCGGACTATTAAAGAACCACATTGTTCCTCATTTCTGATTTCCGGCATTTGCAAAATCAGGAATCCTACATTTCAAATTCCGTCTCGATCCGGGTGCACGCCTTGACGATCTCTTGCGCGGCTTTGACGTTTTTCATCACCATCGTCATATTGCCCTTGAGTTTGAGTTGATTGGTCATCAGCGCTTGCAGGGGATCGAGTTGCGCGCTCACCACTTTTTTCCATTTCGAGTACGTGCCCGACATGACGAATGCCGGCGCTTTGGCGCTCTTGTCCGGCGCGACGAACGCCGCGCGGCATTTGCCGTGCCACAAGTCCATGTACAAATAGATCGGCGCAGTGAGTGCGCCTTCGGGGTCCACGATAAAATAAAAATCGCCTTCCCAATTTTTGGCGGCGTCCGCATACGCTTGACTCGTATTCAATTGTTCCTGCAGGGCTTGCACCCATTCCGGCGAACCGAATTTGACTGCCATTGTCTCATCTCCTCGAATGATTTGGTTTGCACCGCGCTTGAATTATAACATACATTTGACACCGCGTTTCAATCGTGTTAGAATCGCACCAAATTAAATTCCAAAGACGTTGACAGAGACAAGTACGCGCGCGCGCGATTCCCAGCGAGTCGCCGGCTGGTGCAAGGCGATGACACGCCGCGCGGAAATCCACTCTCGAGTCGCTGGCGAAACAAGCCAAGCCGGACCGCGCACCGTTATCACCAAGAGATTGCTACGCACTATAATACGTATTACGTATTACGTAGTACGTATTACGTAGTGCGTATGTAAACAAAGGTGGTACCGCGAGTCCGCTCGCCCTTGAGGGTGGGCGGATTTTTATTTTGTCGAACACAACAACACCGTCGCCAAATTTTTCTCGTTCGATTTTTATCCGCGACTTGCGAATAAAAAAACAAAATTCGTAAAGATTCGCGTAATTCGTGAATCGTTTTTGGGTTCGGCAAAGGGATTGACCCAAGGAGGCAGAATGTTAGACGCTCGACTCGTTCGTGAACAACCCGATCTCGTGCGCGACGCGTTGCGCCGGCGCGGCGACGATGTGACGCGCGTGGACGCGATCCTCGCGGCGGATGAAGCGCGCCGCACCTCGCTCGCCGAACTCGAAGGACTGCGCGCGCAACGCAACAGCGCGTCGAAAGAAATTGGGCGGATGAAGGACGACGCCGCGCGCGAGGCGCGCAAAGCCGAGGTGCGCGAGATCAACACGCGCATCGAAACGCTCGATCAAACGGTGAACACAGCGGACACGCGGCTCACCGATCTGCTCGCCGTGATGCCGAACCTGCCCGATGCCGATGTGCCGTTCGGCAAAGATGATAGCGAAAACCCGGTGCTTCGCACGGTGGGCGAGCCGCGCCAATTCGACTTTGCGCCAGTCGCGCACTGGGATTTAGGTCCCGCGTTGGGTATGATTGATTTCGAACGCGGCATCAAACTGGCGGGGTCGCGCTTTTACGTGCTGAGCGGCGCGGGCGCACGCTTGCAACGCGCCGTGATTCAGTGGATGCTCGACACGCATCTTGCGCAGGGCTACCGCGAAATGTACCTGCCGTTTATGGTGCGCGAGCAAATCATTTTTGGCGCGGGGCAACTCCCCAAGTTCCGCGACAATTTGTACCGCGATGTCGAGCGCGACGCCTGGATGGTGCCCACCGCCGAAATTCCGCTCACCGGCTTGCACGCCGGCGAAGTGCTCGACGCGAAACAGTTGCCCTTGCACTATGTTGCGTACACGCCGTGCTTCCGCAAAGAAAATATGTCGGCGGGCAAGGATGTGCGCGGGATCAAGCGCGGCTTTCAATTCGACAAGGTGGAGATGTACAAATTCTGCTTGCCGGAAAATTCGGAGGCGGAGCTGGAAACGTTGCGCGCGGACGCCGAGGCAATTTGCCACTTGCTCGAAATTCCGTACCGCGTCAAACTGCTGTGCACCGGCGATATTGGCTTTGCCGCGCGCAAAACGTATGATCTCGAAATGTGGGCGCCCGGGCAAAACGAGTGGCTCGAAGTCTCGTCGTGCTCGAACGTCGGCGATTTTCAGGCGCGCCGCTCGAACATTCGCTTTCGCCGCGAGGCGGGCGCGAAACCGGAGTTTGTGCACACGCTGAACGGTTCGGGCTTGGCGTTGCCGCGCACGATCATCGCGATTATGGAAAACTATCAGCAACCAGACGGCAGCATCATCGTGCCGGAGGTGTTGCGACCGTACACGCGGATGGACGTAATCAAGTAAAATTGCATAGTGTAAGTGATTAACGTGAAACCTGAAACCTTGAACCTGAAACTCACCTCTATGACGCAGGGCGGCGAAGCGATGGGCCGCGACGAAACCGGGCGCGTCGTGTTCGTGCCGTCTGCCATCGCCGGCGAAACGGTCGTCGTCGAGATCGTCGAAACGCGCAAAAATTACGCGCGCGCGCGCCTCGTCGAAATCGTGACGCCGGCGCCGGCGCGCGTCACGCCGCGTTGCGCGCACTTTGCCGCGCCCCTCGCTTTGCCGGCGGGACAAGCGCACGCGGCGTGCGGTGGTTGCCAGTGGCAACACATCGCCTATGCCGCGCAACTCGAATTCAAAACCGAGATCGTGCGCGAGCAATTCGCGCGCATCGGCAAAATGCCGGACGCGCCGGTGCGCGCCACGCTTGGTATGAGCGATCCCTGGCAGTACCGCAACCACGCCCAATTCCAACTCGACGCCGCGGGGCGTTTGTGTTTCCGTGCGTTCGAATCGCACACGCTCGTGCCGATCCGCGAATGTCACCTCTTGCACCCGTTGCTCGCCGAGATGTTTCACGAACTCGATCTCGCCGGGATGGATTTTGCCGGCGCTACGTTGCGCGCCGGGATCAACACGCGGCAAAAGTTGCTCATCCTCGAAGGACGCGATGACGAGCCGCCCGAGTTGGAGGTGGACGAACCGATCTCGATTGCGTACCAAACGCCGGCGGGCGACATCGTGCCGCTGATCGGCAAAGACGCTTTGCACGAAGAATTGCGCGGGCGCGCGTTCCGCATTTCGCCGCCAGCGTTTTTCCAGGTGAACACGGCAATGGCGGAAACGCTGATCGATCTCGTCGCCCAATTTCTCGCGCCGCAACCCAGCGACGTTTTGCTCGACGCGTTCGGCGGCGTCGGCGCGTTTGGCTTGTCGCTTGCATCCCAGGTTGCGCGCGTGATTCTGATCGAGGAAAATCCGTTTGCGGTGGACGATGCCAAAGCGAATGCGGTCGAGCTTGAGCGCGTCGAGTTTCAGCGCGGCAAGGTCGAAGACCTTTTGCCGAAACTCAAAACCCAGGTTGATCTCGTCGTGGCGGATCCGCCGCGCGCCGGGATCGCCGCGCCCGCGCTTGCCGCATTGATCGCGCACGCGCCGCGCGCCCTCGCGTACGTCTCCTGCGATCCGGCGACGCTGGCGCGCGATGCGCGCACACTCGTGGAGGGCGGTTATCGGTTGCAGGCGGTTCAACCGGTGGACTTGTTCCCGCAAACGTACCACATCGAAAGCGTCAGTTGGTTCGAGCACAGCCAAAATATCCAGTCAGCCGCGAATAACGCAAATCTGCGCTAATTTGGTTTTTCATTCGCGGACTCGGTGACCGATGTTCTAGAGCCGCGAGCGCGGGCCCGAGTCTGGGTTGTGCATGAGCAGTTGCGCGACTGTCCACGCGCGTCCTTCCACCCACGCGCGCGCAAATTCCGCATCGCCGCACTGCGCGCGCACGGCGGCGACGGCTTGCGCGTATTCCGCCGCAGAGGACGGCGCAATCGGAAAGCCGATCCGTTCGCGCAGGGCTTCCGCTGCGCCGAACAAACGCGCCGCCTCAAGCGCGCGATCCTGCGCGCTTTGCACTCGCGCCAAGCGTTCGATGCACCCGACACTGCGCCGGGCATCGCCGAATTGATCGAACAGCGTGAGCGCATCACGAAAGCGTTGCGCGGCGCACGGATAATCCGCCTGACGTTCGGCGATCACACCCAGATCGAACAACGCCGCGCCCATCAAACGCCGATGCCCTAGTGCGCGCGCCTGCGCGAAACTTTCCTCGCACAGCGCCGTCGCCTGCGAAAATTCCGCCAGGTGAATCAGCGCCCCCGCCAGGTTGTTGAGCATGAGCGCGATCCCTGCCGCATCCGCCTGTTCGCGCCGAAGCGCCAAGCCCTCCCGAAAAAATTCCGCCGCCTGGTGATAGTTGGCTTGCGCTTCGGCGATCAGCCCCGCCGTGTTGAGCGTTTCCGCCAAGCCGATACGATTGCCACACGCGCGCCAATCCGCCAAACTCGCCGCGACATATTTTTCGGCTTGCGCGAGATCGCCTTGCGCCCACAAAAATCCGCCGAGTTCGTCGTGCGCTTTGGCGCGCGCGGCAAGCGAGAGCGTGATGGGTGTGGCGAGCAATTCTTCCAAGCATTGTCGGGCTTGGCTCCAGTAGCCGCGCCAGTACCAAAAAAGTTCGAGCGCGCCGGCAAGTTCCATAAACGCGTCGCCGTCGCCGCGCGCGCGCAACCAATCGAGCGCGGCGCGCAGATTGGCATTTTCTTCCTCGATGCGATCCAGCCACGTTTTCTGCTCTGCGCCGCGAAAATGCGCAGCGGCACGTTGCGCGAACGCGCGATAGTACGTCGCGTGGCGTTGCGCGAACATCTCGCTCGTGCCCAGTTGTTCGCGCGCAAACTCGCGCAACGGTTCAAGCAGAGCAAAGCGAAACGCCCCGCCGCCGTCGTACCGCACGACGAGACTTTGCCGCACGAGCGACGCAATGCCATCCATCACGCGCAACGTAGTTTCGGGTTGCGTGTCGTCGGCGATCACGGCGAGCGCGGCTTCCACCGAACATCCTCCCTCGAAGACAGCCAGGCGTGTGAACAGTTTTTGCTCCGCGGGCGTCAGCCGTTCGTAACTCCACGCAATCGTATCGCGCATCGTTTGGTGACGCTCGGCTACGTCGCGCGCGCCGTTGGTGAGCACGTGCAACATGGCGCGCTGAAGTTGGTCGTGCAACAGTTTGAGCGGCATCGTTTTGACGCGCGCCGCCGCCAGTTCGAGCGCAAGCGGCATTCCACCCAGCCGCGCGCAGATCGCGATCACGGTCGGCGCGTTGTGCGCGGTCAATTCAAAGTGCGGCGACGCGGCGCGCGCACGCGTCACGAACAAGGCGATGGCGGAATAACGCCGCAGTTGATCGAGCGGCGGGAGGTGGCGCGGATCGGGCAAGTCGAGCGGCGGGACGGCGAGCGAGTATTCGGCGGACAGGTCGAGCGCAATGCGGCTGGTCGCCAAAATTTTCAAGCCGGGCGCGGCGCGCAGCAGATCGGTCAACGCCGGCGCGGCGACGACGACTTGATCGAGGTTGTCGAGCACGATCAAGAGTTGGCGGTCGTGCAGATATTTTTCCAAATCCGTCGCCAGGTCCTTGCCGCTGGTCTCTTGCAAATCCAGGGCTTGGGCGATTGTGGGAACGACCATCGCCGGCGCACGCACCGCCGCCAGCGAGAGCATGTAGACGCCGTTGGGAAAGTGATCGCGCAAATCAGCGGCGGCTTGGAGTGCGAGCCGGGTTTTGCCGCACCCACCCGCGCCGGTCAGGACGATCAGGCGCGGCGCAGTGGGATCGGTCAGCGTTTGTTCGAGCATCGCCAGTTCGCGCTCGCGTCCGATAAAGTTGGTGAGCGGCGCGGACAGGGTATAGGTGGCGCGGGTCAATGCGCGCGTCAAACGGATCGCACTGGTTTGCGGCAGGGCGTAGGAGAGATAAGCCGTTTGAAATTCAGCGGGCGGGAAGTACTGTTCGAGATTGGCAAGTTGGTCGAAGGGGAGCCGGGTGAGGCGGGCAAATTCGAGCGCCTCGCCGGCTTTGCATCGTCCGCGTTCGGGGAGGCCCTCGGTCAGTGCGGCGATGAGCGCGAGCACATTCATCGGCGCAAGGGTGGGGTTGCGATCCAAACGCGTGAAATGGTTTTCAAAATCGGCGCGCGAAAGGTCACAACCAAAAGTTTGCATTCGCGCAATCACTTGGTCTACGCGGATGTGCGCGCGTTTGAGCCAGGTTTTGACTAGGCGGACAACCAGCAGTCGTTCGGGGTTGGGCTTGCGTTGGGGCGACGCCATAGACACCACCACGAAAAATTGGATTTCCGTCAAAGGTGACGGATGGGCAATATGAATTTATGGAATAGGTCGAGTCAAACTGGTTCCCAGTACGCGCGTAGGAATTGTGGCGCAGTGTATTCGATTTGCGCCGGAAACGCAAATGCGCTGGGATGCCGGGGTGTGCGTCACGGTTTTGGGCGAACGCCTCCGCCGATTCAAATCGGCGGCTTGACCAGGTAGAAACCGGTTGAAACCGATTCGCGCAACTCGGTTCACCAAGTTTTCACCGATTGAGCCGTCGTTTGAAAACGACGGCGGTCGTATCCAAAGTTTTGACGCGCACTCGGCGTATTTGCGTCTTTGTCGCGATTGAATATACTAGGCGCTAATCTAGAGTTTGATCCCGAAATCGTTCCAACCGCTTGTCTGACGAGGTCGGATCGAATGCTTGTGTTGAGATTGCCCGGTAAGCTCGGTTTGGACAATTGAGCTTGGCGAAAAAACTGCCCCACGCGTTCTGTGCGTGGCTGGCAGTTTTTCTTTTCCAAGCCGGCACTGTTGCCGTACCGGCAACATCGCGGGTTTACGCTGTGGTCAAACCCACAACGGAGGAACCGCGATGTTTGGCAACAAAAAGGGCAAGCAAAAACGCTTGGCGCAAATGGCAGAGGCGATTGAGCAACATCCCGATGGCATTTCGCAAAGTCAATTGGCGCGCAAATTGCGCGTGCCGCGTTGCACGGTCAAGCGCGACCTGCCGACACTCGAACAGAATGGAATTTTGTTGAGCGAAGACGCGCGCGGGTGGTTGGCGTTGTTCCGGCGCAAATAGAAATTGCATCCACGCGTGTTTACATTTTTCGGCAACGTGTATGGTATCGTTGTTGTGAAAATTCAGGTGGAGGACAAGATGAGTCGTGGCATGAGTCGCGCGGAACGCTTGCGCGAAATGGAACGGCGGTACGTGGACAAGGCGTACACCGACATCGAGATGGCGGAGAAACTCGGCGTAGATCGCATCACCGTTTACAAAGATCGCGCCATGCTTGAAAGCGAAGTAGCGTTCAGCGAGGTCGAACGCGGGCGCTGGAAGATTGATCGGACGAAATATCTGTCGGCGATTCGTTTGAGTTTATCCGAAGCGTTGGCATTGTATTTACCGGCGCGCCGCGCCGCGCGCCAAACGTTGTTGGCGCAACCGCACGTTGCGAATGCGTTGGAAAAACTCGCCGGCGCGTTGAAACAGCCGATGACCGAACGCTTGGTGCAAGCCGCTAATGTGATCCTCGCGCAGGCGGCAAAGCCGGAGCGCGTCGCCATAATGGAAACGGTGACGCGCGGCTGGGTCGAGCGCGTGAAAATTCGGATCGCCTATCGCGGTTTGCGCGCGCGCCAGGTCGGTCACCATCTCGTCAGCCCCTATTTGATCGAGCCGTCGTTGTGGAGCGATGGCGCGTATGTCATTGGGCACAGTGATTATTTCGACGATCTTGCCGTCTTCAAGATCGAACGGATCGAGCAAGCGACCTTGACGCACGATGCGTTTGGAATTCCCGAAAAATTCGACGAGCAGGCATTGTTGCGCTACGCCTGGGGGATCTGGCGCGGCGAAGGCGAACCGGCGCGGGTGGTCTTGCGCTTTGCGCCCGGCGAAGCGACGCGCCGCATCAAAGAAAGCATCTGGCATCCGCAACAAGAGCCGCTTGAAGATTTGCCGAACGGCGGGTGCGTCTGGGCGGCGCGCATCGCGGAATGGCAAGAGATGGTCCCGTGGATTCGTGGTTGGGGCGCGGATTGTGAAGTGATCGAGCCGAAGGAGTTGCGGGAGGAGTTGGTGGGAGAGGCGAAGCGATTGGCACGAGTTTATCAAATTGGGTCAGTAAATCAAAGTGATAGCACAAGCCGCGTTCTACGATTGTGGGGAAAAACCGCCAGAGAGAATCAGAATCCTAGCCAATTTCATCCGGTCGTTTTTCACATGCTCGACGTTGGAAATATCGCGCGCGAATTGTTGAGCGAACGCGCATCACCGCGTTGGGGAAATACGCTTGCCCGCGCGTTTAATGTTGCACCTGAAGCTATGCGCGATTGGTTGCCCTACTTGATCGCATTGCACGATGTCGGAAAAATTTCCGTCGCGTTTCAGTCGCTCAATAAAGAACAGAGCGCACGATTACGACGCGAAGGATTTACGCTAAACAGCGCGGATGTGCGACACGAGCACGTCACCCAAATCTATCTCGATAGCGCATTGTCCCAAATTTTTGGGAATGCGCCAAGTAAGATGTCTCAAATTATTAGCGAAGCGCTCGGCGGGCATCACGGTAGTTTCGCGCACCCCGACGACGACATCAAAGCCGCGCGCCGCCAACTGAACGGTGAACCGGCAGAATGGAAAACGTATCGCCAAAGTGCAGACACGATTCTGAAAAACGAATTACTCAAATGCGATCTTGCGTTGTTGGCTGATCCCAGCCATGTTTCAATCGCGATTATGGCGGTGACCGGGTTTGCGATTCTATGCGACTGGCTTGGATCCGACGAACGCTACTTTCCGCCCGCACCGACCACTGAGCTAACCGAGTACGTCGAAGCAAGTCGTGAACGCGCGGCACGCGCCGCGCGCCAATCGGGATTGTTGACCTTGACGCAAAGCCACGCATCGGCACAGGTTCAATTGTTGTTTTCTGATTTGATTCCCCTGCGTCCCCTTCAACTCGCAATAGACGACATTCCCGACGATATCCTGCAATCGCCATCGCTGACGATTATTGAAGCGCCGACCGGCGAGGGTAAAACCGAAGCCGCGCTCGCACTCGCGCATCGCATCGCACGCATCACGGGAACGGATGAATTGTACTACGCGCTTCCCACAATGGCGACGAGCAATCAAATGTTTGGACGATTGCAAACACATCTCGAAAAGCGACTGGGGTTGGCAACATTGGTGAAACTCGTTCACGGTCAAGCATCTTTGATTGAAGAAAATTTGCTCGCCGCGATTCAACCGCTCGCAAACGGCGAAACAAAAAATGATGCGGAAGCCGGCGAATCGGTCGCGTGGTTCAACTCGAAAAAGCGCGCGCTCATCGCGCCGTTCGGCGTCGGCACGATTGACCAAGCGGAACTTGCCGTGCTCAACGTCAAGCACGCGGCACTGCGAATGATCGGCTTGGTCGGCAAAGTGGTGATCGTGGACGAAGTGCACGCGTACGATACGTATATGACAACCGTGATCGAACGTCTCTTGCGTTGGCTTGCGACGATGAACACCTCGGTCATTTTGCTTTCCGCGACCTTACCCATGTCGCGCCGTAAACGATTGACGGAGGCGTTTGGCGTTCCAATCGAACTGCGCGAGGAACAAGCAAACGCATATCCCAGTCTTTTGGTGATGAGCGACAAAGTCGTCCATCAAGCGAGTCCCGCGGTGTGGCAACCGAATCGCATCATTGATTTGCGCGAACTGCATTTGAACGATGATGCCGCGAACGAAAAGGCAAAATGGTTATTGGATGCAGTTGCGAATGGCGGATGCGCGTGCTGGATCACGAACACAGTCAAACGCGCCCAACGCATTTTCGACGTGTTACAAAAGAACGCGCCGCGTGACGTGGATTTGCAATTACTTCACTCGCAATTTCCGCTCGATGAACGGCAACGCCGCGAAGATGCTTTGAAAAGCAAGTATAGCCGCGAATCTACACGCCCAGCCAAAGGGATCGTGGTTGGCACGCAAGTTTTGGAACAGAGTCTTGACCTTGACTTTGACGTGATGGTGTCCGATCTCGCGCCGGTTGACCTGGTGTTGCAACGCGCGGGCAGATTGCATCGGCACGACCGTACGCGCCCGGACGCACACGCGATGCCGTTGCTCTGGCTCAACTTTGAGACGACGCCCGATGGCGATCTGAAACTGGGAACGGATCGCACGATTTACGACGAGTACATTATGCGCCAAACGCGCGCAACCCTCGCGCAACGCACGCGGATCGAATTGCCAAAGGATTATCGCACGCTGATCGAAGCCGTGTACTCGGACGAAAAACCATCCGAAGACAATCTGTTGTATGATGCGTGGTGCGAGTTGGACGCGAAAAAGAAAGCGGCGGCGAAAGAAGCCCGAGAGCGATTACTGCCAGAGCCAAGCCGCAATGATTCGTTCGCCCAAACCGCCGCGATGCGCGTCAAATTTGAAGAGGACGAAAATCGTGCGGATTGGTTCGTCGCTAAAACGCGCTTGGGTGAGCCAACGTTGAATGTGATTCCACTTGAACGCGGCGGCAATTTTGTCGTTCTGGATGCGAATGAGCGAATCAGCGTGCTCGCTGAAGCATCGCGCGAAACCCAACGCCGTCTCTTGCGCCGTCATCTCCGCATCAGCAACAAAGCGGCGATGCAAGCAATCGAGGAAGGGGCAGAAAAAGATGCAACGGAATTGTTCAAGTCTGCATTGCTGAAAGGATTTTATCCGTTGTGGCTCACGAATGGCAAAACGACCTTAGCAACTGAACGCGGCAAACTGATAATCGAACTCGACCCGCAGTTGGGTTTGGTAGTCGAAAAGGAGGGCAAAGCGAATGACCAAGAAGAATGACGCTGTTCCATCGTTCAATTTGTGGACTGAACCGTGGATCACGCTGGAGGACACACGCGGCGAATTGTCGCAACACAACATCCGCGACGCGCTGGCGAACGCGCACGAGTACGTTGCGATTTACGATCCATCGCCGCTCGTGGTGGTGGGGATTCATCGTCTGCTTACAGCGATTTTGCAAGACGCGCTAAATCCACAAGAGAACGCCGATCTCAATCAACTGTGGGCGCGCGCCAAATTTCCCGCAGACAAGATTGACAAGTTCGGAAAACAGTACGCCGACCGCTTTGACTTGTTCTCGGAAGACAAGCCGTTTCTCCAGAGCGCGGACTTGCCGATGTTCCCGAAGACGAAAGAGGAACAAAAAGCAACGACCACAGTTGCGCGTTTGTTTCCCGAAACGCCATCAGGCACGGAAGTAACTCATTATCGGCACGGAGAACAAACAGAGTGTGTAATTTCTCCTGTTGCGGCGGCACTCGGTCTAGTTTTGATTCCGCCATTTACTTCATCGGGTGGTGGAGGCGGCAAATTTATGCCTTCAATCAATGGAGCACCGCCACCGATCTACATCTTACCTGGCGGACACACTCTCTTTGAAAAATTAGCGGCATCGCTGATCTCAGTCACGATGCTTAGCGACGACTATTTCACCACCAATGAGGATACTGGGTGGTGGAAACGTTCCGTACCAACAGTTGTACAATCAAGCAAAAAGAAACATCCAGGAATGAAGTTCTCTGAACATCGCCAACTCAGCGAGGTTGGCTATCTGCACGGTCTAACATTTCCTGCCCGTAAGGTACGCCTACATCCAGAAAAACTTGATGCCGTTTGTTCGCGTACTGGACAACGGAGCGAGTGGTGTGTACGTAGGATAACCTTTCAGATGGGCGAAAGTCTTCTGAAAGATGCCCCGATCTGGGAAGACCCTTTTGTTGCCTATACAACAACTGAGGAAGGAAAGAAAACAATCAAGTCAAAACCACAAGGTGGTAAAATAGCTTGGCGTGAATTCACGGGGTTATTCTTGCAGAATAGGGTGCCAAGCAAGAATCTACGCCCACATTTCCTCAGACAGTTTGCCCTACTCAATGTTGGCAAACAACGTCAGACTTATCCATTTCATTGCATCGGACTTGAGGCAAAAGCAGATGCAAAAATCTTTGGATGGTTTGACTTTGGTTTCGATGTGCCAATATCTCTTTTGCAAGACGAAGATGGCGCATTTTGGACCGAACAAGCATTGTCGTTTGCAACCGAGTGTGGAAAGACAATCAATACCGCCTTCTATGACGCTTTTCGGCGAAAAGCATCAGATGGGAAAAGGGCAAAGAAATTCCAAGACGAACGCTTCAAACGTTTGAAGGAACGTCTCGAAGCCGATTACTGGGCGACGCTTGCCGGTAAGTTTCGCCAATTCGTTCTTGATTTGGGTGACCGCGCCAAGCAACAACAAACGCTAGAGGATTGGTACGACGCTGTTGTGCGCGAGGCGCAAACGGCGTTTGACCGCGCGGCAGATTCGACGGGCGATGATGGCAACACGTTATTAAAAATCGAACGCGGCAAAGACGAATGTCGCAAGTGGTTGAATATCTCGCGAAGCAAAATCAAACAAGGAGGAGGATGATGCCAAAAAATGAACCTGATCCCAGGATTGCCGAGTTTGTAAAAAAGTTGAACGCGCTGGATGCGGGCGACAAGGCAAAACTCAAACGCGATGCGGGCAAGCCGATTGCCGAAGCACAAAGCATTGGCTTGTTGTATCGTCTTTTGCCGTACGGCTTGAACGCGGCGCAAGAGGAAATCTATTTTCTCGTTGCCACGCTCTACGGTTTGGCAGATGGCGGCGCAAAGGGAAATCTGGGCGCGTCCTTGCGCCAAGCGCGCGATCCAGAAGAAAAGAAAAACAGGGGCTTGAATCGCCGCGTCGAAATTCTGCTCGATTCGGACGCAACGCAGTTGCCATTCCGACTTCGCCAAGCAATTCGCTTTTTAAAGTCCAAGGACAAGTCAGTGAACTGGCAACAACTGCTTGAAGACTTGCTCAAGTGGAAATCTACCTATCGCACCGTGCAAAAACAATGGGCGCGCGCGTACTTTGCGCTGTCCAAACCCACCGATGAAGAAGCATCGGCGGAAACCGAAAATAATTCGTAGGGCAAATTTATAAATTTGCCCTACAATCCCAAGGAGAAGACAAAATGTTGATCCAATTCCACCTGCTTCAAAATTACGTTCCATCCAATCTCAATCGCGACGATACCGGCTCGCCCAAAGACGCGATCTTTGGCGGCGTTCTGCGCGGGCGCATTTCGAGTCAATGCTTGAAACGAAGCATCCGTTATTCGGACGCGTTCAAATCGTTTGACGATGAAGGATTGTTGGGCAAACGCACGCAAACGTTGCCCTCGCTCGTCGGCACAAAATTGAGTGAGTTGGGTGTGGATGAGAAAACGAGCGCGGCGATCCTCTCGCGTTTGCCGGACGTTGTGAAGGGCAAGACCAAAACGGAACGCGGTGATGATGGGGATGAAGAATCCGAAGAAGGCGCGGGCGAAAACGAAGAAGCGACCAACACTGACGACACCAAGCAACTCGTTTTCCTCGACGTGAAAACCGAACTGACGACTTTTGCCGAACGCTTACACAAGGCGTATCAGGGAATTGGCGCGGGCAAGTGGGCAAAAGCCAAACTCAACGAAATCAACAAATATCTGGGCGAAAGTTTGCCGCGCTCGGTGGACATTGCGATGTTTGGGCGAATGACAACTTCGCAAGCGTTCAAGAATGTGCAAGCATCCGTTCAGGTCGCGCACGCGCTTTCGGCGAACGCGCTCAAGCAAGAGTTCGATTATTATACCGCGATGGACGATCTGAAACCGGAAAGCGAACCCGGCGCGGATATGATCGGCGATGTCGAGTTCAACAGTTGCACGTACTACAAGTACCTCAACGTACATTGGGAAGAACTCGTCAAGAATCTCGGCGGTGATCACGCGGTTGCCCAGCGCGCGGTGTTGGCTTTGCTCGAAGCCGCGGCGATAGCGCATCCGACCGGCAAACAAAATTCGTTCGGCGCGTTCAACCTACCCGATTTTGTGTTAGTCGAAGTCGCGGAGCGCAATTTGCCGGTGAGTTATGCGAACGCGTTTCTCAAGCCCGCGTATGGCACGAGCAATCAATCGTTGCTCACCGATTCGGTCGCCAAACTGAACGACTATGTCGCGCGGTTGAGCAAGGTCTACAGCTTGAATCCGCAACGCGCGTTCATCGCGATTGATGGCGATCTCACCTTCCTCGATCAAAACGCGCAAACATCGCTCGACGATTTGAAGAAATGGCTGGGATCGCAACTGGGATAGACCTTCCAGGTTTGCGAAACCTGTCAGGTCTTGAGGAGTCACAATGCCAAACACTTTGTTTTTGCGTTTGGAAAGTCCGCTCCAATCCTGGGGCGAAGATAGCCAATGGTCGGAGCGGCGCACTGCGCCCGAACCGACCAAGAGCGGCATCGTCGGTTTGCTCGCGTGCGC
Organism: uncultured Anaerolineales bacterium; assembly: GCA_903825565.1. Taxonomy (GTDB): domain Bacteria; phylum Chloroflexota; class Anaerolineae; order UBA4142; family UBA4142; genus CAIKBD01. Next base: position 3,337 of record CAIKBD010000530.1, on the reverse strand, counting down.
GCTGGGCTGGAACGATGATGCGCGCATCCGCGATCTCTCGCGACGCGTGCGTGTGGGGGTGCGATGCGATGTGCCTGGCACGCCCGCGCCATTGCGCGATTATCACACGGTTGGCGGCGGTTATCCCAAAGATGAACCCCAATTGCTCACGGCGGAAGGCAAACCCAAGAAGACACAAACTACCGGAGAGCCGCACACCGAACCAACGTGGCGGTACTATCTTTGCGATGCGTCGTTCCTTGCCGCCATGCAAGCGGATGAGCCAACAATTGACCAACTCGCGCACGCGGTTCAATTTCCGGTGTGGTCGTTTTTTCTGGGGCGCAAGAGTTGCATCCCGACCCGTCCGCTGTTCGATGGGGTTGGCGATTATGCTTCACTGCGAGACGCGCTCGAAAAACAGCCGGCGCGATTTCTCAATCGCGCGGAAGCGAGAAAATTTCAAGCGCGTCCGCGCATCGTGATCGAGTGCGAATCGCTTGAACCGGGGAGCGTGCGCCGCCGCGTGCAACTCGTCTCGCGCCAGTATTGGATTCACGAGCCACGCTACTTGCGCGAGTACCGCGCGCCAAATGAAATCCCAGTCGAATATCTCGATGAAGGAGCGTAACGAATGTACCTTTCGAGATTGAGTTTGAATCGGTTGAATGCCCAAGTCCGCGCCGAACTCGCGCGCCCGTACCAAATGCACCGCACGCTCGCGCGCGCGTTCCCGGATGAAACGTACAGCAAGGCACGCGACGATGACGACGCGGCGGGCGTTCTCTTTCGCGTAGATGAAATTCCGCGCGAACAAAAAATCGTCGTCCTCGTCCAATCCCAGGTCGCGCCAACCTGGGATGAATTGGGCGGCAAACAAGATGCGCGCGGTCACGCGTACCTGCTCCAGCCCGCCGAGTGCAAACCGTTCGATCCGAAACTCGTCGCCGGGCAAACGCTCGCGTTTCGACTGCGCGCGAATCCGACCAAACGATTGGGCAATCACGCGCGCGGCGAAAAAGGCAAACGCGTCGGTCTGCGCGACGAGTCCGAACAGATCGCATGGCTCACGCGCAAAGCCGATGCCGGCGGCTTTCGCATCGTCCGGGTGATCGTCAGTCGCGATGAGTACATCGAAAATGAAAACGCGATTCGCCACAACGATCAATCGCACGATCTCAAATTGTTGGCGGCGCAGTTCGACGGCGTTTTGCAAATCGTCAACGCGGATCAATTTCTCCAAACCGTCGCGCGCGGCATCGGGAGCGGCAAGGGGTTCGGCTTTGGATTGTTGTCGCTCGCGCCGACCTAACCCCCTTTCCCCCTTCCCTGCCAGGGAAGGGGCTGGGGGATAGGTCAGGAGTTTGTATGCAAGACCTACACATCCTGCCCAAATTGCGGGACGGGTTGAGTTTCGTTTACCTGGAACACGGCAAGATCGAGCGAACGCAACACGCGGTCGAATTTTTCGACGCGCAGGGCGGGCGCACGCTCGTGCCGACTGCCGCGCTCGCCGTGCTGATGCTGGGTCCGGGAACGAGCATCACGCACGATGCGGTCAAGGTGTTGGCGGAAAATGGATCGCTCGTGACTTGGGGCGGCGAGCAGGGCGTGCGCTTTTACGCGCAAGGTCTCGGCGAAACGCGCAAGGCGTACCACCTGCTCAAGCAAGCGGAACTGGCGAGCGATCCGGCGAAACGGATCCAAGTCGTCTTGCGAATGTATCGGTATCGGTTTGGCGAACAACTGCACCCGGAACATTCGCTCGAACAGATTCGCGGTTTCGAGGGCGTGCGCGTGCGCGAGGCGTACGCCAAAGCGAGCCGCGAGTCCGGCGTCGTGTGGAACGGGCGCAAGTATGATCGCTCGAACTGGGGCGCGGGCGATCCGATCAATCGCGCGCTCTCGACGGCGAACGCGTGTCTCAACGGATTGTGTCACGCGGCGATTGTGTCGGGCGGGTACTGCCCTGCGCTGGGGTTTATTCACACGGGCAAACAGTTGTCGTTCGTGTACGACATCGCGGATTTGTACAAGGTGGAGGTGACGGTGCCGCTCGCGTTCCGGCTGGTCGCGGAATCGAAAGAGAAATTGGAAACGCGCGTGCGGCACGCGTGCCGCGATACGTTCCGCGAGAGTCGTTTGTTGGATCGGATCATTCCGGACATTGACACATTGTTGGGAATTTCGGCGGAGGAATTTGCGGGGGATGCGGATCCGGCGTTGCCGGAGCCGTTGTGGGATGAGCCGGACGCGGAGGTGTGGAATGGTGGTGATGATTCTTGAGACGGTGCCGCTGGGATTGCGCGGTGAGTTGACGCGTTGGTTGATCGAGCCGCATCCGGGGGTGTTCATCGGGCACGTTTCGGCGATGGTGCGCGAGCGGTTATGGGAGAAATGTTGTAAATCGGCGAAAGGCGGCGGTGTTCTGCAGATTTGGACGACGAACACGGAGCAAAAGTTCAAGATGCGCGCGTATGGTGCGACCAAGCGCGAGATTGTAGATTTCGATGGGTTGCAGTTGATTCGGATTCCGCCGAGTGCGCCGGACGATGATAAGAAAATCGGATAAGCGAGCGATTCTAAAAAAATGCTGGAAGGGTATTCCCCACACGCGTGGGGGTGAACCGACTGCCGTGTATGATTGCGTGAGCGTCAGCGCGTATTCCCCACACGCGTGGGGGTGAACCGACTGTGATTCTACTGACGCCGATCAACTTCGCGTATTCCCCACACGCGTGGGGGTGAACCGGCAAAGCCGGCGAGCGCCGAGACGGTCGACTGGTATTCCCCACACGCGTGGGGGTGAACCGTAATAATCGTCCACGTCCGCGTACGGCTCGTCCGTATTCCCCACACGCGTGGGGGTGAACCGGCGTCTATGCGGCGCGTGCTCCACGCGCAGTGGTATTCCCCACACGCGTGGGGGTGAACCGCGCGGCAGTGTGCGCGGGTTACTCGAACAAATCGTATTCCCCACACGCGTGGGGGTGAACCGCAACTTGCCGAATCTGACCCAAACGGTGAGCAGTATTCCCCACACGCGTGGGGGTGAACCGTTGGGAGTGTAGCGGCGCGTCTGTCCTCCCCCGTATTCCCCACACGCGTGGGGGTGAACCGGTAGCGCATTACATCTGCGTAACGTGCGGGCAGTATTCCCCACACGCGTGGGGGTGAACCGGAAACCGTCAACCGTTTCGACGTACCGAAACAGTATTCCCCACACGCGTGGGGGTGAACCGTACCCAGTGGGCACATAGCCCATCGCGCGCAACGTAGTCCCCACACGCGTGGGGGTGAACCGATGCGCTCAACGCGGCGCGCGCGCCAAAAATTCGTATTCCCCACACGCGTGGGG
>CAIKBD010000529.1 GCA_903825565.1 uncultured Anaerolineales bacterium | reverse complement strand
CGGCTCAATAGGTGGCAACTCGGTGAACCAAGTTGCGCGAAGCGAATCGGTTTCCAACCGATTTCTACCTCACTCACGCCGCCGATTTGAATCGGCGGCGGACGCGCCCCAAAATGTGACGCACACCCCGCGCGGTGCGGGGCGGCGGGGCGCACGGCTTTTCAAAAGTCGCTTGACATCACCCCTCTGAGGGAGAAGGTTGGGATGAGGGTCGCCTGACTTTTGAAAAGCCCTGGCGGCGGGGCGCGTGCCAATTGACAAACATTCTGCCTGTGTGTAATATAGCGCCCAGCAAGACACGTATCGTGCGTGCCTTTTATTTTCCTGAGGAGGAGAATCTATGTTGAACCGTTCCAAACTGGTTCTGTGCCTGGTGTTGGCGGTGCTCGTGATTGCGGTTGCCGCGTGCGCCGCACCCGAACCGACCAAAGCGCCGCCCGCTCCGACGAGTGCGCCCGCCGCACCCACCGCCGCCCCGGCGGCGACGAAACCTGCCGTGACCGGGCAAACCGTCGAATTGCAATTCTACTATCCGGTTGCCGTGCCCGGCCCGATCACCCAGATTGTTGACGGATACATCGCCAAGTTCCAAGCCGCGAATCCGAATATCAAAGTGACCGCCGTGCTTTCCGGCGGCTATCCCGACACGCTCACCAAAATTCAAACGACGATCAAAGGCGGCGGCACACCGCCCGATGTCGCCGTGTTGCTCTCGACCGATCTCTACTCGCTCGTAGACTCGGACGCGATCCTGCCGCTCGATGATTTCGTCAAAGCCGCCGGCGGCGACACATTCACGTCCGATTTCTTCCCGGCGTACCTCGCCAACTCGAATTACCAAAACCACATCTGGAGTCTGCCGTTCCAACGCTCGATCCCGGTTTTGTACTACAACAAGGATTTGTTCAAAGCCGCCGGTCTCGATCCGAACAAACCGCCGACGAATTATCAAGAGATGGTGGACGCGGCGAAAAAATTGACCAAAGCCGATGGCAGTCAATGGGGCATTGAAATTTCGTCCGACGGGATTCCGTACTGGCTGTTCCAATCGTTCGTGATCGGCAACGGCGCGAACGTCGTCGGCAAAGCCGCGAACAAGGTGACGTTCAACGATCCCGCCGTCGCCGCCGCGCTACAAGATTTCGCCGACCTGGGTTCGAAACACAAAGTGATGCCCGCCGACATTTTGCTGTGGGCGAATATGCCGAACGATTTTGTCAACGGCAAAGCCGCGATGATCTGGCATTCGAGCGGGTCGCTCACCAACATCTTGAAGCAAGCCAAGTTCGAGGTTGGCGTGAGCTACACCGTTGGGCAAAAGGGTTTTGGCGCGGCGACCGGCGGCGGAAACATGTACATGCTCAAGGGCATTTCCGCCGAACGCCAAGCCGCCGCGTGGAAGTTCATCCAATTCATGACCTCGGCGGACATTCAAGCCGATTGGAGCATCAACACCGGTTACGTGCCCGGCCGCCAATCCGCGCTGACGACGCAAGCGATGAAAGAGTACATCGCCAAGACGCCGCAAGCCGGCGTTGCGCCCGCCGGGTTGAAATACGCGGGCGCCGAACTTGCCGCGCACAATAACGCGCAAGTGCAAAAGGCGCTCGGCGACGCGGTGCAAGCCGTGCTGACCGGCAAGGCGAAACCGGAAGACGCGCTCAAGAACGCGCAACAACAAGCCGATCAAATTCTCGCCGGATTCAAAGACTAGACCTCCAACCAAAAATCGCGTAAGCGGAGTCCCTTCGGGTTTTCAAAAACCCGAAGGGGCTTGGGGAGTCGTTGCATGACCTCATCCATCACGTTGCGGGCTGGGCATGAGCGGCGGTTCCGTTTCGGAGCCGCCGCTCTCCCGTATCTCTTGCTCTTGCCCACGCTTTTCTTCGTCACGGTGTTTACGCTGTGGCCCTCGGCGCGCGTGTTCTACGACAGTCTGTTCGTCCAAAACCAAGCGGTCAAGATTCCCGAATTTACCGGCTTGGGCAATTACGCGTTGCTGTTCGACAGCATGGCGTTTCGCCAAGTGCTCGCCAACACCTTCGTCTACGTGAGCGTGACCGTCCCGATCAGCGTGTTGCTCGCGCTCGTCCTCGCGCTTGTCCTCAATCGCAAATTTCGCGGGCTGGGTTTGTATCGCCTCGCCTTTTTCTATCCCACCGTTCTGCCGATGGTGAGCGCGGCGACGATCTGGCTGTTTATGTACACGCCGGGTTACGGTCTCGTCAACGTCTTTATCGCCACGTTTGGCATCAAGAGCCAAAACTGGTTGGGCAGTTCCGACCTCGCGCTGATCGCGTTGATGATCCTGGGCATTTGGAAACAGACCGGCTATTTTATGATTTTCTACCTCGCCGGCTTGCAGGGCTTGCCGCACGAAATTTTCGAAGCCGCCGATCTCGACGGCGCGTCCACGCTCCAAGCCACGCGCTATCTCACGGTGCCGTTGCTGATGGGCACGACGCTTTTCGTCACGACGATTGCCGTCATCAACGCGTTCGAAAGCGTGGATCAAGTGTACTTGATGACGAACGGCGGACCGATCAACTCGACCGCGATGTTGCTGTTCCACCTCTGGCAAACCCTATTCAGTTTTCTCGACTTTGGCAGAGCGAACGCGATCAGCGTGATTTTGATCGTCGCGCTGTTGATCTTTACGATCACCAATTTTGTCTACACGGAACGGCGAACCACCTATGAATAAACGCCGCACGCTTGCATCCATTTTCAACGCGCTGGGTTTGCTCGGCTTGGCGATCATTGCGTTCGGCTGGGCGATCCCGATGCTCTGGGCGATGGCGGTCTCGGTGCATCCGCCGAACGAGCCGCTCAGCGCGACCAACTTGTGGTTCGGCACGTACCTCACGCTGGAGAATTACGGGCAGGCGTTCAAGATCGCGCCGTTCGCGCAGTATTACCTCAACACGATCCTGATCGTGTTCGGCATTCTCGCCGTGCAGTTGGTCACGATCAGTCTCGCCGGGTACGCGTTTGCGCGGTTTCGGTTTCGCGGGCAAAATGTCTTGTTCTTTTTGATTCTCCTGCAATTGATGGTTCCGTCGTCCGCGCTGATTGTGCCCAACTATTCGACGATTCGCCAACTCAAACTGTTCGACACGCTCCTCGCGGTGATGTTGCCGTTTTTCGGCTCGGCGTTCGGCACGTTCTTGCTGCGCCAAACGTTCAAGACGATTCCGCGCGATTTGGACGACGCGTCGAAAATGGACGGCGCGAATTGGTTGCAAACGCTGTGGCACGTTTACATTCCGCCCGCGCGCCCGGCGTTGATCGCGTTTGCCCTCTCCTCGATCAGTTTTCACTGGAACGATTTCTTGTGGCCCCTCGTCGTGACGAACAGCATCACGAGCCGCCCGCTGACGGTGGGGTTGGCGGTGTTTACGCAACTGGGCGAGATTGGCGCGCAGTGGCCCCTCGTCACTGCCGGCACGATGATCGTCGTCGGGCCGCTCTTGTTGCTCTTTCTGATCTTTCAGCGGCAGTTCATCGAAAGTTTTCTGCACTCGGGTCTGAAATAAATGGCGGGGCGTTCGCTGGAACGCCCCGCCCCATTTTATTTGCCGAGAAAATACCAGATCATGTCCAAGTCGCCCGGCGAGTGCCCCAGTTCCGTCAGCATCAGCGCGATTTCACTGCGGTGCTGGGTGCCGTGATTCGCCACGTGCACGAGTGCGTGCCACAAGATGGTGCTCTGCGTTTGCCCGCGAATCGTGCGCGCAAAGGTTTGCGCCAATTGTTCCGGCGCAAGCGTTTCGAGGAACGCGCGCCGCGCCACCCACAACGGCTCCCACCGCGCGCGCACCTCGGCGATGGTGGGTACCTGCTCAAGCGTGATCGGCTCACCCATCGGCGTGCCGCTCCACGCCTGATGCCAGCGCCATTCCGCGCTGACGAGGTGCGCGAACGATCCCAGAACGGTGAACGCGTGTTGGGTGAACGGGCGGCGCAGTTGGTCGTCGCTCAACGCGCTTGCCTGGGCAAGCAGTTTTTCGTTTGCCCACACGCCATAATCGTACAGTTGCAGAACGATTTGTTTGTCCATCACTCCTCCTTTTCACGATGGCGAACTTTGGAACGCGAAACGCGCGACCTTTGGAACGCGAAACGCGCGAAAGATGCGAAAGCCACGAACAACCTTTCGCGGTTTTCGCCGCTTTCATGGCTTTCGCGTTCCAAACGCCCTTGGTGTTTCAGCCGCAAGGTGTTGGAACACGAAACGCGCAATCTTTGGAACACGAAACGCGCGAAAGATGCGAAAGCCACGAACAACCTTTCGCGGTTTTCGCCGCTTTCAAGGTTTTCGCGTTCCAAACGCCCCTCCCCCCGCGCCAAATTCCCCCGCACAATCTTGATGTTCGGATGATTGAGACCGGTCAGGTCTGGGTTTACCCGACCCCATCCAAAAACCGTTTTACATTTTGCGTCGTTGGGTGCTCCTCACCCAAAAATTGCCGATAGATTTGGTACGCGCGAGCGTACAACTTTTTGGCATTCTCCACATCGCCGGTTTGTTGAGCGATAACGCCGAGCCACCAAAAACTTTGTGCAACATCAGGATGATTTTCACCAAACACGGCTTGGCGAATTTTTAGCGCGCGCTCAAAGCACCGTTGCGCGCGGGGCAGGTCGCCGAGGGCTTGCAGAACCGAGCCGAGGTTGTTGACATCACGCGCGACGTTGGGATGGTCTGTGCCAAACGTGGCTTCGTCAATTGCGAGCGCGCGCTCCGCGCACAGTTGCGCGCGGGGTAGGTCGCCGAGGGCGCGCAGAACCATGCCGAGGTTGTTGACGGCAGTTGCGACGTTGGGATGATTCGCGCCCAAGTTGTCCTCGAAAATCTTGATGACGCGCTCAAAGCATTGTTGCGCGCGGGGCAGGTCGCCGAGGGCGTGCAGAACCGAGCCGAGGTTGTTGACATCGGTGGCGACTTCTGGATGGTCTTTGCCAAACGTGGCTTCGTCAATTGCGAGCGCGCGCTCGAAGCACTGTTGCGCGCGGGGCAGGTCGCCGAGGTCGCGCAGAACGCCGCCGAGGTTGTTGACATCACGCGCGACGTTGGGATGGTCTTTGCCAAACGTGGCTTCGTCAATTGCGAGCGCGCGCTCAAAGCACCGTTGCGCGCGGGGCAGGTCGCCGAGGGCGCGCAGAACGTTGCCGAGGTTGTTGACAGCAGTTGCGACGTGCTCGTGGTTGACTCCGTACTGTAATTCGTAAATGGTAATTGCGCGCTCGAAAAGTGTTTTTGCTTCGCTCAGTTCGGCGCGTTGCCGGAGATAAATCGCGGCTTGGTTCAACACGCGCGCGGTCTCGTTTGGCGCAACGTGCAAGCGTTCCGCTTCGTCCGTCGTGGCGCGCGCGTGGGCAAGCAATCGCGCGCACACTTGCCACGATTCAGGATTCGTTGTTACATCACCAGGAAACGCATCGTCAACACACTTGACCGCCGCTTCCGCAAACGTCTTGCGCGTCGCGTCGTCCATTTGGTCGCGCACCATCGTTTGCACCAAGCGGTGCACGGAAATCGTCGTGTCTGTCGCCTCAATCAACGAAAATTTTCGCAGGGCAATCCGCACCTGCGCCAGCGCATAATCGTCGTCCGGTAGGGGCGGGGTCATCCCGCCCGCGTGCGTCCCCGCAATCCAATCCGTCGGAATTTCGTCCGGCGCGAAGAACGCGCACAGGTTCATCAGCGTTATGGCGGCGGGGGATTCTGCCGCAACCGCGTTGAACGAAATCGTCCACGTTGTCGCCACGGTGTCGGGGTAATCGTGTGGCTTGAATTTCGGGTCGCGCAACAATTCCGCGCGGTGCGTTTCAAACATTCGCAAATAATCCGCAAACGACGTGCCGCTTTGCTCGATGAACGCGGCGGCTTGGGTCAACGCGAGCGGCAAGCAACCGAGCGCGTCCGCAAGTTCGCCCTCGCCTCGGCTCTCCCCCGTTGCAGGCGGGGGAGGGAGACCGGCGCGCTTGCGCAAAAACGCAATCGCCTCGGCGCGCGGCAGGGGCTTGACGGCGACTGGGTTCGGCGTGACGCTTCGCCACGCGGGGTTGCGCGACGTGATGAGCGCGTGCCCGCCGCCCGCCGGCAAAAAATCGCGCACGTCGTCCGGCGCGTTTGCGTTGTCGAAAACGATCAGGGAGGGGCGCGCCGCGCTCGCGGATTGCCGCAAATGCGCGCGCACCGCGTCCAGCACGATGCGCTGTTCGCGCTCGTCCTTTGCCGGCAAATCGAGTGGCTGGGCGAGCGCGGCGAAATCCGCGGCGAGCGTCATCGGCGTTTCCGCGTGCACCCACCACACGATGGCGTACTCGTGCGCAAAGCGGTGCGCGTATTCCAGCGCGAGTTGCGTTTTGCCGATGCCACCCAAGCCGTGAATCGCTTGCGTCAGCGCGGCGGTGTGCGTCGTGGCGAGCGCGTCGTGCAGTTGCGCGAGTTCGGCTTCGCGCCCGGTGAAATGGGGGTTGCGCGGTTTCAGGTTCCACACGGCGGGGAGCGTGCCGGGAAAATGTTTGGGCGCGGGCGCGCTCGGCGGCGCGGGAAATTGCGGCGCGGTGGCGGGCTTGGCGCGTTGTCCGCTGACGCGGGATTGGATGCGCGCGAGCAGGGTTTCGCGCGCGGCGGTCTCGTCGAGGTTGACGAGGTCAATGTACACGATGGCGCGGAACAAGCCGTCGGGTTGGAAATCGCGGACGCGGATCGGGATCAGTGCGCCGTGCGCGCCGGTTGGGTCTTGCGCGAGTGCCGCCGCCCATTCGGGTTGCGTAAAGCGCGCGGCGAAATAATTCGGCGAGAGCACCGCGAGCGTGCGCTCGCACTCGGTGGCGGCGCGTTGCATCTCCAAAACGAAATTCGATCCGGCGACGAAATCCCACGCTTGAATGGTGGTGGAATAGCCGGCGGCTTCGAGTTGGTACGCGATCCATTGTGCCCACGCGTGATCGGCGTGCGTGTAACTGATGAAGAAATTTTTCATCGGCATCGTCCCGCGAGCCAGAGTGGTGGTGCAATTTCATTATACCCGGATCGCGCGCGCGAAGCAAAAACCGGTTTTTGCCATTTGGCATTTGGCATTTGTCATTCGCCCCGCGCCATTTTTTTGACCGCTACGCCGCTTTGGTATACAATCCGCGCCATGCAAATCACCTATCGCGATAAAAAATTAGAAGTGAAACCCGGCAGTACCGCGCGCGACGCGCTGAAAAAATTGAGCATTGATCCCGAAAGCGTGCTGATCGTCGTCAACGGTAAACTCGTCACGGACGACGCGATTCTGCGCGAGCAGGACGAGGTCAAGCTGGTGGCGGTCGTGTCGGGCGGATAATAATTTCAGATTTCAGATTTCGGATTTCGGATTTCGGATTTCAAATCTGCAATCTGCAATCTGCAATCTGCAATCTAAAATCAGAGACAGGTCTATGCGTTGTAGAAAATGTGACGAACGCGCGGTCATCAACATGCGCCACCACAAACTCGCCCTGTGCGCCGAGCATTACGGCGAGTGGTTTATCGCGCAGACCGAACGCGCCATCGAAAAATATAAAATGTTCTCGCGCGACGAGCGCATCCTCGTGGCGGTGAGCGGCGGCAAGGATTCGCTCTCGTTGTGGGATGTGCTGTTGCGGCTCGGCTATCAAGCGGACGGGCTGTACATCGGGCTGGGCATCAACGATCCCGAACCGTACTCGGACCTGTCGCTCGAAAAGACGCGGCAATTTGTGGCGCATGGCGAGTGGCGAGTGGCGAATCGCGCCGATAACGATTCTGCGCCCCTTGCCCCTCGCCCCTCGCCGATCCTCCACGTCGTTGACATTCCCGCCACTTACGGCAAATCCATTCCCGAAATTTCGCGCGCAAAGGCGCGCGGGCAGGGCAAGCCGTGTTCGGCGTGCGGCTTGACCAAGCGGTACGTGATGAACCGGCTCGCGCTCGAAAAAGGGTACACGGTGCTGGCGACCGGGCACAACCTCGACGATGAAGTGGCGGTGCTGTTTCAAAACACCTTGCGCTGGCAAACCGGCTATCTCGCGCGCCAAGCGCCGGTTCTGCCGGCGTCGCGCGAGGGGCTGACCAGAAAGGTGAAACCGCTCTGCCGGTTTTACGAACGCGAAACGGCGGCGTATGCGCTCGCGCGCGGGATTGATTACATCTACGCCGAGTGCCCGCACGCGGTCGGCAATCTCACGAATTTTTACAAGACGCTGTTGAACCAACTCGAAACCGAATCGCCCGGCTCGAAACTCGCCTTCTATCTCGAATTTTTGCGCGCGCGCGGACAAGGGGTGTTCGACAAGTACAACCGCGCGGACGAGTTGCACGCGTGCGAAACGTGCGGTCAGCCGACGAGCGCGCCGGGGCGGTGCGCGTTTTGCCGGATGTGGGATGTTAGTGCAATAGTTCGATAGTTGTCTAGTGCGATAGTTGACTCGACGAGGCATCCAATCTCTAATCTCCAATCTCCAACCTCCACCATTGCGCGCGCGGCGGCGATCATTGCGGCGGGCAACGTGGCGAGCCGCGTGCTGGGTCTCGTGCGCGAAACCGTGATCGCGTACCTGTTCGGCGCGACGGGGTACGTCAGTGTGTTTCGCGTCGCGGCGACGATCATTCAAACGCTGTACGATTTTCTGATCGGCGGCATGGTGAGCGCCGCGCTCGTCCCCGTTTTCTCCGACTTGGTCGCGCGCCGCGCTGAATTGTGGCGCGTGGCGAGCGTCGTGCTCAACGCGCTGGCGTTACTCCTCGCGTGTGCCGTGCTCGCCCTCGAACTGTGCGCGCCGCAACTCGTGTGGCTCCTCGGCAGTGGCTATGCGCCGGAGCTCCAAGCCGCCGCGGTGGATATGTTGCGGCTCGTGCTCCCCGCCGTGTTCTTCCTGGGTCTGTCCGGCGTCATCACCGGCTTGCTCTACGCGCTCAAGCGTTTCACCTACCCCGCGTTCACCACCGCCGCGTACAACGCCGGGATCATCCTCGTCGCGTTCGCGCTCACGCCGGTTTTCGGCATCACCAGTTTGATCGTCGGCGTTCTCGTCGGTTCAGCATCCCAGGTGACGTTGCAATTGTTCGGCTTGCGCGATTGGCAGTATCGCTTCGCGTTCGATTTTTCGCATCCCGCCATTCGCCAGATTCTGAAACTGTACGCGCCCGTCGTCGCCGGGTTGAGCATCAGCGTCGTCAGCGTCGTGATTGACCGCAACCTCGCGTCGCACACCGGCGCGCAATCGCTCGCGTGGATGCAGAACGCGACGACGCTCACGCAATTTCCGCTCGGCTTGGTCGCCACGGCGATCTCGTTTGCGATTCTGCCGGAACTCAGTAGGCAGGAGTCAGGAGTCAGCCAACAGCCCAATAACCAATTGCCAATAACCAATTTCCGATCAACGCTGTCCTTCGGTATCACACTCGTCTTGCTCTTGATTCTGCCGGCGACCGTCGGCTTGTTCGTCCTCGCGCGCCCCATCGTCGCGCTGTTGTTCGAGCGCGGCGCGTTCACGGCGATGGATACGACGATGACTGCGCGCGCGCTTGAATTCTACTTGCTCGGCTTGCCGTTCGCCGCAATTGATCAGCCGCTTGTGTTTGCGTTTTACGCGCGCAAGAATACGCTCTTGCCGAATCTCGTGCAGTTCGGCGCGGTGGCGATCTATCTCGGCGTGGCGTTCGCGCTCGTGCAACCGCTGGGGATGATCGGCTTGGTGATCGCCAACGCGGCGATGCTGGCGGGACACGCTTTGGCGATGCTGTGGTTCACGCGCACGCGGCTTGGCGGATTGGATGGGCGCGCGTTAGGCAACACGGCGATCAAGATCGCGCTGGCGGCTGGCGCGATGGGCGTGATCGCGCAGGCGACGCTGAACGCGTTGTCGGGCGGCGCGCTCTGGTGGCAGGTGCTCGCGCCGACGTGCGTCGCGGGCGTGGCGTATGTCGCGCTGTTGCGCGTGTTGCGCGTGCGCGAGGTGGAGCGCGGGTGGCAAATTGTGGTTGCGCGCGTGCGGCGATAAGAGTATAATCGCAATACTGCAAAACTCACTTTTGTCATTTCGAGGAGCGGCTAGTGAAATCACTTCACGGTTAGAATTCGAGAGAGCGACGAGAAATCTCGTTGAAACACGAGAGATTTCTCGCTCCGCTCGAAATGACAAGCGACTTTTGCGCTATTGCGTATAATCGCTGGCACAAGGAGCAGGCGAAATGGCAGTGTTACTGGAGCAGGTTTTGGAACGTACGCTGGCAATTCTGCCGGTGACACGCGAAGAACTTTTATTGCGCGGGATCACCGGGCAGGTGACAGAGCGGCTTTTCGAATTGAAAAAGGCGACGGCGCATTTGCAGGATGTGTACGGTTCCAAATCGAACCTGGAAGAAAAAATCCGGCGCGCCGGCGTCTCACCCGATGATCATACCTTGTATACCGATTTGCTCGAATGGCGTT
>CAIKBD010000528.1 GCA_903825565.1 uncultured Anaerolineales bacterium | reverse complement strand
TTCCAAAGGGCGAAGCGTTTTTTCGCTTGAACTTTTGCGAAAAAACGCTTCGCCCTTACGCGTTAGCATTTTCCGGCGCGGGCGCGTTTAGCCGAAATACCGGAACTGGCTCCAAAATTCATCCCAGGTTTGGCGCAAGCCGCGACACACATAGATCGTCGGATGATCGCGCGTCTCTTCGTTCAGCACGTTGTACCGATTCGTAATGCGCCCGGCAACAACGCACGCTTGAAATTTTGAATGGAGATACGGCGCATCCACGCCTACGACGACGAGCGTTTCGGGCGGCGGCGCACCGTACCCGCGCAACCAAAACGAATTGATGCCGCTGATCGCGCGCGGCAAACCATACGCGCCGCCGTACCAATTGAGCGCACCCGCTTCGCCGTAATTGCCGGCGAGAATCCCCGCGCGCGGTTTTTCGTTCGCTGGCAAACCGGTATAAATTTCGGCGACCGCTTGCGTCAACTCTTCCCAGCCGAGTTGCTCACGAAATTCGCCGTTGATGTCGCTGACCGTCGTCCACAGCGCGGACTGGATCGGCGCGAGCGGCAAAGCAATCAGCGCGATGAGCACGCCCCCCAGCACGATCACTCCCCACACCATCGCTTGCGCCGCGCGCGCCCAGCCGCGCGTCAACGTGGCGACCCAGGATTCAAACCGCGCCGCACCCGCCGCCAACAACATCGGATAGATCGGGCCCGTGTAATAGCCGCGCCCCTGCGCCAGCCAAAACAGCGCGAACGGCACGCACGCCATCCAGGCGATCAGGCGATAGCGTTTGCCGGCGGACAAGACGTAAAACGCCAAACCGGCGATCCAAAACGGAATCGTGAACGGGTGCGCAGAGGTGAGCAATTGATCGGGCAGAAAATCTTTCGTGCGCCCGATTCGCACATCGCGTTCGTGGATACTGCCGAGAAATTCGAGCGAGACGAACTGGTGCTGGATTTGCCACACCAGGTTCGGCAGAAAAATCAAAAGCGACAGCGCGACACCTAGCCACAGCCATTTGCTTTTTAGGTGTTGCCGCGTCGCGGTGAGGAGCACGCCAACGACAATGCCGACGACGAAAAACGCCATCGTGGTTTTGGTCATCATCCCAACGCCGATCACTGCGCCGATGCCCAGCCACCAGCGCGCATCGTTCGATTTTAACAGGCGGATCGTCAGGTACGCGATCAGCACCCACCAGAGATAATCGAACGCGACGTACATCAGCATCGAACTCATCGAAAGCGAAACCGGCGTGATGGCAACCAGCATCGCCGCGAGGATTTGGGCAGAACGTTTGCCGCCCAGTTCGCGCGCGATCAAGCCGGCAACGACGAGCGCGATGCTTTGGGACAGCGCGGCGAACAAACGGACGCCGACCAGCGAGGGTCCAAACAACTCGCGCGCGATTCGCGCGAGGAACGGCGTGACCGGCGGATACGCGACATAGCCCCAGTCGAGATAGCGCGCATCTTCGAGCAATTGCAACTCGTCGCGATGAAACCCGTACGCGCCGTTCGTGAACAGATGAAAAATCAGTTTGGCGAGCGCAAGCCAAACGAGGATACCCGTATCACCGAACAAAATTGTGCGCCCAGCGCGAAACGCGTTCATTCAAGCCTCCCCCTCGAAAGACCCGGTTGCCCTCAGTATATTGCACGCCCGCCAAAGAGTCAATGCGCTAATTCCGCGCGCACGCAATGTTTTGGGTGTGCGTCAAATTTCTGGTTGACGATGTAGGACACGCTCGCCGGAGCGTGCGGTACCGCCGGCGCGGAACGGCGTCCGTGTTCTACCGCAATGATCCAAAGCTTGAACGCACACCCCAATGTTTTCGCTCCCTTGCAGTCTCCGCCGTTTTTTGTTATACTGAGGTTGATGGCAGAGATGACCGGACTGGCAAAAGCCCTTGCCGTTCAAACCCAAGAAGAAGAACGCGCGCGCCTTGCGCGCTTGCTTCATGATCACCCAGCCCAACTCCTTGCCAACGCTGTGCTCGAAATCGAATCCTGCTTGGAATTGATGGACACGCAACCCGCGCTAGCGCGCACTGGGTTGGAAGCCCTGCACCAGGAATTGAACGCGGGTTTGGCGGAACTACGCACGCTGATCGCCGAATTGCAACCGCCCCTGTTAAGTGAGATGGGACTGTGGATCAGTCTGGACAAGTACCTCACAACGTTTGCCAAACAAACGGGAATTCACGTCGAGCGGATCGGGTGGGCAGACGTGACCGAACGTTTCCCGACCACGATGGAAACGGCAATTTTTCGAATCGTGCAAGAAGCATTAGATAACGTACGTGAACATGCCCGTGCCACGCGCGTCGAACTACGCTATGCGCGCAACGCCGAGCAACTCGCGCTGACCATTGCCGACAACGGGCAGGGCTTTGATCGCACGCGCGGGATCGTGCCGGGACGCCGGCTGGGTTTCGTCGTCATGCGCGACCGCGCGGAATTGTTGGGCGGCACGCTCCAAGTCTTTTCAGAACCGGGCAAAGGTGTGCGCGTAATCTTAAACGCTCCGTTGCGAACAGCACACCGCTCAGGCAACTAAGAGGCACTATGAAAACGCAAAACGCAAAATCAAGTTCCAAAACGTCAACCACCAAACCAACCAGCAAGCCCCCCGCCCTCCGCAAAAAGAAAGTGCTGCCGCCGAAGGTGCGCGTGATGATCGTGGATGATCATCCCCTCTTTCGCGCCGGGTTGCGGCGCGTACTGGAACTGGAAAAGGATTTGGAAATTGCGGGTGAAGCCGCCAACGGGCAAGAAGCCATCGAGCAAGCGCGCGCGCTCCAACCCCAGGTTATTTTGATGGACGTGAACCTACCGAACATGAATGGCTTGCAAGCCACCCGCGAATTGACTGCCGCGCGCAGTGATATTGCCGTGATCATTCTCACGGCGTACCACGACGACGAGCAAATGTTACACGCGATTCGTTCCGGCGCATCCGCGTACTTTCCCAAAGATGTCGATCCCCAGGAATTGATCCGCTCGATTCATCAAGTCAGCGCCGGCAATTATGTACTGAACGATTCCGTGCTCGCCAAGCCCCAGGTCGCCACATGGTTACTCAACCAATTTGAACAGATGCCCACCACAAGCGGTGAAAGCCCGGAGTTTGCCTTCCAACCCTTGTCGGCACGCGAGATGGAAATCCTCACGTGCATCACACGCGGCAAAAGCAATAAGGAAATTGCGCAACAACTTGGGATCAGTCGGCAAACTGTCAAGAACCACATGACCTCGATTCTGCGAAAACTGGCAGTGAATGATCGCACACAAGCCGCAGTTTATGCGTTGCGGCGCGGCTGGATCCGTTTACAGGACGCGCGCTAAATTCAACTGTATATTTTCCGGCGGAACTGCCCCCGCCGATTTTGGTGATGTAAAATGCCAACCCCAGTCATACCCGATCCCTTGCAAATGGCGGAAGATGCGGAAAAAGAGCGCACGCAGATCGAAAACGAAGCGCGCGAAATCGAAATCCTCATCAAGCAGACCAACGGGGAAATTGATAAACTCCAACAACGGCAAACCGATATGGCTTCGCGCGTTCGACAGTTGGAAGCCAATCTCGATTCGTACCCACGCGAGGAAATCAAACACACCTACGCCGGCGTCCACGACGCGCAGATGCGCTTGTTTATGATGCGGAACCAGTTGGAGCAGTTGCAAAATAAACAGCGCGTCTTGCAACGATACCGTGGACAATTGGATCGCATTAGCGCCATCGGGCGGCAACTCGCCGAAGCGTCGTCCTCCGTGCTTGTTAGCGGCGAGGGCACACCCAGCGTGGATCAGCAATCCATCATTCAAATCATCGAAGCGCAAGAAGTCGAACGCCAGCACCTCGCCCGCCAAATGCACGATGGGCCCGCGCAATCGCTCACGAATCTGATCCTGCAAGCCGAAATCGTCGAGCGCTTGTTCGATACCGATCAAACCCGCGCCCGCGCCGAGCTGGGTAATTTGAAAACCGCCGCCAACGCCACCTTTCAACGCGTCCGCGATTTTATTTTTGATCTGCGCCCGATGATGTTGGACGATCTGGGTCTGATGCCCACACTCAAACGGTACGTGCAGACCTTTGAAAGCAAAAACCGTCTGCCTACGCATCTGGCAACCCAGGGTGAACTTGCCATGCCCTCGTATGTCGAAGTCGCCGTCTTTCGCTCCGTGCAAGAGTTGATGAACAACGCTTTGCGCCACGCGCATGCCTCGCGTCTCCAAGTTACATTGGATTTGCAAAACGATCCAGCCATCGTCACCGTAGAAGACGATGGGAGTGGCTTTGATGTTGAATCCGTTCTAAATGCGGCGCGGCAACGCGGCAGTTCGGGCTTGGCAAATTTGGAAAAACGCATCCAAATGCTGGGCGGCAAGATTCAATTTCAAAGCGGAACGGGGCGGGGAACCAAAGTCCGCGTCGAATTACCCACCGGTTGAGTACTCTACTCCTATTGCAGTTTCCATCTTCTTGGTATATAATAGCGTCAGGTTAAGGAAAGAAAATCACATCAAGGAAGGGAGGTGAAAAACATGTATCTGCCACGTGAAGAAGGTCAGGGCTTGGTCGAGTATGCGTTGATCCTCGTTTTGGTGGCTATCGTCGTTATTGCCATCCTGGCTTTGCTGGGACCCCAGATCGCCAACATCTTTAGTCGTGTCACCAGTGGTTTGACGGGAACGTAGGTTCAACGACTCCTATCTAGCCAATCTTGGGCCCTATCCCAGATAGGGTCCTCGCCACAATCCATTCATTGACAAGCTTTCCATTTATTGTTTGTCACCCAAGGGGGTTAAGGAGGATCGTCTCTTAACCCCCTTTACAATCAAACTTGGCACCCACCTTCGCACCCCCCTTGTCAAACCTCTTGAAATGCGTTAAAGTGATGTTCGTAATCGCACTTGGAGCAAAGCGTGTGAAACTGTATCGGCGCTTCGCACACGGAAATCTATATTCCACCGGCCAAAGCATGGTCGAAATGGCGGTCGCCTTTCCATTTTTGATTATGCTGGTGCTCGCCTTAATCGAGATGGGCATTATTTTTGGCTCGTATATTTCGCTTGTCAACGCGACGCGCGAAGGTGCGATCTTTGCTTCGATGCACCCTGAATTGACCAACTCGGCGAACGATGGTAACGCGTACGGCAACGGCAGTACAGTGTGGAACGAGTACGTCAAACGCGTCAACGACGAAATTCTAGTCGTCATCGGCGAACCGTTGCGCGAAGGACAAATCATCGATCAACACACTTTGACGATCAATCGCCCGGCACTGGGACCAACCACAACGGCATGCCCCACCCGCCTTGAAATTGGATGCCCCATTACCGTAACCGTTTACTACAGTGTTGAAACCTTTAGTAGCAGAATGTCGCTTCCCGGCTTTGGACGATTTGGCTTGCCCAACACATATCGCGTTAGTTATAGCTTCGGCGTGCCGATTCGATAGGTGATGCGATGAAACTCAACCGGTGTCGCAAACCTTCTTCCGAACGGGGGCAAGCCCTCGTCGAATTTGCGTACACGTTGCCTATTTTTTTGGGTTTGCTCATTGGGCTTGCCGCCATGTCCATCTTGTTTTACTCTTTCGTCACCACCCAACTGGCAGTCCGGGAAGGCACTAGCGCGATTGTGCACGATCCCAAACACCAAACGGTCACTGCAATTCAAACGCTCGTGCGCTCGAAAAGTTTTGCCTTGGATGCTTCGCAATTAAGTGTTTTGGTCGAACCGACCGACGCCACCGCATGGCTGTCGGGCGTGCAAGTTTCTGTTACTGCCGTGTATTATGTTCCCATTCCAACTGCTACGATTCCGTTGATCGGAGGTAGCGCCATTCGCTTCGGACCGATTCCTATTAAAGCACAATCCGTTATGACCATTGAATGAAATGGTTAAGGGGGTATACCATGAAAAAATTCTTCCGACGCGAGCAAGGTCAATCCATCATCATCATTGCCGGGGCAATGGTGGTGTTGGTCGCCTTGCTCGCTCTCGTCGTGGATGCGGGAAACGCCTACGTCCAACGGCGGCAAGTTCAAAACGCCATTGACTCGGGCGCGCAAGCCGGCGCACTGGCATTGGCGCAAACCAAAACCAACGGCGCGATCTCGGCAGCCGTCACCACCTATGTCCGCGCCAATGGGCTAGACCCGAGCCGCGTGCGTGCGTACTATGTCGTCCAAGACGCCTCGGGCAACAACATCGTCGTGCGCACCAACACGATTGACGCGTACGGCTTGAGCAACACCCCGCCGCAAACGATTAGCGTCGGCGGCGCGCCCCTCCCGGTGATCGGCGTGCAAGTGGAAGGCGACAAGTTGTTCCCCACCTACTTTGCCGGCGTGATCGGTTTCCGCCAGATGCAAACGGGCGGCGGCGCGGCGGCATACGCCTCCAAAGGCGCGTGTAGCGCAAGCAACATGTTCCCGCTCATTATCAGCATGGATACCTTCGTAGACGAAAACGCGGATGGCACGCCCGACGTGCATTACGAACAAACCGATCCCACCTACTCGTACCGTATCTGGGAAAACAAGCAATCTGCGCCCGGCAACTTTGGCTGGATTTTCTGGCGCAACGACACCTCCAGCACGACGACGCTGGTGGAAAACATGAACGACACGTCGCGTAGCGGCAACTGGGCCGTCGGCGATTGGGTCAACGGCAACACCGGCATTTCCGCCAGCAGTAACGTGCGCGGCGCGCTCGATAGCCGCATCAACGGCACGTTGCCTTCCCAGGTTACGATCCCGGTGTACGACGCGATCCAAGGCACCGGCAACAACACCCAGTATCGCATCAAAGCATTTGCGCGCTTCCGCATCACGGGCTATACCTTCCAAGGCAACAACAAGTACGTGGACGGCAAATTCCAAGAATGGGTAGACCCGCAAGCGGAAGGCGGTTGCACCAACTTTGGCGTCGTCAGCGTCAAAGTCCGCCCACCGATTGATGTGAAACGCGTCCTGGCTGGCTCCATCAAATTGCAGAAACTCACCTTGACGCAAACCACCGCCACCACCGCGCACGTGCCGGTAGATGTCGTCAACATCCTGGACATTTCGGGTAGTATGAACGACAGCTTCGGCTCCAAAACAAAATTGCGCGCCGCTAAGGACGCACTCAAAACCTTTAACCTGAACATGCTCCCAGCGCAAGGCGATCAAGTCTCGCTCGTCACCTATCCGCGGGTTGCCAACGGCACGCGCTACAACTACTCCTGCGAGTCGAGTGGCAACACGCGCGAATACTACTTTGGCCAAATGCGCGCCGCGCTCACCAACAACATCACCAGTGTCAACACAACCATCGAAGGATTGAGCGCGGATAGCTACACCCCGATTGCCGACGGTCTGAAAGTCGGACGCGAAACCGTCCTGGGCACGGGTCACAATGCGAACAGTGTCGCCGTCGTCATCCTGGCTTCCGATGGTAACATGAACGTGCGCCTGAACGGACAGCGCACCGGTTATGACGGGTACGGCACACCCCCGTCTTGCAATCAGCAAGCGGAGCAAGACGCGCTCGATCAAGCCAACCTGGCGAAGGGCGACACCACGCCGCGCGACGGGATGCCCGACACGATCATCTTCACCATTGCCGTCGGCACGGACTTTAACCCTGCCGCCCTGCAAGCCATCGCCACGCGCGACACCGATGCGACCAAGCCGCACTATTTCCGCGCGACAGACGCCAACTCGATGGCGAGCATCTACACCCAGATTTCGCAACGCGTGCAACAAATCGGCTCGGAAACATGCCGCATCATCACTTCCGAAGCGTTCGCCTCCGGCGCGACGGTCGTGATTCGCAACCGCAACACCAACTTGTCGTACACGTTGCAGACCACGTCCAACGGCGAGTTCGTGCTTCCGAACGCCGACCCAGGCACGTACGAAATTCAATCCGCCAGCGTCGCGATCAACGGCTTGACCTACAACGTCTTTACGGATGGACTCGGCGGTGCGGCACTCACCAGCAACCCCACCGTCGTCGTAGACACGGGTAGCGGCACCTACAAGACCGACCTCTTCCTCAAAACAAACAACACCGTCTCTTGTGGAAACTAGCGAAAATCAGTGGGGGTAGCCGAGAGGTTGCCCCCACTTTCACTTTGGCGCGTATTTCCGGGGGGTAAGGAACTGACACCTATGCGGACGTACAAGTGGTTACTCATCGGCGGCGGCGTGATGATGCTTGCCGCCATCATCAGTTTATTCTACAGCACACCCTACCGCGTTTCCGCCGGGATTAGTTGCACTGCCAGCGATTGTTTCGCCAGCGACAGCACCATCGCCGAATTCGTGCAAGGCAACATGTACGCCACCGGCTTGAGCGGCGGCGTTTCGGATGATGGGAACGTGCAATTATTGCCGATTGGTCTTTCCTCCGACTGGTTCACCGATACGCATCACTTGCCGCTTCAACTTGCCGAACTCGCAACCGTGATCTACACAGATACGCTCTACGTCATTGGCGGCGTCTCTCGCATTGGGGGCATCAGTACACCGCAAACGGCGATCTACGCCGCGCCGACCAATATGGCTTCCGGCTCGCTCAAGTCGGCATTTACCAAAGTCGCCGATCTCCCGTATGGTTTGTCCGGCATGGCGGCGGCACTTTACCCAACTTCAAACGGCGCATTCCTCTACGTGATCGGCGGCTCGCCGGACGCCGGCATCACCGCTGATACCGCAATTTCTTATCGCGGCTTGGATTTGAACGGCAATTTCACCGGCAGTTGGACCACTGTCGCCGATGCATTGCCAGAGGGCTTGGTCTATTTACAAGCAGTTGTGCGCGACGGTTATTTGTATGTTATAGGCGGACGTCCGGGAGCACTTTTTAGCGCAAGTATCTACCGGTTCACACTTAATTCTACTACGGGCGCAATTGGTACCTACACGCTCGAAAGCAACGCACTCCCCGACGGCATCAGCTCCTTCGCCGCCGCCACTTGGACCAACCTAGACACCGACGCAAGTTACCTTTACGCGATGGGCGGCACGCGGCACACCGGCACCGGCGACGAAACGATCCCCGATGTAAACAGCTCGCAATTCTCCGGCAACACCGTCGGCGCATTTAGTTCGGCAGGACCGCTCAAGAACTCGTTGACCGCACACGGCGGCGCGCAACAAAGCGGGCAACTCTTCACAACCGGCGGGCAATTGGGCACAGCGCGAACTCCTATCACCGGCGTCTTTTCGTCACTGATCAAAACCGACGGCACGCTCCGCGATTGGGGGAGCGGCGATTACTGGCTCCCTTCCTTTCCGATTCCACGCCCGCGTTCGTATCATGGCAGCGTGATCAACAGCGGCGGCAATCTCTACGTGATCGGCGGGTACGGCACAGTTGCAGACGGCGAGGATTACGGCTCGGACACCGTATATTATGGCTCCACCGCCGGGTTAGGATCGCGTTACGCGCCGAACGGCACCTTCACCTCGCGCGTGATCAACATGGGCGATGTCCGCAACGTCAGCCAAATTCAAGTCGGCTCGACGATCACCACGCCCAACAACTCCATGTCCGTGCAATATCGGTATGCGAATCGCACAAGCGATCTGCTCAGCGCCGCGTGGCTGGACTTGCCCAGTCTCACCACCGGCGTCGGAGTCTCAAGCACGTTCAACCTGGCGTTCTCGGCGAGTCTCATTCAGTACCGCACCTTGTTCACGACAACTTCACCCTACGCCCAAACGCCGGCGTTGCACGCGTTCCAAGTGCGCTACCCGCCGCCGCCCACACCCACCCCGACCAACACGCCGCTAGGCGGTAACACGGCAACGCCAACCGTGATCGGCGCGAAACCGGATTTCACGATCCTGGGAATCAACTCGCCGAACGCCAACGCGGTGCCGACAACGCAAACAATCACTGTGCGGATCACCAACATCGGTAGCACCTACAATCGCCGCCCGTCGTCGCTTAGCACGACGAAACCGGCGACGCCCTTGCCGCGTTTGCCGCAAGGCGCGCGCCGCACCGCGTCGAGCGGGATCGCTGGCACCCGCGCCTATTCGGGAACAACTTCGTACAGCATTTTCGTCGATCTCTACATCAATCCCGATCCGGCACCCAGCGCGCCCTTCCCAACCGGTAACTGCATGGACATATCCAATACGATGAATGCCGACCAACAGTACTTTGTCATTTACGCGTTGGGACCGGGCGAGACCCAGGATCTCAATTTCAAATGCTACCTGCTACCGCCCACCTTGCCGGCAACCAAGCACACCTTTTACGCGCAAATAGATACGTGCGACGATGCTAGCGAAGTCAACTGTAGTCAAACCTACGGCTATGTGTTGGAACTCATCGAAACGAACAACATTTACGGACCCGTGCAAAGCGGCTCGGTGATTGCCACGCCGACACCCACGCGCACGCCCACCCGGGCAAGCGGGCCCGCCAGCGGCTTTTTGCCGCTGATTAAAAAGAATCAATAGCCCCACAAACGCCTCGGACAAACAAGTGGCGGGTATGCCACAGAACGACATACCCGCCACAATTCGCTTGGTGAAATTGGAATTACTGGTTCGCCGCTACGTCGAAGTTTGCCGCAAATAGCGCGCCCCCACCACGATCAACACCAGCGTCAATGCGGCGATCACCCAGGTGAACGTCAGACCGGTGGCGGGCATCCCAGTTGTAGCCGTGGGCGTCGGCGTCGCGGTCAGCACACCTAGCACCAACGGCGTAACCGTCGCCACGCCGGCGCTAGAGCCGACAAGCGGCGTGATTGTCGCGACGACCGTACTCGTCGCGGACGCCGTCGTCGCAGTAGCGGCAGACGCGGCGGTTGCCGCGGTCGTCGGCGCCGCAGTGGGCGCAACCGGCACCGGCGTATTCGTGCGCGTCGGCGTGTTCGGGGGCACCGGCGTATTCGTACGCGTCGGCGTGTTCGAAGGCACCGGCGTATTCGTACGCGTCGGCGTGTTCGAAGGCACCGGCGTATTCGTCGCCGTACTCGTCGGCGATGGTGTGGGAGAACTGGTGGGGCTTGACGGGCGTGGACGCGTAAAGGTTGCAGTTGCCTGGCGGAACGGCACCGCCGCGCGCCGCGCATCGCTCACTTCAGGCGGCATGCTCACGAACGAAACGGCGGCGATCATCAAGACGAACAAACCCACGCCGTACCACAGCATCACGGGTCTCGGTTGTTTCATGGCTCTTCTCCACGGATCGTTGCGACAAAGTTGCCGCCAAGTAAATTGGGACGCATACTTGCGTCAAGTGTATGTCAAAACGAGAGGGCTGTCAAGTAGAAAATTTTCACCCTTGTCAATTCAGATAAATCGGAGTACAATACCCCCGAAATTCAGTTCGCCACACATTTGGCACAAGGAGTAACGGTATGCGACGCGGTGGAAAAGTTCTCGTCGTGCTCGGTTTATTGCTCGGCGCTATCACAGCCGGCGGTGTGTTCGTGATGCTGATGGACCAGGGCAACAAGGCGCCCGAAGTCCCAACCAAAATGATCGTCGTCGCGGCGCAAAATATCGCGGAACGCTCGCTCATTCCAACCGAAGCGTTGGAGCTCAAGGCGTGGCCCGAAAATGCATTGCCGCCCCAGTACCTTGAAAAGACGACCGACGTTGCCGGCAAAATGTCGCGCCAACTGATCTATCAAGGACAGATCGTTATGCCTGTGATGATCATTGACACCCAAGCCAGCGAAAAGAAATTGGCGCAAAGCCCCGCCGCTTTTTCCATCCCCTCGTTCAGCGAGGGCGACCAAACCCGCACGCCGCTCGTCGCCATCGCCTTTGCGATCAGCGAAATTACCGGCGTCAGCAACGCCCTGCAAGCCGGCGATTACGTGGACATTTTGCTCACCTTGCAAGCCACGCAACTGCCCTCCAGCGCGACGACGACGACGACAGCGCGCCCTGCCGCCCTCACCGGCAACGAAGGGTTGCCCGTGACGCAAATGATGTTGCAAAATGTGCTGATCATTCAAATCGGAGCGTGGTCAAGCGGTGCCGAACAGAAAAACGCCGCCGCCGGCACGATCACCTTCGCCTTGAACCGGCAAGACGCCCTCGCGCTCAAGAGCGCGCGCGAACAAGGGCAAATCGATCTCGTGCTGCGCCGCGCGGGCGACAAGGGCACATATGACCACGAGGCGGTTACCCTGCAATATCTCAATAAGCGTTTCAAGTTCAACTTGTTGCCGATTCCCAATACGCGCCAGTAAGCGACGCATTGTAAGCCCCCCATTCCTGTTCGAGCTAAAGGCATTTGATGTCCGCATCCAATCCAACCAGCGCAAAAATTCGTGTACTCATCGTTGACGACATTATAGAAACACGCGAAAACGTCAAAAAACTACTCTATTTTGAAAACGATATCGAAATCATCGGCACCGCGTCCAACGGGCGCGAGGGCGTCGAAATGGCTAGCAAGTTGCAGCCCGATGTCGTTTTGATGGACATTAACATGCCGGAGATGGACGGCATCGCCGCCAGCGAAGCCATCTCCGCGCAATCGCCCAACATCCAAGTCGTCATGATGTCGGTGCAAGGCGAAGCGGACTATTTGCGCCGCTCCATGCTTGCCGGCGCACGCGAGTTCTTGATCAAGCCATTTTCCGGCGAAGAGCTAGTCACCAGCATCCACCGCGTCAACCAATTTGCCGCGGCGCGCCGCGTTATGGCGCCCCCGCCGCCGCCCACCGGCGTCGCCGCGACGCCCCCCCCGCCGCCGCCCAAAGGCGGACGCGTCGTCGCCGTGTTCGGCACCAAGGGTGGTAGCGGCGCAAGCACCATCGCCGTCAACCTCGCCGTCGCCCTGCGCGAAGAATCGAAAGGGCGCATCGCACTGATTGACGCGAACCTGGAATTTGGCGACATTGGCGTTCTGCTCAACCTGCCCAGCAACCGCACAATTGCCGATCTCGCCGGCAACAAAGCCGACCTCGATGAAGAAGTGCTCGACGGCACGATGGCAAGCCACAGCACAACCATCAAGGTGTTACTCGCGCCGCCGCGCCCCGAGCTGGCAGAACTCGTCAAACCCGAACACCTCAAACGCATTCTCGATTTGCTCGACAAGACGTACGATTACATCGTCGTTGATCTCTGGAAATCGTTTCAAGAATCCACGATCTTTTTTCTCGATCAAGCCGATGTCATCGTCATGCTTTCGACCACCGACATTCCCGCGATCAAGAACGCGAAACTCTTTTTTGAATTGACGGAACAGTTGGGCTATCCCGCCGAAAAAACGATTTTCGTCTTGAACAAAGACGACGGTCGCAGCGGCATCAGCGCCAAAGATATTGAAGCCAGCATCAAACACCCGATTGGCGGCATCCTGCCCAAAGACGAACGCACCACGCTCGTCGCGATCAATCGCGGTGTGCCTTTCGTCGCCGCGCAAAAAACCATTCCCCTGAGCCAAGCCGTCCTCAACTTGGCACGGGTGATCATCCGTCGGACACATCCTGAAAAAGAGCCGGCGTCCGCGCCCGAAAAAAGCGGCGCGGCGCGGCGCAAATAAGCGTTGCGTTGCCGCTCAACGCCTCGCTCAAGAGAGAACGCCATGTCCCTGCTCAAACGCATCGAAAAAACCAGTCAGACTCCACCCAACGCCCCAGCGTCACCCATTGCGCCGCCGACGCCGGTCACCGAGTTACGCCAACGGCAAGCGCCCGCGCCGCCGCACGACGCGTATGGCGACCTCAAAACCCGCATCCAGCAAAAAGTGATCGCCGAACTGGATCCCAAAATGGATTTGACCAAAACCGATCAAGTCCGCAAAACGATCCAGGAAATGTTCGATCAAGCGCTCGACGCCGAAGGCACAGTGATCTCGCGCGCCGACCGCGCACGCCTTTTTGAAGAAGTCGTCGCCGAAGTGCTGGGCTTGGGCCCCTTGGAAAAATTGCTCGACGATCCCAGCATTGACGAAATTATGGTGAATGGTCACCGCGCGCTTTACATCGAGCGGCACGGCAAACTGGAACGCGTGCCGATCACGTTTGAAAGCGACGCGCACATCTCGCGCATCATTGACCGCATCGTTTCACCCCTGGGCCGCCGCGTAGACGAGAGCCAGCCGTTTGTGGACGCGCGCCTCAAAGACGGCTCCCGCGTCAACGTGATCATTCCGCCGCTTGCCCTCTGCGGACCCACCATCACCATCCGCAAGTTCGCCAAGAAACCATTTACGGTGGATGATTTTATCAAGCGCGGCACGTTTACGCCCGAGTTCGTCGAGTTTTGCAAGGCAAGCGTCGAAGCGAAATTAAACATCATTATTTCCGGCGGCACCGGCTCCGGGAAAACCACCACGCTCAACATCCTGTCCGGGTTCATTCCCAACGGCGAACGCATCCTCACTATCGAAAACGCCGCTGAATTGCAACTGCGCCAGGAACACGTCATCGGGCTGGAATCGCGCCCGTCGAATATTGAAGGGCGCGGCGAAGTGTCTATGCGCGATCTCGTCGTCAACGCCCTGCGGATGCGCCCCGACCGCATCATCGTCGGCGAATGCCGCGCGGGTGAAACGCTGGACATGTTGCAAGCGATGAACACCGGGCACGAAGGTTCGATGACGACGATTCACGCGAATACGCCGCGCGACGCGGTGCACCGTATCGAAACGATGGTGTTGATGGCGGGCGTCGAACTCCCCGTGCGCGCGATCCGCGAACAGATCGCCGGCGCGGTGGATTTGATCATCCAGATCGCCCGGATGCGCGACGGTTCGCGCCGCATCACCGAGGTCACCGAAGTGCAAGGCATGGAAGGCGATGTCATCGTCACGCAAGAGGTTTTCAAATTTGAACACGCGGGCATGAAAGATGGAAAACTGCTCGGCAAATTGAAACCCACCGGCATCCGCCCCAAGTTTATGGAAAAGATCGAAGCCGCCGGCATCTTTTTGCCGCCACAAATTTTCGGCGTGGATACGCGCATGTTCCAATAACGGCGAGAGCGGCGCGCACACCGCGCCCGCGCCAGGAGTACCCGCGATGGAAACAGCATTTTTTTACAGTGCGCTCACCTTCATTTCCATATTCTTGTTCTTCTTTGGATTTGATCGCATCCTCAGCCAGCAAAGCGACGAGGTCGGCTCGCGTTTGGATCGGTACGCGACACGCGTCGCCGCCGAGTCCGAAATCGCCGCACGCAGCGGCGAACGCCGCGGTCCCTTTGGGCGCATCAACCGCGCACTGGCAAACCGCAATAACTCGCAACTGGCAAACGATTTGGCGCGCGCCAACATCAAACTGACGCCTTCCGAATTTATGATGCTCAACGTGATCAGCATCGTCGCGGCTGGAGGGCTGGCTTTTTTCCTCACGCATAACAGTTTATTGTTCGGTTTGCTGGGCGGGATCGTCGGGTTTTATCTGCCGCGCTTTTACATCAAACAGATGCAAGCCGCGCGGCTTTCCTCGTTCAACAACCAACTCGGCGACACACTCATCTTGTTGGCAAACTCGTTACGCTCCGGCTACAGTCTGTTGCAATCTATGGAGACCGTCTCCAAAGAATTGCCGCCGCCCATGTCGGAAGAATTCGCGCGCGTCGTCCGCGAGATCGGTTTGGGCTTGAGCGTGGAAGAGGCGCTGGCGCATATGCTGGAACGCGTGCGGAGCGACGATCTCGATTTGGTGATCACCGCCGTCAACATCCAACACGAAGTCGGCGGCAACCTCGCTGAAATTCTCGATACGATCTCGCACACGATCCGCGAACGCGTTCGCATCAAGGGACAAATCCGCGTGATGACGGCGCAACAACGTTTTTCCGGCATCGTCATTTCGGTCTTGCCCATCGGCTTGGGCATCGTCATGTTCATGATCAGTCCCGGCTACATTCAGCCCATGTGGACGGAATCGTGCGGGATTATGATGCTGATCACCGGCGGGATCATGATCGGCATCGGTTATTTCGTCATCCGCAAAATCACCAACATCGAAGTCTAGGCGCCGTTGCGCCCAACGCCCCGTCGGGCGTTGGCAAGCGAAATCCACCAACCGTTTCGCGCTAAATCGGGAGTTTGCTTATGTCCGCTCTGATTTTGGCTTTGCTCGCTTTTCTTAGCGTCATGCTGTTTTTCATCGGGCTGAGTTTGCCCTCGCAACCCAGCCCGGAGCAAGAACGCTTGCAAACATATGGTGCGCGTCCGCGCACGCTCGCCGAAATGGAAATGGCGCAACCGTTCAGCGAACGCATTATCCGCCCGATCCTGCAAAGCTCCTCCACCATCGTCCAGCGGCTCGCGCCGCAACGCAACATCGAGGAAATGAAACATAAACTCGATCTCGCCGGCAATCCCAACAACTGGACGCCGTCGGATTTTTTGGGCGTGCGCGGTTTGTCCGCGCTGATCACGCTTGCCATCGCCATCGGCGTGGTGATGCTGATGCACACGCAATTGTTGCAAACGATTGGCGGCATCGCCATTGGCGCAGTGCTCGGTTTTTATTTGCCTAGTTTGTGGCTGGGGCAGAAAATTCGCACGCGCCAGCACGAAATTCAAAAAGCCCTGCCCGACGCACTCGACTTGTTGACGATTAGCGTCGAAGCCGGCTTGGGGCTGGACGCGGCAATGGTCAAAGTGACCGAAAAAGCGGACAATGAACTTTCGCGCGCGTTCGGACGTGCCAACGCCGAAATCCGCCTCGGCAAAATCCGCCGCGAAGCGTTGCGCGATATGGCAAACCGCTGCGGGGTGTCGGACATGACGAACTTTATCGCCGCCGTCATTCAAGCCGATCAACTCGGCGTCAGTCTCGCCAAAGTGCTCCGCATCCAATCCGAACAAATGCGCGTCAAACGCCGCCAACGTGCGGAAGAACTTGCCAACCAAGCGCCGACCAAGATGGTGCTCCCGCTCGTGTTCTTGATCTTTCCCTCGATCTTGATCGTGTTGCTGGGTCCCGCCGTTCTCCAATTCGCCGTCAAAGGCGGGTTCAATCCTTAAATGATGCGGCAGCTCCGCGCGTTCAATCGCACACGCCGCGCGCCGCTCGTCACGCGGGGTGAAATCGCCGAGACGTGGTGGGCACGGTTGCGCGGCTTGCTGGGGCACAAGCCGCTGGAAACCGGCGAGGGCTTGTTGCTCCGCGGCGAAAAAGCAATTCACATGATCGGGATGACGTTTGCGCTAGACATCGTTTTTCTAGATCGCGCCGGACGCGTCGTCCGGTTATTGCCCAACCTGGCGCCGCTCCGGTTTAGCCCGTTCGTCGCGCAAGCCACTGACGTGCTCGAACTGCCGGCGGGTAGCATCGCCCGCACCGGCACGCAACTAGGCGATCAGATCGATCTCGAAATTTTGTAACGCCAACTCCACGCACCATCAACTTGGAGAACGCCGTGTTCGCGCAACTCGCTCCCTGGTTGAAAACTGCGCGCAACGCTTTGCTCGACCTCCTCTTTCCGCCGCGCTGTGTCGCGTGTCGGCGTAGCGGCAATTGGTTTTGCGCCGCGTGCCAAGCCCAGATCCAACCGATTCGCCCGCCGTTGTGCGCGCACTGTGGCCGCCCAAGCACGCGCACACCTTGCCCGTTCTGCCACAAGCAACCCTTGGCGATGAACGGCACACGCGCCGTCGCCTTTTTCGATCACCCATTGCGCCAAGCGATCCACGCGCTCAAGTACGAACAACGCACCGAACTTGCCGCGCCGCTCGGCGACCTGTTGAGCGATTATCTGCGCGCGCATCCCTTGCCCGCCGACGCGTTGATCGCCGTCCCGTTGCACCCCACGCGTGAACGCGAACGCGGCTACAACCAAGCCGCACTCCTCGCCCAAGCCATCCACACCCGGCTGGGTCTGCCGGTATGGACTGATGCGCTCACGCGCGTGCGCGCCACGCGCACGCAGACCGAGTTGAACGCCGCCGAACGCCGCACCAACGTGGCAGAGGCATTTGCGGCAACGGCGCGCGTGGCGGGCGCGCGCCTCGTCCTCGTTGACGATGTGTTGACGACCGGCGCAACAATGAACGCATGCGCGGTCGCCTTGCGCGAGTGCGGCGCACAAACGGTGTGGGGCGTCGCCCTTGCCCGCCCGCGTCTTGATTGAAACGCGGAAAGTGTGTATACTTAGATCACGAACGCGAGAGAGGAGGTGAGCCAAACCGCATCCCGTTGGGATTCATCCAGTTCCAGAAAAAATCTAAACGATGGAGGACGCAATGCAACTGATCGTCAGTGGCAAAAACTTGGAAGTGTCAGAGTGGCTGAAAGAGTATGTCGAGAAGAAAATCGGCAAGTTGGATCGCTACTTGCCCACGCTGACTGAAGCGCGCGTCGAACTCGCCCTCGAAAACACCAAGAACATCAACCAAAGCCAAGTCGTGCAAGTAACCTTACGCACCAACGGCACGATCTTGCGCGGCGAGGAACGCTCCTCGGATTTTACCGCCGCCGTAGACACGGTGGCTGAAAAGCTCCACCGCCAAATCGAACGCTACAAGGGCAAGCGGCAACACGCGCGCACCCAGGGCGAACACGCACCACTCCCGCCCGACCTGCAAGCCGAATTGCAAGCCACCGCGCCGCAAATCGTGCGTAAGAAAAAATTTCGCATCCCACCCATGACGGAGGAAGAAGCCATCGAGCAAATGGAACTGCTGGGGCATAACTTTTTTGTGTTCGCCAACCGGGAGCACGGGTACGTCAACGTGCTGTACCGACGCAACGACGGCAACTACGGGTTGATCGAACCCGAACAGTGATACAATTAAACACACCTTGAACGACCAGGGGGGTTGGGGGCATGTCCCCCAACCCTTTTTCTATTTTCCGCGCACGCGCAATTTTTAATTTTCCGCATCGGAGTTCATCGTGAGTCAAACCGCCACCGCTTTTATTTTCGTCAAAGGCACCGCCGAGCATGAGATCGAACGCGTTGTCGCCGAAGCACAATGCGCCGCAACGCTCGACACCATCGCCAAACTCAAAACTATCCCCGAAGTGGGCGAGATCATCATCGCCACACCCAGTTACGAGTTCGCCGTCCACGTCGCCACACTCGGCGTCCGCGTGGAAGCCGACCCGCTGGATGAGGATTTTCACTGGGGCAAATGCCTCGCCGATCTGGTGCGAAAATACCGCGCCGCACTCCCACTCTACATCGGCGGCGGTAGCGGCGCGTTGATGAGCGCGGACGACTGGCGCGCCCTCGTCCAGCGCGTCATTGCCGAACCAAACACCATCGTCACCAACAATTTCTACTCGTGCGATTTCGCCGCGTGGTCGCCCGGCAACGCCCTCGAACAGATCGAACCGCCCGCGCTCGACAACGATCTGTCCTTTCGCTTGGGCGAGCGCGCCGGTTTGCGCGCCATCCCCCTGCCGAAAAACGCCGCGTCGCAACTCGACATTGACACGCCGACCGATCTCCTCACGATTGCGTTGCATCCCGCGTGCGGCAAACACCTGCGCGAATTTCTCGCCGCGACGCAACTGGACACGACGAACGTGATGCGCGTCAAAAACGTCTTGGGTAACCGAGAG
This sequence comes from uncultured Anaerolineales bacterium, assembly GCA_903825565.1. GTDB lineage: Bacteria > Chloroflexota > Anaerolineae > UBA4142 > UBA4142 > CAIKBD01. The sequence continues at coordinate 18,604 of CAIKBD010000528.1, read as the reverse complement.
CGAACCGCGCTGATCGCCGGGCGCGTTTCCGCCGCGATGGCGCTGTTCCTCGAACGCGAGACGCGTTGCCAGTGGCGCATCTTTAGCGAAGAGCGCGGGATGCGCGCGAGCGGCAGAATTCAACGTGGCGAGGTGCGCTCCCTGCTCGGCGTGCTCCTCGAACGGCTGGGCGCGCGCGAATTTTTCGCCGCGCTCGAACAATTGGCGGACGCGGCACTGCTCGATACGCGCGTGTTGTTCGCGCATCGCCGTGCCACGCCCTCCGCGCCGGACCGCTTTTACTCGGATTTGTTAGAACCGGAAAAAATCGAAGATGCGTTTGTGCGCGAACTGACCGCCGCCGCGCGGGATTCAAAAATTCCGGTGTTGATGGGCGGGCACTCGCTCGTCTCCGGCGGAATGTACGCGCTGGCGGAAAAGTAGCCGCGCGCAAAATCAAAAACTTCCAGGTCTCGCCTGGAAGTTTTTTGTGTTACGCTTTCAAATCGGCTGTGCAGTGCGCGCACTTGGTTGCTTTGATCGGAATTTTGGACAAGCAGTACGGACATGCTTTTTCGGTTGGTGCGGCGGGCGCGGCGGGTTTGGTCGTTACCGTGTTCGCCGCTTTCACGATCAAAAAGATCACGAACGCAATGATCACAAAATCAATCACGGTTTAAATGAACGCGCCGTACTTGATTTCGGCTTTGCCAACCATAATCGCCAGCCCGCTGAAATCAATGCCGCCCAAAATCAAACCGATCAACGGCATCAGCACATCGCCGACGAGCGACGCGACGATTTTGCCGAACGCGCCGCCGATGATCACGCCGACGGCGAGATCGAGCACATTGCCGCGCATGACAAATTTCTTAAATTCCTCCAACATTCTTTGCCTCCTGAAAAATAATTTACCCGCGCCTGCGCAAGTTATGCAACCGGCGCTCACGCTCGCACGATAATCGAGAGCGAATATAGCACACGCATTTTTCAGCGTCAATGAGTATTTTCCGTTTTACTTTTTCTCGCCCGCCACAAGGTTGCGCCGCAACACTTTGCCGACCATCGTTTTCGGCAAACTCTCGCGGAACTCGATGATCTTGGGCACTTTGTAGCCGGCGAGTTTTTCGCGGCAGTATTTCAGAATATCATCCTGGGTCACTTGCGCGCCGCCGCGCAAAACGATCCACGCCTTGACGACCTCCGCTTGCTCCGGCGTCGGCACGCCCGCCACGCTCACGTCAAACACGGCGGGATGCGCCGCGATCACTTCTTCCACTTCGCGGGGCCACACTTGGAACCCACTCGCCGGCTTGATCAAATCTTTTTTGCGATCCACGATGAACAAATAGCCGTCTTCGTCGAGATAGCCAATGTCGCCGGTGTAACACCAGCCATCGCGGATCAGATCCGCCGTTTCTTGCGGGCGATTCCAATAGCCGGTCATGAGTTGCGGCGCGCGCAAAATCAGTTCGCCGATTTCGCGCGGCGGCAACGTTTTCGCGCCGGTTTCGACATCCACGATGCGCGCCTCCACGTCCGGCAACGGAATGCCGGTTGAGCCTTCTTTGTACGGCGCATGTACCGGGCACACCACCGCCGCTAGCATCGTCTCCGTCATCCCATACGCTTCGAGCAACCAACCGCCGGTCAACGCCTCGAAGCGTTTTTTCGTTTCGAGCAACAAGGGCGCCGCGCCCGAGTAACACACCTTCATGGATTTGAAATTCACTTTGCCGGCTTGCACCGCCGGGTGGTTGAGCAACGCGTTGAACAGCGTAGGCACGCCGTGCAACACCGCCGGCTTTTCCTTGCGGATCGTTGCGATCAAATCGTCAATGTCGCGCGGGTTGGGCACCACCGCCATCGGCCAGCGCGCGATGAAGGAGGTGTTCATCGCCATGTTGCCGTAGACGTGAAACGCCGGCATGACCCAGGTTAGCGTGTCGTCCCAGTCGGTCAACACGGTGCTGGCGTAGGCGTGCAGTTGCCGCGCCGTCATATAAACGGCGTGATGCGATCCGAGCGCGGCTTTGGGCGAGCCGGTCGTACCGCCGCTGAACAACAAGATCGCCGGATCATTCGGCGCGACGGCGACAGGTGGACGCGCCGCGGTAGCGTGTTGGCGCAGCAAATCCGTCCACCACCAATCGCCGGGCTGGAGCGTGATGCGATGCCCCTCCTTTTTTTCCTTCGCCACCGTGAAAAGCAACCGCAAGACCGGCGACAGATAATCCTTGATGTTGCTCGCGATCACGCGGCGCACCGGCGTTTTCGCTTGCACCGCTTTCAGTTTGGCGTAGAACGGCGTGAGCACGACGACGGTCTCCGCGCCGATCTCGTTCAACATTTGTTCAAGTTCGCGTTCGGTGTAGAGCGCGTTCATCGGCGCGACAATCGCGCCGGCTTTCCACGCGCCCAGTTGCCCGAGCACCGCTTGCGGTGAGTTGGGCAAGAGCAAAACCACGCGCTCGCCTTTCTGCACCCCCAGGGTCACGAGCGCCGCCGCAAATTGATCGCTCAAACGATCCAGTGCGGCGTAGGTCATCCGCGCGCCTTTGAAGATCAACGCCGTGTGCGCGGGGCGTTGGCGCGCCGTCTCGCCGATCACATCGAGCAAAGTGACTGGGGGATATGGCTTGAGCGAGTGCGGTAATTTCGGTTCGTAAAACTTCAACCACGGTTTGTCATCCACGATCATCTCTCCTCATTGAAAGATAGTTAGTGGTTACGGATTCATTTCATACGCGTCTTGCAACGCGACGACAGCGCGCCACATGCGCCCGTACCGCGCGGCGTCCACCACTGGCTTGCGGATCATTTTCAGGCAATAGTCCATTTGCTCCGGCGTCGCGCTCGGCTTGCTGTACAGTTGCAACGCAAACTTGCTAAAATCGCGCACCAGACAATCGAAAATTTGCTCGACCATGTCCGTGTCTACGCTGTACAGTGGAACATTCTCTAAAATCAATTGCCCGTAGACGACGAGCGCGAACAATTCGCCGAGCGCCATCAGGAAATCGGTGTCTTTTTGTTGCGCTTCGTCCGGCGTCGCCAGCGCCAGAAAATCTTTGAACGTCGCAATTTGTTCTTTGAAGCGGTTGACGTTCGGCAGATCGAACGCGGCGTAGGCGAGCGCGTAATCGTGAAACTGGATTTTGCCCAAGCCCTTTGCCGCGCCCTGGTGAAACAGGAACGCGTCGTGCACCGCGTCGTCGCGGCGCGGGACGGCGGGATATTCGCCGGGGCAGAAAAAGTAATTCGCCATAAATTTCAGGATGAGCGCGAGGTTGACGTGCACCGTCCCTTCGAGTTTCGGCAAGGCGCGAATGTCACGCGCCGCCATTTCAAAGTAGGTATCCTTTTCAAAACCCTTCGCCGCGATCACATCCCACAACAAATTGATCACCTCTTCACCCTGCAACGTCACTTTCATTTTGACCATCGGGTTGTAGAGCAAATAGCGGCGATCCTCCGCCGATGCCGAGCGCATATAGTCGGCGGCGCGCAACGCAAAGAGTTTCATCGCTACGAGCCGCGCGTATGCGTCGGTAAACATTTGCCGCGCGTGCGAAAAATCGGTGACGGCCATCCCGTACAGCCGGCGATGCGCCGCATGGTGGAGCGCTTCGTAGAACGCGTGCGTGCTAATCCCGATGGATGCCCAACCTAGGTTATACTTGCCGATATTGACCGTATTGAGCGCGGTATCCCACGCCGCTTGCCCGCGCGCCAAAATGTCCGCCGCGGTGAGCGGGTAATCGCGCAGGGTAAAATTGGCGACGTACGATTGGCTGTTGCAAACATTCTGCACCAAATCGAAATTGCGGTGGCGATAATCAGCGGCGAAAAACACGTACTCGCCGGTGTCTGCCATTTTACCAAACGTCGAAACCATCGGCGCAATGTTGCCGTTGCCGATGTAATATTTTTCGCCGTTCGCGCGGAATGTGCCATCGGGTTGCGGCGTGAGCGTCATTGCGGTCGCGTAAATATCCGCGCCGTGCAAACGCTCGGAGAGACCGAACGCAAACACCTCGCCCTCGCGCAACAATTGCGCGGCGCGCCGTTTGAGCGCGTCATTCTCGCTCATCCAAATTGGACCTAGACCCAGGATCGAGACTTGCCAAGTGTACCAGTACGCAAGACCGTAGAACGCGAGGATTTCGTTGAACTCGCAATTGCGCCAGGTATCCCAGCGCGCATCGGCGTCGCCGTACTGCGGGGGCGTCAAGAGCGTGGCGAACAATTTTTCGTGCTTTTGAAATTCAAGAAAGTCAGCATACCAGGTGCGATTCCGATCATCGTCTTTGAGTTTGCGCTTGCCTTTGCGCTCGAAGAACGCGATCGTTTGGAACATCATTTCACGCGAGCGCGCATCGGGGTACGGACGAACGTGCTGTTTGGGGTTCAGCAAGATCATTTGTCACTCCTTTGTGGCAAAATATAAACCCGCCGAGACGTTGCGCCTGAGCGGGCATAATGGCGGTACCCAAGAGGAGGTCGCCCAGCATGAGCGACGACGAACAACCGAATATATTATATCACAAATCTCAAGCTTTGCTCTTTGGATGCACACGCTGCCAAGCGGCGCATCAGGCACTCGTCGCGGAACACTTACAGGTTGAGCACGCGCACCAAGCGTTGGTGCACATCGCCCGGCACTGGCTCGCTGGGTGCGGCACGATACAGGGTGATTGTTTTCTTGAGCGTATCCACCTGCACCTGACATTCGGGACAACCCGCAAGATGCGCTTCAATCGCGCGGCAAATATCTTCGCGCGCCACACCGTCAAGATAATCCGGCAACGCCGGGCGCAACTCGTCGCATAATGCGGAATGTTGATGGCTCATTCCCTCATCTCCTTTCGCACCGCCATTCCACTTTCGACAAAATACGCGGACAAGTGATCGCGCAAGGCGAGCCGCGCGCGATGCAGACGCGTCTTGACGTTGGGCACGCTAATCCCCAGCACGTCCGCCGTCTCCTGCACCGACAACCCTTCGACATCGCGCAAGACAAACACCGCGCGCAGGGTTTCCGGCAACTGCGTCACCGCCGCGTCCATCTGCGCGCGCACTTCGCCGCTCAGCAACGCTTCCTCCGGTGTAATCCCCCAATCCACGAGATCGCGCGGCAGTGCACTGGCATCGTCCGTCTCCGCCGGCTCGTCGAGCGAAAGCGACGGCGGCTTGCGTCCGCGCAGTTTCATCAAACTGGCGTTCGTGGCGATGCGATACAGCCAGGTCGAAAAACTGGCGTCCCCTTGAAAATCGCTCAGGTGTTTGTACACGCTGATGAACGTTTCCTGCAAAACATCTTCGGCATCTTGCGGATCGCGCATCATTTTGCGCGCGAGGTTGTAAACGCGATTTTCGTACTTTTCGATCAGTTGCGCGAACGCCCGCTTGTCGCCGTCCTGCGCGGCGCGCACCAATTGGATGTCGTTGTTTTCCATTAGCCCTGACAATTTTGCGAATCAGATTTTTGCCGGCAAGGTGAACCAAAACTCACTGCCCTTGCCACGCTCACTCGCCACGCCGATTTGCCCGCCCATCGCCTCGACCCAGGTTTTGGCGATAGCCAGCCCCAAGCCCGCACCGCCACTCGCCCGCGCGCGCGATTTATCGCCGCGATAAAATCGATCAAACACGCGCGGCAAATCTTCCGCCGCGATCCCTTCGCCCGTGTCGCGGACGCTGACGCGAATGAACGCCGCGCGCTCGGCAAGCGCCGCAACCGCCACCGTGATTGCGCCGGCGGCGGGCGTGTGCCGCAACGCGTTCCCGATCAAATTCCGCAACACTTGCGCCAGTCGATCCGGATCGGCGCGCGCCGCCGGCAAATCCGCACTAACCTGGGAATGTACGGCGACCCCTTGCGCGTCCGCCGCCGCTTCAAAATTGGCAACCGCCGTTTGGACGAGCGCGCCTACATCCGTCGCCTGGACGTTCAACGGCAATTGGCCGGCTTCGGCGAGCGCAAGTTCGCGCAAATCATCCACGAGGCGCGAAAGCAAACGCGTCTCGTCGTACAGCGTCGCGATCTCGGCGCGGTCGAGCGGGTACACTTCGTCGAGCATCGCGCGCAGGTTGCCTTGCAACACCGTGAGCGGCGTGCGAAGTTCGTGCGCAATGTCCGCCATCAAATTGCGGCGCACCGTTTCGGCGCGTTGCAATTCGTCCGCCATATCGTTGAACTCGCGCGCGACCTGGGCAACCTCATCCGTGCCGGACACTTGGACGCGCGTACTCCAATCGCGCGCGGCAAACGCGCGCGCGGCTTGGGCGAGCGCGCCGAGCGGCGCGGCAATCGTGCGGCTGATCAGCAAACCAAGCGCCACCCCGACGAGACTGGCGATCAGCGCGGCGATGATCAGCGTGACGCGCAATTGATCGAGAAATTGTTGCTCCGCCGGCGCGAGCGTACCGTATCCTTGCCCCAACACGAGATAGCCAACCGGGTTGCCATTCACCAAAATTTTTTGCGCGCTGGCACGCTCCTCCGCGCTCAACGCGTTGCCGATGCGCGCGTTGCGCTCGTCGTAAATGATGCGCCCGCTCGCGTCCGCAAAAATCATCGGCGGGCGCCCGCGCCCTTGCCCGCTCCCCGTGCCGCTCCCCTGCCCGCGCCCGCGGCCGACCGTCGCGTTGAAATTGACCAGCAAATCGCCGACACCATCCCAGGTTCCCTGGCGTTGATAGTACGCCGCGAGATCGGTGAGCAGACCGGACTGGGCGACTGCCTCTTGCCGCGCGAGGTACTGCCGAAACGTACTGTCCGCGCTCCAATTTGCCAACACGGCGATCACGCCCGCGCCGATCAGCGTGACGATGACGAACGCCAGCGTCAGGCGCACCCACAAACGATTCATCGCTTGCCTTTCTTCGCGCTCGCCTCCGGCGCGTCGTTCAGGCGATAGCCGACGCCGAACACGGTTTCGATGTACTGCGGATCGCCGGGATCGGTTTCGATTTTCTTGCGAAGATTTTTGATGTGGCTGTCGAGCGTGCGTTCGAGACCTTCGTAGGAATAGCCCAGCGCCTTTTCGATCAACTCGCCGCGCGTGAACGCGTGATTCGGATTTTCCATCAGCGCGCGCAGTAACGCAAATTCAGTCGGCGTCATTTCGAGCGCGTGCCCGTCAATGCTCGCCAGGTGGCGATCCACGTCGAGGCGCAAGCCGCGAATTTCGATCACGCGCGTTTGCGCTGGCGCGCCGGTGGCGCGCCGCAAAATCGCGCGGACGCGCGCGACGACCTCGCGTGGGTTGAACGGTTTGGGCAAGTAATCGTCTGCGCCGAGTTCGAGACCCAGGATGCGGTCCGTGTCCTCGATGCGCGCGGTCAGCATCAGGATCGGCAACGCCGCCAGTTTTTCGTCGCCCCGAATCCAGCGCGTAATTTCCCAGCCGTCGCGCCCGGGCAACATCAAGTCAAGTACGACGAGATCGGGGCGCTCGTGGCGAATGATCCGCGTCGCGTTTTCGCCGTCGAACGCGGTGAGCACGGTGAACCCGGCTTTTTCAAGATACGATTGCACCAAGCGAACGATTTGTTTGTCGTCGTCCACGACCAGAATCCGTTGCGCCATTTTAGAATATTCTCGCTGTGAAAATCAGTGGTTTATTTTTTCGCGCCTGGCTGGTTGACGGAAAACGCTACGGGCACAGCGTCAATTTTTTCTCGAATGTGCCGCCGCCCAACGGTTGAAACGACACGGGTTTATTGTCGTCGCCAAAATACACCGCGCGCAAAATCACTTCTTCGCAGGGCCCGCCGGGACCCAACCGCCACGCGCCCAGCGCACGTTGCTCGCTCGCGCCCAGCGGAATGTGCGTCTGCGTTTGCGTCACCTCGCCAATGCGATTCGTACCGTCCGCGCGAAAAATGTACACGCTCCAGCGATGGGTTTGCACAAATTCGGTTGCATTCAAAAACGTCGCCGTAAAATACATTTCGGTTGTGCGCGTCGGCGGGCTGGGATCGGCGCGGAGGTTCGTGATGTACAAACCCGGCGTCACCGTGCGCGTGGGCGTCGGCACGGTGCGGCGCACGACGACCGAAGCCAGCGTTGGCGTGACCGTCGGCGTAGCGCCAACCGGCGTTTCCGTCGGCGCGTTCGGGGTGATCGTTGGCAACAAGGTCGCGGTGGGCGGCATCGTTGGCTCGATCCGCGTTGGCACGACGGGCGACGGCTGGACCAAGGTCTCCCCGCGCGGCGCGACGCAACCCACGCTCAACCCCAAGCCGATCCAGACGATGAGAAGAATTCTGCGGCGCATACGCTCCTATCTATGGTTCGCTTTTGTGTGACGATCTCGCCGCCGATTATCGCACAAGTCCGCGTAACTGACAAACGCCCAACAGTGAGAGCGTCCGTGCGATCAGTCACACTCGATTCGAGTCCGCGCCTCGATTTTTTTGATTCTGTGGTATAATGCAAATGGGTACGGCACGGCTAGATTCACTGCGGGATGGAGTCGGCATGGGACGCGTAATCGCGATCACCAACCAAAAAGGCGGCGTTGGCAAAACGACAACGACGATCAATCTGGGCGCGGCGCTCGCCGAAAAAGAGTACTATACCCTTTTGATTGACGCCGATCCCCAAGGCGCATTATCCATCACCACCGGCTTGCCGGCGTATGATTTGGAATTTACGCTCTACTCGATTCTCACCGACACCCGCATTCCCACCGCCGCCGTGACGCATCACATTCGCCCGCACCTCGATCTGATTCCTTCGAACATTGATCTCGCGGGCGCGGAACTGCAACTGGTGGCGATGATGGGCCGCGAATTTATTCTCCGCGACGCCATCGCCAACATCCGCGACAACTATAACTTTATCCTGATTGATTGTCCGCCCAGTCTGGGTTTGCTGACCGTCAACGCACTCGCCGCCGCCGATGAAATTCTCGTGCCGTTGCAATGCGAATTTCTCGCCATGCGCGGCTTGGATGCGTTGATTGACGTGGTGGCGCGCGTGCAACGCCGCTTGAATCCCAACTTGAAATTGCTCGGCATTGTGCCGACGATGTACAACCCGCGCCGCACTCACTCGCGCGAAGTATTGGATCGCGTGCGCGCCGCGTATCCCAACAAACTCTTGAACGTCACGATCAAGGAAAGCGTGCGCTTTGCCGAAGCCCCCGCGCAACGCCGCACCATTTTCGAAATTGATAAACTTGGCGACGGCGCAGAAGCGTATCGTTCGCTTGCGGAGGTAATTCTCAATGTCCAACCCCAATAAAGACAAGCCCCGCCCGGTGGACGCATTGTTCGGCGATAGCGGCTCGGCGGCTTTGCCCAACTATATCGTCGAACCGGCACAACCGGTGACAACCGTGACGCCGCCCACGCCCGATGAAACCACACCCGACTTGCCAACGCTCACCGAACCGCCGCCCGCATCCGCGACCCCGGCGGCGCGCCCGCTCGAACCGGTAGAACCGGTCGCCGCCGAACCGGTGTCGCCGCCCCCCGCAATGGTGGAACTTGCCGCGCCGCCGCCCGCGCCCGTGCGCCCGCCCGCGCCGCTCTTGACCGCCGAACCCAGCATCTTTTCGCCGGAACCAATTCTCATGTCGCGCACCTCCACCGAAGACCGCTTTGCGCAACTTTCGGATCGAATTGACCGGCTGTACAGCGATGTCAAATTGGATTTGCGCGACAGCAAAGCCGCAACCGATTTTTGCTTCGAACTGTTGTTGCAAGCCCGCCAAGCCGTCGAAGATCGCAACTTTGCGCGCGCCGAGTTTTTCACGCAGTCGGTAGATGCCAAATTGAAACGCAGCGAGCGTAGTATGAAAGCCGCGCGCGGCATCGGCGTCTGGCTGTTATGGCTGTGGGAGTTGTGCGCGTTTGCGCTGGGCGGCGCGTTGATCGCGCTGACGTACATTCCCAGTTTGACCTTGTTCGGCTTGCCGGTCGCGCTGGAGTTTATCGTGCTGTTGCGCGCGATGGGCTGGGGCATGATCGGCGGCGTGATCGGCGCGTTGTACAACTTGCCCTGGTTTGTCCAATTCCGCGAATACGATCCGGCGTACAACATGAATTATTTTGCGCGCCCGATTGTCGGTTTGCTCGTCGGCGCAATGCTGTTTCTCGTGTCGCAAGCCGGCATCCTCGCCGGTAATATTACCCTGCCCGGCAACGTGCAACTGGGACCGGTATTTCTCTATGTCGTCGCCGCGCTGTCCGGTTTCAAACAAGAGTACGTCACGGAATTTTTCGACAGTCTGTTGAAAATCATTTTCCGCGTGCCGCAAGTGCCGAAAGGATTGAAACCACCCCAAGCGCCGACCAAGTGAGCGGGACGATCCGCAATCGGCAAACTGATGGAACTGGCACGCACCTCTTCTACCCAAAGGTATATGGAACGCACAATTACAGCAATTTACGAAGACGGCTTGTTACGCCCGCTGCAGACGCTTGACCTGCCCGAACACCAATCCGTGCAAGTCAAAATCGTCTGGCGCAAAAAACCAGCACGTCCACAATGGACGCACACAGAATATACGCGTGCCCTGCGCGTTTTGAAACAAGCCGGCTTGCTTGCCGAAACGACACCCTCACGTTCGCGGCGACGCGTATCCACCAAACGCCGCCGGGAGTTGGCACGCGCATTATCAGCGGGCGAACCGCTTTCAGCAATCATTATCGCGGAGCGCTCTGATTTTTCTTTCGGCGGATGCGCGGTTAGTTCAAATTGCTCGCGCCGAAGGGCTAGCCACTGACGATCCAAATTTATATGCATAAGCCCCGGACCCTAAACCTGCCAGACGCTTGTGTGCGTCTGGCAGGTTTATTTTATTCACTCAACATCTCGATTTGCACCGTCAGCGTGATATTGCGATTGCGCAACGTGCGCTCAACCGGCACACCCGGCACCAGCTCGCGCGCGCGAATCTGCTCGGACGTATCGAACAGCGTCCCCCACGCGTCCCCGCCCCAGTCCACATCCATGATCGTTCCGCCGAATGTGAGATCGTCGTCGCCGCCCAGCATCACCGTCACGAAATTGACTTCCGACGCGCGATAATGATTCGACGCGCACCCGCCGCCCAGACACGATGCTTGTTGCGTGTGCACCCAGTCGAAAATGGATTGCACCGTGTAGGTCGCGTTGTGCCCCAGCCGCAAGCCGTGCCGAATCTCGCTGTACGAACAGTAACTGAGATCGTCGCAAACCGAGGCGTTGAAACTGATTGTCTGACGCGCGTTCGCCGAAGCGAAGAAATCGCCGGTGATCGGACCCACCGTCGAGTACCCGCTTTCGTCGCCGCCGAGATTGCCGGTTTGCACCGTCCCGAATGTAACGCGCACCCGGCGCGGGCAATGCGCGCTGGTCAGCGTCACCGTGTTGCTCGGCGGTGATTCGCGCACCGCGCCGGCTTCGCCGCCATACACCGTCACATGATAGCGATACGTCTCGCCGCACGGCGGGCGCGCAAACGTCGTAATGTCATACGCGTTGATCGTCGGCGGCATGCGATCACGAATACTGCCGTTCACATAGATTCCAAATCCGCGAATCGCGCGCACATCGCCGGCGTATGTCCAGTGCAACGATTCGCGCGGACCGCTGTCGAACAATTCGAGCACCGGCGCTTGGTACGTGCTCGTCTCGCACGCATTCTGACACAAACGATACTCGACGTGAAAACGCCGACCGCCCTCGCCGCCCGCCGAGTTCGCCCACATCACATGCCCGTCCCAGTCGGACGACGCATGTAACGCACTGAAACTCCCCAACTCGTACGTCAGCGGCACGTCGGCATGGCGTTCGACGATGCCGAGACACGAAACCTGAATATTCACCGGATAATCCGTGTCCGCCGCGAACACGCGCTCGCTTTCCGCGCCCAACACTTGCGGCAAGTTCCACTCGCGCTCCGCCGCCCCAGGATCGAGATCGAGTCCACCGGGCGTGTTGACGACCGTCTCGACCGGCACCGCCACCCCCGCGCCATCGGTGATCGTGTAGCGCAACGTGATGTAGCACGTCAGGTCGGTGAGATCGCCGCTGGCAAACACGCGATACGATAGCGCATCCAGTTCGACCGCAGTCATGATTTTGGGAACGGGGCGGCGCGGGATGAGCGAAAACCGCGAGAGATCAAGATCGAGTAGCGGAATCACCAGCCCGCCCGGTAGCATTCCCTCGCGGCGCGGCGGCTCGCCATCATCCGGGATTTGATTGCCGTCGCGATCCGCGCCGCGACCTGGGATCGGACTGCCGCCGTTCGACGCGAGACCCGGTTCGCCCGGCGCGAGATCAATATCATCCAGCACGCCATCACCGTCGCCGTCGCGCGCGCCGGTGAACGGGCAACCGCTGTTCGTCGCGGGACCCGGCGCGGCAGGGCAGAGATCGAGCGCGTCGCGCACACCGTCGCTATCGCGATCGGGACAGCCGGCGAGTTGCGCGGAGCCACGTTCACGCGGACACGCGTCGTTCGGCGTGGGCACGCCATCGCCATCATCATCGGCGCACCCGGCAAACTCGGCACGCCCAGGCACACGCGGGCACGCGTCATTCGCATCGGCGACGCCATCGCCGTCCGCGTCGCCCGGCGTGGGACAGCCGTTTTGCCCCAACCCCGCTTCGCGCGGGCACGCGTCGTTCGCATCGCCGACGCCGTCGCCATCCGTGTCGGGACAACCTTGCGCGAACGGCGCGCCGGGTTGATCGGGACACGCGTCCGCCGCATCGAGCGTGCCGTCACCATCACGGTCGCGCGCGCTCGGCGCGGGGCAACCACGCGCGGCGATCAGCCCGGCTTGATCGGCGCACACGTCGGCGCTGTCGCGGATGCCGTCGCCGTCACGATCCGGGCAACCCTGCGCCGCCTGTGTGCCCGGCTGATCGGGGCACGCGTCCTCCGCGTCGGCGATCTGGTCCGCATCACGATCCGCCGCTTGCTGCGCCTGCAACGTGATCGTCGTGTGACTGCGCGCGCCACGCGTGTTGAACGCGCGCACGCTGATCGTGTATGTGCCGGAAATCGTCGGTCGCCAATTCAGCGCGAGCGGAAACGGCGAACTGCCGCCGGGGAGCGTACTGTTTTGCGCGTCAAGCAATTGGTCGTTCACCCACAATTCGACGCGCTTGATTTTTTGCTCGTCGCGCGCGATGGCTTGGATGACCGTGTCATGGTTTACCGGCACGCGCGCGGCGTCGCGCGGCGTGTTGATCAACACGATGGGGCGCGTGACCGGCGTCGCGAGCCACATCACGCCAAGCGCCGCGCCAACGCACAGCGCGAGAACGAACAGAACGAGCATTGGGATCACACATCCGCGTTTCATCTTCAATCCTTCCTAACTCGGACCAGCCGAAAGCAAATTCATTTTATTGGACGCGGACGAGCGCAGACAAGCACAGACAAAAACATTCGCGTTCTCCGTGCGCGGAGCGATCCGCGTCCCAAAAATTTTTGCTTTTTCAGTCTGCGATCTAGTACAGTCCCGCCGGGTTGGTAAACGTTGCGCTCGAAGTACCGCCGCGATTGCCGGCATTGTCCTCCGCCTGCACACTCCACGTATACGTGTGTGACTTGCTGTCGCACGTCAAGGTCAGGGTGTGTTGCGTGCCGGTGGTCTCGGTGCCGCCCGATCTGCCATCCACCGACCATTTGACGATATAGTGTTTGATGCCACTCGGATCGCTGACCGGATTCCAATCGAGTGTCACACTCGTTCGGCAAGCCGTGAACGTTCCTTTCGGCGCGACCAAGACCGGCGCGGGCGGACCTTGCGTATCGCGCGGCGTCGGCGTGCGTGTCGGCGTCGACGTGCTCGGCGGCGCTTGGACGTTGATCGTGACGTTGCGATCCGTCGCGCCGGTTTGCGCGTTCACGCGGAGCGTATACGTCGTCGTGTTGTTCGGGCACACTTGTTGCGTGCCGTGACCTGGCACGCCATTCCCTTCGAGAAAAACCGCCGTCGCGTTTTCGACATCCCAGCGCAAGGTTGTGCATTGCCCGCGCGTGATCGTCGTTTGATCCGCGCGGAAATTGATCTGCGCCGGCGTGGGAATCGTCGGCGTGGCGGTCGGCGTGCGCGTCGAGACGAGCGTGATCACCGGCAAAGGAATCGTCGGCGAGGGCGTGACCGAAACGACGGGCGTGCCGCACAGGCGCGCTTCGGCAAACGCGTTGTTCGCTTCGTTGCTTTCCGCCACCGCGTTCGTCGAGTCGAGATTGATGCCGATGTACGCGGTGCCGGTAAACTGGTACACGAAAATCGCTTCTGCGGTTCCACCGACGCCGAACCCGCGCCCGCGCGTGATCGTCGCGTGCGGTCTGCCATCGAGCGCGGCTTGGATCGTGTAATCGTTCGGAATCGGAATCGTGCCGGTGTTGCGATACGTCACGCGAATATCGCAAAATTGTTGTTCGCCTTTCGTGAGGACGACGAACGCTTCGACGCTGACCAATTCCAAATCGGCGGACGCGTCGCGCGGCGGCGTCACGCTGATCACCGGCGTCGGCGTGCGGCTGGCGACCGGCGTCGGCGTGGGCGTCGCTTTGCCGAGCACACGCACACGCGCGGAAGCCGGGTTGCTCGTCGCGCCGCTTTTTGAAAATGTGACGACTTGCAAAATATAATCGCCCTCTTGTTGCGGCGTCCACGCTTGCTTGACCTGCGCGAGCGTCGCGCCGGCGGCGGCGGGACTGCGCTGGTACGCGACGCCGTTGATCGAGAGCAACACTTCGGCGACGCCGTCGCGCGCGTAGGCGTGCGCGATGATCGGAATCGCCGCGCCGACCGGCACGCTCGATCCGTCGAGCGGCACATCCAGCCACGCGCGCGGACCGGTTTGTTCCGGCTCGCACGCGGTCGCGCCGAGCAACACTGCGGCGCACACGAGCCAGGGCATCAGGGCGTTGAAAATTTTTTTCGCTTGCATCGTTCGCTCCCTCCTTGGGTTCAACTGCTGGCGCGCGCCGCTCGGAAAGTGTTTTGAAATTCAGCCCCTCGCTCGAACAGGTTGCCACCGCAGGGATCTGATTGGACGCGGACGAGAACGGACGAGAACGGAAATTATTTTTCAGAATTTGTTTTTTATCCGCGTTTTCCGCGCTCGTCTGCGTCCAATCAGGTCTTTGACCGGATTTATAAAACGCTCTCTCAGCGGATGCGCCACACATGCACGACCGGCTTGGCATCGTCCGCGAACAGTTCGAGCACGTAGACCATTCCGTTCGCGCGATCAAACGCGACATCGCCGATGCGGTACCGGCGTTGCGCCCCCGCGCCGAGCAGTTCGGTTTCGATCCCGGCGGGATTGAGATAGAGGTAATCGTCGAGGTCGAGCGTCGCGTAGGGTTGCGGCTCCCAGGTTTGCATTTGCCCGGCGGCGACACGCGCCAGATCATCGGAATTGTAAAAAATGATCTGCGCGTCCATCCGCGCGCTCCACCAACCGCGCTCCGACGTGTGCCCGGCACACTCGATCAGATCGCTCGGCGGACACACCGCGCCGTTCGCCAGCCGGCACACGGGAAACTGCGTCACAAATTCTTGGTACACGCACGGCAGTTGCGCGCCCGCCGGGTTGATAAAGCCGTACCAATATTTCGCGCCCGTCCCTTTCGTGCCGGCAAAAATTACGGCGGATTTGCCGGCGGCGGTCGTGAGCCACGCGCCGCCCTCCCATTCGTCCACGTGTTGATAGCCGGTGAGCGCGCGCTCGATGTTGTTCGTGTTGAACGAATTTTCGTAGAGGAGCAACGGCGTTTCTGCCAAGCGCGCGCCGTTTGCGGCGGGCGTGCCGCGCTCGTCCACCCAGGGTTTGTACGCGAACAGCGCGGGACCCATCCCCGACCAACCGCCGTCCTTGAATCGCCCGGTGGCAAGCGGTTTGCCGCTGGCAAATTGATTCGCCCACGCGCCGGGAATTTCAAACAGATAGCCGTTGACGCCGTACTGCGATTGATTGCCGATGAACCACGACCCGCGCATGTTCGGCGCGGACAAGTTTGGATCGAACCATGCGTGCGAGGCGACCGGCGAATCCGGTTGAAAGTGTTGACCCCACGCGAGATGAATTTTCGCGCCGGTCGCGGGATGATTGAGGTACGCCATGCCAACGCGCGGAATTTCGTCCAAGCCGACGAAAAAACCTTGCGCGACATTTTGAAAATGTTGGAGAAACCCGGCTTGGTTGAGCGCACTCAGATCGCGCGAATGGATCGGCGCGGGAATGGCGATCTCGGCGACCTGGTTGCCGTCCGGCAATTCGCCGTACGGCATCCGCTCGTGCCCGGTGATGAACAACGATCCGGGGAATCCATCATTCGCGCCGGACGGATCGCCGTTCGGATTGAACGTCATCGCGTTGCCGCCGTACTCGAACGTGCGCGGGCGTTCCCCCGCGTCCGGCAAGCGGAACGCGCCGACATATTGCCAATCGCCGGGCTGAAGTAGCGCGGCGCCAGAACTTGGCGCGCTCGTCGCGACGAGCGGCAGAAAAACAGGTGCGGCGGTCGCGGATCGCGCGGCAACGACAATGCCGCTGGAGAAAACGCAGAGGAATACGATCCCAAGTCCGCCAAACGCCGACAACAAAATGATGCGCTTCATTGGATACCTCGTGGCGCAAATTTGGAAATTTGCGTTACTTGATTTGCGCTTCCAGCATAACGCAAATCGGGCGCGCTGTCATCGGGGCGGAGTACTGTTTTGCGGACGGGTGATGGGTACTGGGGTACCGCATTCGGCGCGGGCAATAAAATGACACGGCAGAGATCGCCATGATCTCTGCCGTGTCGCCATTGCCTTGGAAAGTGTTTTGAAATTCAGCCCCTCGCTCGGACGAGTTGACACCACAGGAATTGGAGGGGACGCGGACGAGAACGGACAAGCACGGATTTAATTATTTTCTAGAATTTGGTTTTTATCTGCGTTTTCCGCGCTCGTCCGCGTCCCGTCAGGTCTTTGACCGAATTGATAAAACACGCTCCTACACCTTCACTCGCTCGATCCGCGCGCCGAGCGCGCGCAGTTTTTCTTCGATGCGTTCGTACCCGCGATCAATCTGCCCGATGTTGTGGATTGTGCTTTGCCCGCGCGCGCACAACGCCGCGAGCAACAGCGCCATCCCCGCGCGAATGTCCGGCGATTCGAGCCGCTCGCCGTGCAGGTGGCTGGGGCCCACGACGACCGCGCGATGCGGATCGCACAACACGACGCGCGCGCCCATATTCATCAACTTGTCCACCCAAAACATCCGCCCCTCGAACATTTTTTCCCACAGCAAGATCGTGCCCGCGCATTGCGTCGCCACGACGAGCGCGATGCTCATCAAGTCCGACGGGAACTGGGGCCAAATGCCGTCGCCAATCGTCGGGATCGCGTCGTGCAGATCGTTCTCGATGCGGAGCGGCTGATGCGCCGAGACGAACACATCGTCGCCGCGCACCTGGCACTCGATGCCGAGCCGTTTGAAAACGAGAAACACCATCCGCAAGTGTTCCGGCGCGGCATGCTTGATCAAGATTTCGCCGCGCGTCACCGCCGCCAAACCGATGAAACTGCCGGTCTCGATGTAATCCGCGCCGATGGTCGCTGCCGCGCCGCGCAATTTTTCGACGCCCTCAATCGTGTACGTGTTCGAGCCGATGCCGGCGATGCGCGCGCCCATTTGGTTGAGCAGTAACGCCAGGTCTTGGACGTGCGGCTCGCTCGCGGCGTTCCGCAAAATCGTCGTGCCGCGCGCGCACACCGCCGCCATCAACGCGTTCTCCGTGCCGGTCACGCTCGCCTCGTCGAGAAAAATGTCGCGCCCGCGCAAGCCGTCGGTTTGCATATCGAATCCGTCGTTGACGTGAATCTCCGCGCCGAGCGCGCGCAAGGCGTGGAGATGCGTGTCCACGCGCCGCCGCCCGATCACGTCGCCGCCGGGCGGCGGCAAACGAATTTGCCCCGTCCGCGCGAGCAACGGACCCGCGAACAAGATCGAGGTGCGGATGCGTGAGCAGATCGCGCGGTCGAGTTCGGTCGTGCGCACGGCGCGCGTGTGGATGACGAGATCGTGCGCGCCCAGCTCGTGAATCTCCGCGCCGACGCTGGCGAGGAGCGCGAGCATGTCTTCCACGTCGCGGATGCGCGGCACGTTCCGCAACGTGACCGGCTCATCCGTGAGCAGGGTCGCGGCGAGAATCGGTAGCGCGGCGTTCTTGTTGCCGCTCGGCGTCACGGTGCCGCGCAGTTGCGTGCCGCCTTCGATGACAAATTTTTCCACAGTCACTCCATCACAACGGACACGGGCGGATTGAACGGACAAACCCAACTTGGCATTTCGAGCGCAGCGAGAAATCTCCAGCGCTGAAAGCGAGATTTCTCGTCGGCAAAAACCGCCTCCTACCCAGAAACTTGTTTTTATGTCATTCTGAGCGGAGCGCACTTTGCGGAGCGAAGAATCTCCTACTTGGAATTGCGAGATGCTTCGTCGCAAACGCTTCGCGCTCCTCAGCCTGTATTCCAGGGTTGACCAAATTCAATTGACTTCACGATAGCCTCAAGGTTTGTTGGGGCGTCGGCAAACCCAGGTCTTTGAGTAATTGCGATTGCGTCGGAGCCAGTTCGGGATAGGTCCAGACCTGGCTGGCAT
>CAIKBD010000527.1 GCA_903825565.1 uncultured Anaerolineales bacterium | reverse complement strand
GCCCAACCTGGATGCGCCAAATTTTGGCATAGACGGAGCGCCCCGGCAATTCAACCTGGATCATGATCTCGTTGCCGTTTGCGTCGCGCGCGGGCGTCGCCGGCGCGAGCGCGAAATTGAGTTTTTCGTGAATCGCTTCTTGCCAGCCGTCGGGGTTGAGCCGTTGCGTAAAGTAACCTTGCGGATACAAAAAGCCGACGCCGATGAACGGCAGACCCAGGTCGCTCGCCTCTTTGGTGTGATCGCCGGACAGGATGCCGAGACCGCCGGAGTAGATCGGCAGGGATACGTGCAAGCCGAACTCGAATGACATGTACGCGATGCTCCGGTCGGCGAGGTACGGATATGTCGTAGCGAACCACGTGGCTTTCGATCCCAGGTACGCGTCGAACTGTTCGACAGCGCGATCATACAACTGGAGCCAAGCCGGGTTTTCGCTGGCGGCGCGCAGTTTAGCGGGATCGATCTCGCGCAACAAGCGCACGGCGTTGCGCCGCACGCGCTCCCACAATTCAGGATCGAGGTCACGGAAAACATAGCGCCCCGCCGGATTCCAACCCCACCACAGGTTGTACGCCAGATCGCTCAGGCGCGCGAGGCGCGACGGGAGCGCGGCGAGTTTGTCGCTCGTCTGTTGCAAATCATGCGCGCGGGCGCGGGCGGCTTGCAACGCCTGCGCGTGCGTGGCGCGCGCAGCGACGTAGAGCGCGGTGTATTTTTGCGCCGCCGCCGCCCACGATGAATCGTACTGCATCGCGCGAATTTGCAAATTGCGCCAATCCGTTGGCGACTGGTACACCTGCAAGGCGCGCGCTAACGCGGCGAACATCGCCCAGCGATCCTGCCGTTTGAAAACAAAGCCAACGCCGGTGGCGGTGCGCGCGTTGTAATCCGCCACCGAATCCGCCAAACCGCCGGTCGCGTGCACCAGCGGAATACAGCCGTACCGCATCGCCAGCATTTGGTTCGTGCCGCTCGGCTCACTGCGCGAGGGCATCAGCAAGAGATCGCTCCCCGCATAAATTTTGCGCGCCAACGCATCGTTAAAGGTGAGAAAGACGGCGACGCGTTCCGGGTAACGTTGCTTCAAGCGCGTGAAAAAATCGTGGTAATGCTGATCGCCGGTGCCGAGCAAAATGAATTGCGCGTCAAATGTTTCGATGATGTGATCAATCGTGTCGCTGATCAGATCGATCCCCTTTTGCGTGTTGAGCCGGCTCACCATGCCGAGCACCGGCACGGCGGGATTTTGCGGCAAGCCGCACTCTTTTTGCAACGCCAGTTTATTGATCGCGCGCGCGTCGAGCGTGTCGGCGGTGAACGGTTGCGCCAGGTTGGGATCGCGCGCGGGATCGAACTGCTCGGTGTCAATGCCGTTCAAAATGCCGACGAGGCGATCTTTGCGGTCGCGCAAAATCGGATCGAGCTTTTCGCCAAACTCGGGCGTCTGAATTTCGCGCGCATACGTTTCGCTCACGGCGTTGATCTTGTCGGCGAACAGAATGCCGCGCGCCATAAAATCGAACACGCGGTTCATCTCCGGCGCAATGCTGGGATGCGCGATGAAACCGTACGCGCCCAGCCCGGCGATTTCGAGGATGCGATAGCCAAAGACGCCTTGAAACTGAATGTTGTGGATCGTAAAGACGGTCGCCGTGTCCGTGAAAAACGGATCGGCGGCATAGATCGTACGGAGCCAATTGGGCACCAGCGCGGTGTGCCAATCGTGGCAGTGGATCACATCCGGCTTCCACGCCAACCGCCGCAACATTTCGAGCGCGGTGCGCGCGAAAAAGATAAATCGCTCGGCGTCGTCGGGATACATGTAAATCCCTTCGCGGTCGTAGTATTTCTTATTCTCGATGAAATACGCCGGGATGCCCGTTGCCAATTCGCCTTCCCACACCGCGGCATCCTCATGCGTGCTGTCGAGCGGCACCGGAAACGGATCGAGCGCCTTGCGTAAATGGAATGGCGCGGGATCAATCACGCCGTAGCGCGGCATCGCCACGCGCACGTCGTGCCCCAGCGCGCGCAACGCTTTGGGTAGCGCGCCCACCACGTCGGCAAGCCCGCCGGTCTTGGCGAACGGCGCGATTTCGGCAGAGAGCATGAGGATTTTGAGTTGAGTAGTCAATGGGTCTCCTTGTCTGTTCGGCAATCGGGCAATTCGGGATTGTCCTTCACATCTTTTCGATCACGCCCGGAATTTCCGCGAGCGTTTTCACGGTCGCGTCCGGCTGAATCTGCGGATCGGTGGCGAGTTCCGCCGGAACTTTTTGCCACCAGCCGCCGTCGCCGCGCTCCAGCAAAATCGCGCGCATACCGGCGCGGTGCGCGCCGAGCGTATCGTAGCGCGGCGAATCGCCGACGTAAACCAGGTCGCGCGGCGCAATCTGCCACGCGTCGCTGACGAGATGAAAAAGGCGCGGGTCGGGTTTGCGCCAGCGCGGTTCCGCCGCGCTACTCAACACCGGGTTGACGAACGGCGCAAATCCCATGCGCTGAACTTGACGGTGCACCAAGCCATTGTCGTCCGCGTTGGAGATGATGCCGGCGCGCCAGCCGCGTCGCGCCAGTTCGCGCAGCGTCGCCAGCGCATCGGGGTATGCGTGCCACTTGTCGCCCAGCGCCCCGAAAAACGCGTCGTTCGCGCGCGCGAGCAAACCGTCGGGGCAAGCCCAGCCGAATTGCGTGAACGTTTCCGCCAGCGCAAGCGCGCCGGGTTGCTCGACGCCGGTCTCGTCCGCCAATTTCCAGCCGCGTTCGCGCGCCGCTTGAAACGCGCGCGAAAAATCGTCGTTAGCGGCAAATCCATTCGCGCGCAAATACGCGCCGAGCGCGGCGTGCGCTTGCGCGGTGCCGTCACCGTTCACGTCCGCGTACATCAACGTCCAACCGAGATCGAAGAGAACGCCTTGAATCATAGAACTCCAGAGAGAATGACAAATGAACAAATGACAAATGAACAAATAGCAAGTAATGAATGGCGAATGGCAAATGGCAAATGAACAAATGACAAATGACGGATGGCGAGTGAGGAGTAATGAATGACAAAGCGAATGCGGTGGGTTAGGTCGCAATTTGGGTTCGCGCGCTTTTGATGATGGCAAATAAAATACGCGCGAGTTCGTCGCTCTCTTTCCACAAGGATTCAATTTCCGGATCATTTAACAGAATCGCCGCGCGAATAATTCCAAGCCAATAGCGTGTTTCCTGCGCCTCTTTCCGCGCAATTCCCATTTTATGCACGAAATCTTTTTTCGATTCAGCCGCATCGGCCTCTTGGACATTTGCGCCGATAGATGTACTCGAATGCAAGACCTGGCGGCCAATCTCTACCGCCGCCAAAGTGCGGGGCAAGCGATCCACCATTTTGACTGTTCGGATAGCAAAATCAAACGTGCGCTTTTGAATATCCCTTGGAGATTGCTGTCCCATTCCACCACCTCATCACTTTACATCACTTTCCCATTTGCCATTTGTCATTTGTCATTTGCTCATTTGTCATTTTCCCATTTTCCCATTTTCCCATTTGTCATTTGTCATTTGCTCATTTGTCATTTGCTCATTTGTCATTTGCTCAATATCCTTTCTCCAAATTTACCCCATTCAGCAACGCATCGCCGTTCACATAGCGGCGCAAGTTTTCGCAGAACAGGGCGACTGCGCGATCATCGTACTGCGGCGTCGCGGCGGAAATGTGCGGCGAGATGATCGCATTTTCAAGCCGCCACAATTCGCTTTCGGCGGGAAGCGGTTCGTGTTCAAACACATCCAGCCCCGCGCCGGCGATCCAATTTTCCGTGAGTGCGCGGATCAATGCCGGCTCGCTGACGATGCCGCCGCGCGCGATATTGATCAGGAACGCGGACGGTTTCAACGCGCGCAGTTCCGCCTCGCCAATGAGATTGCGTGTTTCGTCTGTGAGCGGCGCGGCAATCAGCACAAAATCGGACTGCGCGAGGAGTTCGCGCAGTTGCGTGCGCGCGAACCACGCGGCGGGGAGCGAGCCATCCGGGTCGCCGACGCCCGGCTCGTGATAGCCGCGATCCCGTTTCTCACCGCTCCGCGACATCGCCAGCACGCGCATCGCAAAACCCTGCTTGGCGATGCGTGCCACTTCGCGCCCAATGCTTCCGTACCCGACGATGCCGAGCGTCTTGCCGCGCAATTCCGTTCCGAGGAACACCTGCCACTTGTTTCGATCCCACTCGCCGCGATCTTGCTTGCGCACCATCAGCGGAATTTTGCGCGCGAGCGCGAGCATCAGCGCGAGCGCCAACTCGCCAATCGGCGTGGGGTGCGTGCCCGAGTTGGTCGTCAAGTGAATGTTGCTTTGCAAAATCGGATGCCCGGTGAGGTGATTGATGCCGGCGGTGTGCAACTGCACCCAGCGCAACCGCGGCGCGACCGCGAGATCGCGCGGCGGCACGGTGCAGTACCCGATTTCTTCGTCGCCGTCGAACAGCGCCGCCACATCCGCAAAATCCGCGCCCTCTTTCACCGATTTTTGCGCGACGACGAGGCGCGGCGACACGGCGCGAATGCGCGCGAGTTGCGCCTCGGTAAAACGGAGCGTCATCAAAACCTTGATCGAGTCCATTGCCATTGACCTCCCGATGCAGTTGGCGCGCAACATTATAACGGAAAAGAAACAATCCCGCAAAGAATTGCGGGATTGGAAAAGTAAAGCAGGCAACGCGTCAAACACTGCCGCGCGCGGCGGCAAGGTTTTGGTACAACTTGATCCCCAAACGCGGGTAGCGATCACACAAGGCGTTCAACCGCTCGCGCGTGAGCGTGAGCAAACGCGTGTCCCGCCCGGCAATCGGCGTGACGCGATCCGTCTGTCCAAAAATGACCTCGGCGTTGACGCACCCGCCGGCGGTGATCGTGTGCGCGTCGTGTTGCACCGACCCCGCCAGCACGAGATGCAACGCGCCGGCGTCGAGCAGTGCGCCTGCCGCCGGCGTCGTCTCTTCGCCCACGTGCTGAACCAAGTACACTTCGAGCGGCGTCAAACCGCGCAATGCCGCGGTGCCCAACGCCGGTAATTTTTTCACGCGCTCCACCGCCGCACGCTCGAACAGCGGCGCAACCAAGTCAAAATACTCGCGCGAAGGTTCGGTCAACGTGAGCGGGCCCAAATCCCAGGCGGCATTGAGTTTCGCCATCCGAATCACATCGGGGCGATGCGTGTTGTGAAACACCATGCCCGGCACATACGCGCACGGCAAAAAGCCCATATCGAACAACGTTTGTTGCAGCGCCGGGCTTGCCGCACTCACATCACATTCGATGAGTTGGGCTTGGTGCGTCAACTCTGCCTGCTCAACGGCAAACCGCAACAGACTGCCCTTGACCGCGTTATCCTGCGCGATCAGTTCGGTGAGCCGCACACTTTGGTCGTGCTCCTCGAAAAAATAGCCAATCGCGCCGAGCGTGTGATCGCCGTCGGACGCGACATAGTACGCCGCTTTGCGCGCTTGCAATTGCGGCAAACCCTGATCAATGTGCATCCCACCGAAAATTTCCGGCTCGATCAAACGCCCATGCTCGATCTTGAGCAAGCGCAACAGCGACGCGCCGGTGAGCGGCGTGATCGCCGTGTTTTGATCGAGCGGATAGCCGCGCACATTGTCGCGGATCGTAATCGGCTCGTCGAGCTTGAGGTTGCGAAGCGAGAGGCGCGCCAGCGGCGCGATGGCGGGGATGACTTGGGCGGTGCCCGGTTGGCGGAGGTTGCGCCCGTTGCCAAACAGATCGCCGTTGAGCACAAAACTTTCGCGCCACGTCATTTTATAATGCAACGGCAAAAAGCCCAACGCAGGCATCCCAATCGTGTCGAGAATTTTTTGCGTTTTGGGATGCACGGTGCGCGCCTCGGCGAACGCAAACTCGACGCGCTCATCCGACGCATCCACCAGCGCGGCAAGCATTTGGCGACCCAGCCCCTTGCCGCCCACCTGCGGATCAACCACGAGGCGCCCAATCTCGCCGATCTGATCGTTATAATCGCCAAAGTTCAAAATGCACGCGCCCGACGCGACGACGCGCTCGGCGTCTTGCATCACCAACCAAATGATGTGATCGGAATAGATGCCGCGTTTCACCCACTGCGGATCGTAAAATTCGGGGAGCGCGTAATCGTCGCCGTAATTGGCACGGAACAATTGAATGACGGACTCGATGTCCGTTTCGAGAATCGGTCGAATCTGCATGTCTGCCTCCTTCAGCAGGTGCGCCGCGTCGTGACGCGCATGAAACATCCGTTGGCATTTCCGCGTTGCCGCTCGCAATGCGGAAATGCACCGCGAGCGAATTTATGCTTGGTACACCGTTTCGCCGGCAACCATCGTAAGCGACACGTTGCCATCTTGATCCATCACCACAATGTCCGCGTCCGCGCCGGCATTGAGACTGCCCATATCCCACAACCCCAACACGCGCGCCGGATTCACCGATGCCATCTGAACGGCTTCGCTCATTGACAGACAAGCGAACTTTTGCGCGTTTTGCACGGCTTGGTTCAGCGTGAGAATACTGCCCGCCAGCGTGCCGTCCGGCAAGCGCGCCGTGCCATCCACAATCGTTGCCGTTTGGTTCAGCATCGTGAACGAACCTTCGGTCATACCGCCGCCGGGCGAAGCATCCGTCACGAGGATCACGCGATCCGTGCCGAGCGCGCGAAACAAAATTTGCGCCGCCGCCGGGTGCGTGTGTATGCCATCGCAGATCAACATTCCGTAAATGCGATCCGAGCTGAACACCGCTCCCAGCACGCCGGGATTGCGATGGTGCAAACCGCTCATCGCGTTGTACACGTGCGTCACCAACGCATAATCGCCGGACGCCAGCGCCTCGCTCGCGCACGCGTAATCGGTGTTGGTGTGCCCGAGCGAAACGCGCACACCATTCTCGTGCAAAAAGTGCGCCACTTCACGCGCGTTCGGCAAATTCGGCGCAAGCGTCACGACGCGCAACCAGCCGCCCGCCGCGTCCAAGTATTCGCGCGCTTCGGACAGCGTGGGGGCGTGCAGAAATTCCAATGGAAATGCGCCGTGTTGCGCCGGGTCGAGCCAGGGACCTTCGAGGTGAATGCCGAGCGGCAGCGCGCCGGCGCGCACGTCGGGCAAGACGGCGGCGAGCATCGCCAGCATCCGCGTGATAAACGCGCGGTCGCCGATCATCGGCGAAACCAAAAAGCGCGTCACCCCAAAACGCGCAACGTGCCGCGCCAGCGCCGGCAATTCCGTCGCCACGCGTTCCGGCGCAGTCAGTGCGACACCCAAACAACCATAAGTGTGAATGTCAATTAAACCCGGCGTCACCCATTTGCCGCGCGCGTCAATGATCTCGGCATTCGCCGGCACGGGCAGGGCTTCCAAGTTGCCCATGGCATGAATCGTCGCGCCATCAATGATCAAAACTCCATCTTCGATAACTTCGTTCGGCGTGCAGATGGTTCCGTTGATAATCGCTTTCATTGTGCTCCTCCAACTTGACTGCGCCTCGACCGCAAGCAGTTTGTCCGCGTCCAGGATACTCGCATCTCGCGCGCCTGTCAAGCAGTCGCAACGCCAATTTTTCGATAGAGGTCAAGGTGCTGGCGCGCGATCTGATCCCAGGTAAAATGTTGCGCGAGCGCGAGCGCGCCCGCGCCGATCTGCGCGCGCAACGCCGGCGCATGGCGCGCGCGCTCCAACTCTGCCGCCAACGCGCCGGGATCATTCGGCGGCACCAGTAAACAATTTTCGCCGGCGCGCAACGCCGGCAAGCGCACGGGTTCACTCGCCGGTGCGTTTGCCGCGCGCGTGGTGATGATCGCGCACCCGTGCGCCAACGCCGCCATCAACGTGCCGCGCCGGTATGATGCGCCGTCGCAGTACGGCAACGCGCACACATCCGTCGCGCGAAAATGCGCGCTGACGATTTCCGCCGCCGCGTGCTCCGTCCAAATAACGCGCGCGCCCAATCCCAGGTCGGCGATCAAATTTTTCACGCGCGCCAGGTACGCCGCATCGGTCGGATCGCTCGCGCCGGTCTGCCCGCCGATCATCACCAGTTTCGCATCGGCAATTTGCGCGAGCGCGCGCACGAGCGTTTCGCCGCCCTTGCTGGCGTTGAGAAAACCGAAATAGCCGATCAGCATTTCGGCGGGATGCACGCCCAGCCGCGCGCGCCACGCGGCGCGATCATAATCGGGCGGCGGCGTCGTGGTCACGTTCGAGCCGATGGGGATCAGCGCGCCGCGCCGGACGCGCCACGTGGCGAGGCGCGCGGAATCGGCGTCGTTCGTCGCGATTGCCGCCGCGCTGGCGCACGCGAGTTCGCGCGTCACCCACTCGCGGATGCGCCCGGCTTTGGGAAAAAGGTACGGCGGGCGAAGATCGTGAAACGTCGTAACAAAACGAACCCCGCTCCCTGGTTCCGTTCCCCGAAAGTTTTTCGCCAGGTGCGCGGCGAGAAAACGCGGCGCAAAATCTATCGCCGGGTGCATGCCGAACGCGCCGGTTTGGTACTGAACGTGCGCGACCTCCGCGCCGAATTCGCGGATCACGGTTGCCAGCGTGCGCCAACTTGCCCAGTCCCAGTTTGCCACACGCGGATAAAATTTGAATGGCGCGTTGCGCGCTTGAAATTTTGCGGCGCGCGTGGTGGTGAGCACGCCGACCGCCACGCCTTGCCGCGCCAACTCTTTGGCGATCTCGTGCGTGCAATCCCCCACGCCGCCGGGCATCGGCGGAAATTCGCCGGTGATGAACAGAACCCGCATCTGCGCCGACCTTGCCGCGCTAACTTTCGGCGATCACAATGATCGTGTCGCCAGCGGCAAACGTGACGCTCGCCGATTTTTTCGGATTGACGACGACGCCATACGCGTGCGCGGCATCGTGCGCGCGCGCGCACAACCGATAGCCGATGGCAATTTCGTCGCGTTGGCGCGCGGCTTGCACGACAGTGTAGAAATTGAGCGGCACGCCGAGTTGCACGTACTCGTCCGCCGGTTTCAAGTAAATTTCCGCGCCCGCCGGATCGAACAGATCGGCAAAGACGGCGTTAAGATGTTTGTTCTCGGAAACCTGGGAGAGCAACAGACTGATGATCTGATCGCTCACGATGAAATCGTCGGCGCGGGTCACTTCGGCGAGCGCACGGTTTCGCACGTCGAGCATTTCGCTGACGATGGCGAAATGTTTGCCGCTCCGCTCGCTCAAATCGCGCAGGTGCAACAGCGTGATCAGCGTTTGCGCGTCCGCCTCTTGCGTTTCCAGCGTGTCGGCGTAACTGAGCACGATGATGTGATCGAATGCGGGCACAGCGAGCGCATTGAGCGTGGCACGCGCCGTCGTTTCGCCGGCTTGGAAGGTGACGGTTTGATTTTGCGTCGGCGGAATGTCGGCGGCGGCAACGTTGGCGACGACGAGCGTTTGCGAGCCGGGCGCGACGTAACTATCGAGTTCGCGGAGGATGCTCGGCGCGCGCCGGTTCCAACCCAGGATCAGCGTGCGCTCCGCCGCGTGCGGCGCGCGCGCTTGAATCTGAATTGCGCGCGCGTCAATCGGCGGCGCGCCCGCCGCCAGTTTGATCGTGTCGTCGTCCGCCGAAATTGCAATGACCTTGTCGCCGGCGGCGAACGGCGTCGGCAGCGGCGGCTTGACGTGAACGCGCCCGTCCCGCGTTTGGATGCCGATCAGCGCGGAATCCTCGTACGCGAGCAATGCGTCGCCAAACGATTTGCCGACCAAGCCGGGTTCTTCGTGAAAATAAATTTCGTCGCCGCCGAAATTGAGCAACTCGGTGTAGACGACGGACAAACCGGATTGGCGGCAGGTTTGCACGGTGATGCGCGAAATGAGATCACCAACCTCGACGATTTGCGCTTCGCCGCGCCCGACCATCTGCGCGACCTCGACGTTTTTCGGATCGTGGATTTCGGCGACGAGGTGATACGGTTCGGTTTTGCGGCGCGGGTTATTCGTCAGCGCGAGCATCGTTTTGATGACGTGCGTATCCGGGTCTGCCACGTCCGGCGCGACGATGATGATCGCGCGCGCGGTGTGCGGGTTGGCAATTTCGAGATCGGTCGGTTCGAGCGGACTACCGGTGCGACAGACGACGCGCGTGCGCCCAAGGTGCGGCGCTTTGGCGCGAATTTCGTCTTCCATCTCCACCTTGTCTTTGTCCGCCAGGATCACGATGCACGGATTTTTCTGGTTCGCGTTGGCTTGGGCAATTTCGGAAAGGATCGTAAATACCTGCTCCGACCAACCCAGGACGAGCGTGTGGTTTTGCTCGACGACGAACGAGCGACCTTTGCGGAGTTCGGCGATCTTGGCTTCGACGCCGCTCGTCAAAATGCCGATCAAGGTGCTGACGATGAAAATGCCGCCGAGCGTGATGAACAGCATCCCGCCCAAAAACGGCGGCGCGCCGTCATCGCCGCCCATCGTGCCGGCGTCGAGCGTCCGCATCAGACTCATCCAGACCAAGCGAAAGAAATCGGGACCCGGTTGATCGTCCGCGCCGGCGACGCCGGTGAGCGTGAGCGCCGCCGCAGTGCCGACGACGAATACGAGCGCAACCAGCGCGAGCAAAAAGATTTGCGCGCGAACGCCTTGCGACATCATCGTGTCAAACCAATAGCGCAGGCGATCTTGCCATGTAACTGTCCGCATGACTTGTTCTCCCCCAGGTGTTTTATTTTTTCCGAAACGTGACGCGCCAAAATTCGCGCGTGAGCGCCGTCACGCGCGCGCGTTCGTCCACGCGCAATCCGCACACCCACACGATGCGATCCCCGATGGTGAGCACGGGCAAGAGCGCACGCGCGGCGCGCTGAATTTTTTCGTCAATCATAAAATCGTGGAGCGACCGGCTGTGCCCCGCCATGCCCGCCGGCTGAAAGCGGTCGCCCGGTTTGCGGCGGCGCAAATGCCGCTCCCCGCGACACATTCCAAAATCCAAAACCGCCGTCCAACGGTCGGACGCGTCCGGCTTGACCTGCGTGACCTGGGTTTCCACCACCCAATCGGAATCGGGCAACGCGACGATTCCATCGGTCGGCAGTTCGAGACTTTTGGCGTGGAGCAACGGCAGGTCCGGCAACGGCACGCTTTGCGCGGAATCGGCGATCACAAAATCGTCATAGCCGACGATCAAGGTCAAGCCCTGCGGCAAGGTGGCAGACGCGCCGGCGGTTTTTTCGAGCGCAATGCGCCGCGCCTCTTCGATGTGCACCCAACCCAGGTTACGCAATTCGCCCCGCAGTTTTTGCGCGGCGAGGCGTAGCGTGCCGCGTTGCACCGCCGGATGCAACGCGCGCCAAGCGTCGCGCGCAAACACAATCGCATCGCGCCCGATTTCGTGGCGCACGACGCGTTGGTACTCGGCGTGGATGAACGGCATCAGAAAATCATAGTCGTCCGCAATCGCAATGGACGAGCGATAGAGCACTTCGCGCAAGTTGGGGCTGAGGCGTTCGAGGAAAGGCAAAATTTCGTGGCGCAACCGGTTGCGATAAAACACGGTGTCGAAATTCGAACGGTCTACGCGCGGAGCCAGGTAATGCTCTTTGCAGTACCGTTCGATCTCGGCGCGCGGCGCGTCGAGCAGGGGGCGCACGAGGTACAGCAACGGCAAGGCGGGCGCGTTGCCCAGCCCAAAACTTTCGCCGCGCATTTCGGTCTTGTGTTGCATCCCGCGCAAGCCGGCAAGCCCCGCGCCGCGAAACAGGTGCATGAGGAGTGTCTCCACCTGATCGTCGCGGTTGTGCGCGACGGCGACGACGGACGCGCCGATGAATTGCGCGACCTCTGCGAAAAATGTATAGCGCGCGCGCCGCGCGGCTTCTTCCAATGAAATGCGCTGTTCGCCGGCGAGCCGCCCGACATCGCGCGTTTCTATCGTCGCCGATAATTTCCACTCGCGGGTCAGCGCGGTGACAAATTCCGCGTCGGCTTCCGATTCCGACGCGCGCAATTGATGGTTGAGGTGCGCGGCGTGGAGGTGCAAATCGAATTCGTCGCGGAGCGCGCGCAAGCAATGCAACAACGCCAGCGAGTCCGCCCCGCCCGACACGCCCACCACGATCTTGGCGCCGCGCGCAAACAGATTATGCTCTTGAATCGCTTCACGCACTTGATCGAGAAGGGACATTTCCAAGCCCAAGCGCGCGTCGGCGCAGTTAGGGTTCGTAAAAAAATAACTTCCCGCATACCACTGTCGCGTCACCCAAGTTGTCATTCTGAGCGAAGCGAAGAATCTCGGATCGCTACGCGCGAGACCCTTCGCTTCGCTCAGGGTGACATCCGGGAAGTTATTCTT
>CAIKBD010000526.1 GCA_903825565.1 uncultured Anaerolineales bacterium | reverse complement strand
GCCAACCGGCACGCGAACAAGTCTGCTCGTCGCTCTGGCGTACATCGCCGCGACGACCGCCGCGCTGTACACGCAGTACTATGCCGCGTTCATCGTCGCCACGCAAATTCTCATCGTGGTCATTCGCCAGCGCGCGCAGATCGCGCCACTGATTCACGCGTCGTTCAAGTTCAACCTCGCCGCGCTCTGGAAAAACCCGCTCGCGCATTGGCTTGGCGCGTGGGTTGCCGCCGCCCTACTCTACGCGCCTTGGGTCGTCTACGCCGGTCCCCAATTATATGCTTATGTAACCGCCAAAGTCGGCATCGAAAAATATCCGCCGCTCGATCCGCTCACGTTCCTCGCGCAACATCTCGCCGCGCTCGTCGTGGGTCACCTGACCGCGTGGACGTGGCTCGCGTGGGCAAGCGTGGCGATGCTCGCGCTCGTCGCGCTCGGATTTTCGACGCCAACCCAAAAGACAAAACTCTCCCAGTCCCCTGGTCTCCTGGTCACCTTGTCTTTCCTTATGCCGCTCACGCTCGGCTACCTCGTCAACCTCGTCTACCCATTTCACCCGGTTCACGGCGAACGCTTGTTGCTGTTCGTCGCGCCAATGTTCTGCACGCTCGCCGCGCACGGCAGTGCCATGCTCTGGCGACGCCGTGCGATCCTGGGTGCGCTCGCGCTGAGCGTTGTCGCCGCAATCTCCGCCGCATCGCTCGCCGATTTCTACACGACGCCGCGCTATCCCAACGACGACTATCGCCCGCTGATCGCCGAAATGCAAACGCTCGCGCAAAGCGACGATACATTTCTCGCGATCTATCCCTGGCAGATCGGTTATCTCGAAACGTATTACATCGGCGCGCCACTCCGCATCGTCGAAACGCCCAACGCCATTTGGATCAAGGACGCGGCGCAAATGCAAAGCGCGGTGAACGCGCTCCGCGAACGAGACGCGCGCGTGTGGCTCCCCGCGCTCCAAACCCAGGGTCGCATCCTCGAAGACGTACTCGACGCGCGTCTGCGCGAGCGCGCATTCTCCGCGCTCGACACGTGGCACGGCACGACGCGGCTCGAACTGTTCGTGTTCGCCGCCGATCCGCCCTTGCCGCGCGCACCGCGCAATATTTTGTTCGAGGACGGCGCGGCGCTCCGCGATCTAGGAATTTCGCGTGAGCCGGTCGCCGCGGGCGCAGGCAGTGTGCGGCTACGCTTTTTCGGCGAGACGCGCGCCAACACGCAGATCAGTTTGCGCTTGCTCGACGCCGCCGGCAATGTGTGGGCGCAAAGTGATCGCGACATGGCGCGCGACCTGCAACGCCTTGCCCTGCCGATTCCCGCCGGCACGCCGCCCGGCGCGTATGATCTGCGTGTCACGGCGTACCGCGCGCGCGACAACACGCCGCTCGCGATCAAAGACTCGCCGCAGACGAGCGTCTCGCTGACCCAGGTTCAAGTTGTCGCGCCGGTGCAACCCAACCGCGCGGCGATCCCGCAGCGCGCCGAAATAGATTTCGGCAACGGTGTGCGTTTGCTCGGCTTCGATGCGCCGCCGGCGATCAAACCGGGAATGTCCGCGCCGATCACCTTGTTCTGGCAAGCGACACGTTCGCTCGACCGTGATTACCTTGTCGCCGCGCAGTTGCGAGACGCGCGCGGAAACAGCTGGGCGACGATGGACGCGCCGTTCGCGCGCGGCAATTATCCGCCGACGCGTTGGCAACCTGGCGAACTCGTGCGCGATCCGCAAACGCTCACGCTTCGTGGTGATGCGCCGGATGGCGAATACCGGCTCGTCATCGCGCTGATCGATCCGACCGGCGCACGCACGCCGCCGCGGGAAATTGGCGCAATCGCGGCAAAGGGCCGCGCGCATTATTTCGGCGCGCCCGCGCCGGCAAATCGGAGCGACGCGCGCTTTGGCGACAGCGCGCAACTTGTCGGCTATGAATTGCAAAGCGATGCGCGCGTCGCGCACATTACGCTGTACTGGCGCGCGCTCGCGGCGACCGAAACAGCGTACACGGTATTCGTTCACCTGGTTGACGCGAACGGCGTGTTGCGCGCGCAAGGCGATCAAATTCCCGGCGCGGGCACGTACCCCACGACCACCTGGGTCAAGGGCGAATATCTCGCGGACGGGTACACGATTGCCGCGCCACCCGGCGAGTACGCAATCCGCATCGGCATGTACGATGCGGCGACCGGCGCGCGCCTGCCGGTATTCGCCGCGACCGGTCAGCCGGTCGGCGATTACAGCGAGTTGGCAACGCGCGTGACAGTGCGCTAAATTTGACGTAGAACAAAACGACCTCGCCCAAGGGCGAGGTCGTTGCATTGTGCGTTCGGATTCAGCGCGCCGCTTTGACTTTTTTCGCAGACGCGCGATATTTCGCGCGCGGTTCGGCGATGGCACGCGGCGCGGCGCGGGTCGCCGGCGCACGCAGCGCGCGGCGTGGCTTGGGCTTTTTCGGCGTGCCCCACAGCCATTGCATCGTACCCGGGCGAATCGGAATGACGTGAACAAAGATGCCGGTCTTGAGCAAAATATCAAGAATCCGCGGACTCGACATTTCAATAATCCCATCCATGATTTCTTCCGCCGCGTACGCGTAAAGGTACACATCTTTGGGCCCACCGTCAAAGCCGGGACCTTTTTTAATTTCTGTTTCTGGATAACGCGCCTGGATTTGTTTTCTCAGTTCAATGATTGCTGGTCGCGCTTCTCGTAGCCCCATTGTTTCCTCCTAACCGGCGTTGCACTGCCGTAACAAACACACGCGTCTTGTCCAAAGCGCGCTTGGCTCGCGTCTCGCTCACCAACGTCGTCGTGTAATCTGCTTGATCCCGCAACTGGATCAAATCCGGCAACACCGATCCCAGTTCGGCTGAAAATGCTTTGCGCCGCCGGATCAACTCGCCGGCAAACAGCGCTTGCGTTGCCATGTGGCTGGGCGTATCGCCAGCCGTTGGCACCCAGACGCTCGTTTGGATCAACGCGGCAATCGCCGCTTGAAAGCACGCGTAATACGCGCGGTTCGCCACGTTATCGTACCGCTGATTGGCGAACTCGCTTTCCGCGCCCTGCAAACTTTGCTTGGCTTTGGCGAGCCACTCGGAAGATTCATTCACGCTGCCGATTATATCCCAGTTGCGCGGCGCGCGTCAAATCGGCATGCGCCCCTGCGCCGATTTGACGCGTCGGCGAAAAACTTTTATAGTTGGCGCGCTCGTGATTTTGACAACCGGAGAAAAACGCAATGATCATTGATGCGCACACACACATTTTTTCGCCCGCGGTGATCGCCGACCGCAGTCGGTACACCGCGCGCGATCCGTTCTTTGACTATTTGTACAGCAATCCGAAAGCGCGCCTCGTCGGCGCGGCAGAGCTGATCGCCGCGTTGGACGCGGACGGCATTGATCGCGCCGTGATTGCCGGCTGGGCATGGCAAGCCCAAGCAATGTGCGTCGAGCAAAACACGTGGCTGATGCAAGTTGCCCGCCAATATCCGACGCGCGTGATCGCGCTGGCAACCGTGCAACCAAACGCCGGCGATGCGGCGATCCGCGAACTGCGCCGTTGCGTCGAGGGCGGCATGATCGGGCTGGGCGAGATGAACGCGGACGGGCAAGGTTTTGATCTGACCGGCGAAAATTTTATGAACCTTGCGCGCGCCGCCGTCGAACTGCGCGCGCCGATCCTCCTGCACACGAACGAACCGGTCGGGCACGTGTATCCGGGCAAGGGCAAACTTCCACTCGCCGATATTTACGCGCTGATCAAACAATTGCCGGCGTTGCGCTTGGTGCTCGCGCATTGGGGCGGCGGCTTGCCGTTTTACGAACTAATGCCCGAAGTGCGCGCCGCCGCGCAAAACGTTTTTTACGACACCGCCGCATCGCCGTTGTTGTACGCGCCGCAGATTTTTCGCGCCGTCGCCGATCTCGTCGGCGCGCGCAAGATTTTGTTCGGCACGGATTTTCCGTTGATCACGTACCCCAAACGGCAAACGGAACCTGGGTCGGCGCTCTTTCTCGCCGATGTGCGCGCCGCTGGGTTTACGCCCGCCGAGTTAGCCCAAATCCTCGGCGCGAACGCCCAAGCCGTCTTTCACCGTTGAGCCGCACTCGCCGGGCAATTTTGCCGCACGCATCGGACGTGATATAATTGCGCCCACTCGTGACCCGAGAATTTCTACTGAAACAGGTGTTAGATGCGAACCAGTTCGTTTCTCATTCTCATTGGCTGTTTGATGCTCGTCGCGTTAGCATGTGAATTGCCTATGGCAGGACTCGGCACGCCGACCGAAACACCCGCGCCGACTAAAGTTGCCAAACCGTTGGCGAGCGCAACGCCGGCGAAAAAAGTCCCCCCCACCGAAACTCCTGTGCCGACACCCACCCCCGTTCCCTTACCCGCCGCCAAACCGATCAAAATGAATTCGCCCGAATACGGCGCGCAAGCATTCTTGTGGTGGCGACCCGAAACCGCCGACCGCGACCTGGGAATGATGAAGGACGCCGGCTTGACCTGGGTCAAACAACAATTTGCCTGGCGCGACATCGAGGGCGCGAAAAAAGGCACGTTCATTTGGGAGAACGCTGACCGCGCCGTGCAATTGGCAAACGCCAAGGGCATTGACATCCTCGCACGCGTAGACAATGCGCCCGATTGGGCGGCGCCCGGTTGTTTCGACGAAAAGAAAAAACAGATGGGTCCCGCCAAGAATACTCAAGATTGGCTGGATTTTCTCACGGCGTTCGTCACACGCTACAAGGGTCGCATCCGCGCGTACGAAATTTGGAACGAGCCGAATCTCTCGCGCGAGTGGTGTGGTCGCCCGCCCAACCCGACCGAATACATCGCGCTGTTGAAAGTGTCGTACGAAAAAATCAAAGCGATTGATCCCAACGCTATCGTCGTCAGCGCGGGCTTGACGCCGACGACGCGCAACGACGAAGTGGCGATGCCCGATGCGACGTTCGTGACCAAGATGTACGACGCGATGAAAAACAACTCGACCGGCTATTTCGACGCGCTGGGTGTGCACGCGCCCGGTTTCAAAGCGCCGCCGGAAATGAGTCCCGACGATGTGGGCAAGAGCAAGGAATACAATAACAACGACGGTCCCGCCGGGCGCATTTACTGTTTCCGCCACGTCGAAGACATTCGCAAAATTATGGAACAGCGCAACGACAAGAACAAGCAGATCATGATTTTGGAATTTGGCTGGACGCGCGATCCGATCCACAAGGATTATTCCTGGTTCGCGGTGGACGAGCAAACGCAAGCCAAGTACATCGTCGCGGCGTACCAGTACGCGAAGAAAAATTGGACGCCCTGGATCGGTGGGATGTTTGTGATCTACATGGCAAACCCGGATTGGACGGAACAGAGCGAAGAATACTGGTGGTCTATCACCAAACCGGACGGAATTCCGGTCGGCGCGTATGTGCGCTTGAAAGCGATGCCGAAATAATCGGCGTAACAAAAAACCGAGAGGGATTCCCTCTCGGTTTTTGTTTGCCTGCCAATTTTAGCGTTGCACGAAATCAATCCGCGTGGGACAATTGCCGACGCCGGAATACGCTTGCGTGGTGATCGTTACGCGCGGGCTGGCTTCGCCGCCGCTGGGATCGAGCAACCACACGATCCACGTGCTCCCCAGTTGTCCCGTCGGAATGTTGTACGCGCCTTCGGGATCGGGCGGGGCTTTGGTCGTCACGGCATCCGTTTCGTTCGTCGGGTTGATAAAGCGAATCCGGCGGTCGCGCAATCCTTTGCCGCTCGCATCCGCCACGCGCCCCCAAATGTAATTGCGCGGACATTCGTTGCCGCCGGGGCCCAGCCCCGAATCGGGCGAACCAGCGCGCGGGCAAAACGGCGAGTTGCCGCACGCCGGCAACGCAAGCCCGACGGGCGTTGCCGTGGCGGCGGCTGGCCGCGGCGCGCTCGTTGGCGGCACGGCTACCGGCACCGTCGCCGTCACAATCGGAAACGTGGGGAACACGCCCAGCGGCGAAACGGTTGGCGTCGCGGCAATCGCCGTGGGAATGATCACCGGCACGTTTGTCGGCACATTCGTCGGCGTGCTGATCGTAATCACCACCGGCGTCAGTTGCGTCACGCCCGGCAAATTCGGCAATGCCGTTGGGTTGCTGTTCAAGAAACCCGACACCGCCACGTAAATTCCCAGACAGCAAATTCCGAGCACCACCACAATCGCAATGACCAACGCCTTGTCTTGCATCGCTCATTCCTCCCGCGCCAATATTGCTCGTGCAAAATCATACCACGAGCGGGAGAAAATGACAAATGCGCCGCGCACGTCGGGGTTGCGATTTGTGCGGCGCAAAGCAATCGGCTAGTTTGTCCAGTCCGCGATGCGTTCATTTGAAAAATCAAAGCGCACGGGAATTGTATCCGTCACTTGTTTGAGCGCTTGGCGCACGTTCGTGCCATCGGCATCACAAACGAAAAATTCCCACTTGCCGTTACGATCCGAAAGAAACAAAATCTGTTTGCCATTCGGCGACCATGTAGGCGCAACGTTGCGTACCACGTTTCCGTAAAGCGCGTATAAAATCGGATCAGGGCTGGTGACACCGGTCGCCGCGCCGCCGTCCGCGCTCGCCGTGTTGATCTCCCAGCGATCGTGCGCCTGTTGTGCATAGACGACGCGTTTGCCATCCGCGCTCACTTCGGAATTTTGGATTTGGGGCATGTGCAAAATTGGACGCACCACACTTGCCGTCGTGTCGTAATACGTTCCCGTAGGTCCCATCACCAGCGCCGCCGAGCCGCTGATGATGCTCGTCGCCATAATGCCGATCCCAGGATCGGTATAGACCAGCGTCTTGCCGTCGTTGCTCCAACTTGGCGCGTAACACAAGTCCGAACATTGTGGCTCGGTCAACACGTTCTTGGTCGTGTCTGCATCCACCACCTTGTTCAATTCGATCACGCCCAGTTTCCAGCGCGGGTTGGCATCGTTCGTCGTCTTGTCTTGCGTAAAGGCGATGAACTTGCCATCGGGACTCCACTTGGGCGAGCGAAGCCGTGGCGCGCCGTACACGAGTTGCTCCTGCGATCCGTCCGCATTGGCGACGTACAACCCAGGATACGGACCGCCCCAGCGCGCAAACGCGATGCGCTTGCCATCCGGCGACCACGCCGGATCGATCCCGTTCGTCACCAACGTCAGATTTGAGCCGTCGCCGTTCACGGTATAGATCGCGCCGCCGGTCGCCGTCTCAAAAACGATCTTGCCCGCTACCACGCTCGGCGGAATGATCGCCGCCGCAACTGGCGCAACCAAGGTGGGCGTGACAGTCGGCGCGACGACCGGGTACAGCGTAACTGCATCGCCGGTCACCGTCAAGCGAAACGGGATCGCCACAGCGGTTGGGTTGGCGACGACGACAAAATATCTGCCCGAGGCGTTGAACGCGCCCGACCAATACAAGTCGCGCGTGATATTGCCGCTCGCTGTGTCGCGGTACGGCGTGCCGCGTCCGACCGGCGCAATCGCCTGATCGCGGAACCAATCCGTCGCCTGCGCCGGCGTATAGATCGCCACCGCCAAACCGGCGACGCCGTTTGTGTTCACCGCCACATCCACTTTGGACTTGACACTGCCGCCACCGCCGGGGCGCGAAAAGAAACCACCGCCGCTCGAATTTTCCAACGCGTAATCAAAGTAAAACCACAGCGTCGTTTGCGGCGCAATGCTCCGCGCCTCCGTCGGCACCGGCAACGGATCGGAGGGGCTTGCGCCAGCGGGCGCACCCGCCCACGCCATCGAAACGGCAAACCCGGCGCACAAAATCGCAACGAAAAAACCAAACAGCATTTGAGATGACTTGAACTGTTTCACTGCTTTGCCTCCTTACTGGGAACGCTTGGGCGTCTGACAATCGTACAGCGATACTTGCATGCCGCCGAATCCGCCCGCGCGATTCGGCGCCGCGCCGCCCGGCGTGCCATCCGGCGCGCCGAAATTTTGCGCCGCCGCATCAAACCCGACGAGCGCGCACGCGCTCGCCACCCAGGTTGAAATTTCGGACTGGTTGCCGCCCGGTCCACCGCCACCGCCGCGCGCATCGGCATAGATAAAACGTAATTCGTTGTCCGCCACCATTTGCGCCAACTGGGCGGGCGTGGCGACCTTATCCTGCCCGTTGAATCCACCCAGGTACAGCACCGGACGCCCCGTCGCCAAAACGTAATCCGAACCTTGCATCGAACTCGGCACCGCCATCAAATATTTAACGCCCTGCGTGTTCGCCTGAAGATACGCGAGCAACGTCTGATCGATCTGCGTGCCGCCGCGATTCGGCGGACCCGACGCGCGCCCGTCGTACGCGCTCGGCAAGGACTGATTCGCGCTGGAATAAAGCGTCGTCAACGCCGACCAAATGCCCGGCGTGAGCAACCACGCCAGAACGAGGCAGAGCAAACCGAGCGGCGCGGCGAACGCGAACCGGCGACTGAGCCAGGGCAACCACAGCACGCCGCCGGCAACACTCGCCGCAACGACAACCGGCAACCACCACGCGTCGCGCACGTACGCGTTCGCGGTTGGAATTTGCACGGCGAGCGTGGCAACACTTGCCAGTCCAACTGCAAGCAAGGCAACCCAGGAATGTTGGGCGCGCAGCCGCCACACCTCGGCGATGCCAATGCCGACGAGCGCGGCAATTGCCGGCGCAAGCATCGAGAGATAATACTCGTGAAAAAATCCGGCGACGCTGAAGAAAATTCCCGCCGTCAGCAACCACCCGCCCCACAGCACAACGGCGCAATGTTTCGGCGCGAGCGGCAAACGCGGACGCGTGCTCACGGTGAGCAGGAGCGCGCTCAATAACGCCGTGGGCAACAGCCAGCCCGCCTCTTTGCTCAACGGCGCGGTGAACAAGCGCCACGCGCCGGGCTGACCGATGTTGAATCCGCCGGGTGCGCCACCGCCGGGCGCGCCATCGGGGCGCATCGGGTTTTGATCTTGCGGCGTATTCAACCCTTGCGGCGGTTGCGGGCGATCATCCCGAAATTGATTTTGCGGTGGTTGAAATCCCTGCGGCGGTTGCGCGCCTTGCGGCGGCTGAAATCCGCCCGCACGCGCGCCCGCGTTTGCGCCGCCGGTAAAAAGCGCGAGCAAGCCATTGCCGCGCCCGCCCATTCCCAGCAAACGTTGCGCGCCGTTATAGCCGGCGATCAAACTCAATTCCGAATTGTCGCTACTACTGCCCACATACGGGCGTTGCTCCGCCGGCGTCAAGTCCACCAGGAGCGCCCAGGAAAGCGAAACGCCGACGAGCACGATTGCCGCGAGCGTCAGGTTTGCCAACTTGCGCCCCCAGCGTTCGGGCGAGCCCAAAAAGTAGAACACCAAGAACGCGGGCACGGGCAAGTACGCCTGGAGCATTTTGATGTTGAACCCAACGCCGACGAGAAACGATCCCAGGATCAGGTAACGCAATTTGCCGCGCGTGGTCGCCGCGCTAAACGCCCATGCCGCCAGCAACAGCGTGAGGATCAGCGTGCTGTCCATCGTGTTGTTGCGATCCGTCGCCACGACGACCGGCGTGATCGCCAGCGCCAAACCGGCGAGCCAACCGGCAAGCGCGCCGAAAGCTTGCCGCACGAGGCGATACAACACCAACACCGAAAAAATGCCGGCGAGGATTTGCGGCAACACGACGCCAAAACCGTTGACGCCGAACACTGCCGCCGAAGCAACTTGAAACCACAAACCGACCGGCGGCTTGTCCACACTCACCGAGCCGCCCGGTTCAGCCGCGGCAAAAAAGAAATTCTGCCACGATTGCGACATCGCCTTGACCGCCGCGGTGTAATAATGGTTCGCGTCGCCCAACGCGTCGAGGTTGGCAAAACGCAACCCCGCCGCCAGCGCGACGAGTACTGCCAGCGCGATCCATTTCGCCGGGCGCGCAAATGTTTTTTTCCCTAACCCGATCTCCGTCATCCGATTCGCCTCCGTCTGCTCCCGCCTCCGCCGCTTGTCACACCGCGTCGGCGCGAAACGTCCAAAAATGATTGGCGAAAAAATTCCAACCCACGCCGATCCCAGTCGCCAGAATTTTGGCAACCGCCGCGCCGCTCACCGGCGCGAGCCACAACACCAGCACATTGTTCAGCGCGAGCGCGCTCAAACTGATCACCACGAATTGCGCGAATTGCGCGCCGAGCGTTTTGCGCGCGTGCGCCCACGTCCAACGCCGATGCCACACGAAATTATTGACGATGCCAACGCTGTACGAAAATGTGTTTGCCGCAAGCGTAGGCACACCGACCCAGGTTTGCAAGCTGACGAACAGTACGAAATCAATCAGCGTGCCCACCGCGCCCACCGCCAGAAATCGCGGCAACCGTTGAGCGAGGCGTTGCGCCGCCCAGTCGGCATCCCCCGCGCTCATACTTGACGGCGCTCTCGCTGCGCCGCCACCGCGCGTTTTGTGTTGGCGATGATCGCTTCGTGATCCGGGTTGCCGCACATGAAACTGAACCCGAATGGGATCGCGTACGGGCAATCCACCGGTTTTGCGACGAGACACTCGGCGAATCGCTCCGTCAACGGCACCGCGCGACACACTTGCACATCGGGCAACCCGCGCCCGGTTCGAACATTGGTTTTTCGAGTTTCCATTGAGATTCCTTTTGACGCCCAATCTGGATAAAGTCCAACTTTGCCAAATTTCGCGATTTTATTCATAGCGCAACGCTTCAATCGGATGCAAACCCGCCGCGCGATTTGCCGGGTAACTGCCAAAGAACAATCCCACGCCAGCGGAAAAGAGCACGGCTAACAGCACCGAATCCAAATCCACCACCGTGTTGAGCGTCGTCGTGCCCACGCTCATGCCCGAAATCAACCGCGCGATGATCGCGCCGAGCGCCACACCGACCACGCCACCCGCCAGACTGAGCAACATGGCTTCAGTCAAAAACTGGGTGAGGATGTCAATCTTGCGCGCGCCAATCGCCTTGCGAATGCCGATCTCGCGCGTGCGTTCCGTCACCGAAACGAGCATGATGTTCATAATCCCGATACCGCCGACGACGAGCGAGATCGCCGCCAACCCGCCGAGAAAGATCGTCAGTGTGCCCGCCACTTGGTTCGCCGTGTTCAAAATATCTTGCTGGCTCGTGATGTTGAAATCGTCCTGAAATTGAATGTGGTGCCGTTCGCGCAAAACTTGGCTGATGGCTTGCACGACGGCGTCTTGTTGCGCGGGGTCGGTGATTTTGACGTTGATCACCGAAACCGTGTTGCCGCCGCGAAATTGCCCGGCGCGCGCCAGCCGCGTCATCGCCGTCGTCAACGGCACGTACACCTGCGAGTCCGCGTTCATAAAACCGGTGCCGCCTTTCGCTTCCATCACGCCGATCACGCGAAAATTCTGCGCGTTGACCCGCACCGTTTGCCCCACCGGATCCGCCGTGTCGAACAGCGTCGTGGCGATTTCGGAACCGAGAACGGCGACCGCCGAGTTTGCGGTAACGTTCGCCGCCGAGATAAATTCGCCGCTCGCCAATTTCGTGTTCATCGCGTCGAGATATTCCGGCGTCACACCCAGCACGCGCGCGTTCGTATTGTTGCCGAGATACGCGAGCTGACCAAAACTTTCCACTTGCGGCGCAACGGCAACCACATTCGGCAAACCTTCCAACGCCGCCGCGTCTTCTTTCGTCAGCGTCGTCGCCGAACCTTCCGCCGTCCGCACGCCGCTACTCTGGGTCGAGCCGGGGCGCACGTACAGCAAGTTCGTCCCGATGTTCGTGATCTGGCTCGTGATCGCCGACTGGGTGCCGCGCCCAATAGACAGCATCGCAATCACCGCCATCACGCCGATGATGATGCCGAGCATCGTCAAACCGGCGCGCAACTTGTTCGCGTTGATGCCGCGCCACGCGATTCGCATACTCTCTAAAATTTTCATCGGATTGTCTCCTCACTCCGCCACAATTTGACCGTCTCTGACGCGGATCGCGCGTTGCGCTTGCGCGGCAACGCCGGGATCGTGCGTCACGAGAATCACGGTCAGCCCTTGCTCGCGATTGAGCGATTTGAAAATGTTCATGATCTCGACACCCGATTTGGAATCCAGGTTGCCGGTCGGCTCGTCCGCAAGAATGATGCTGGGATTGTTGACGAGCGCGCGCGCAATCGCCACGCGTTGTTGTTGCCCGCCGGACAATTCGTTGGGGCGATGATGCACGCGGTCGCCCAAGCCCACCGCTTGCAATGCGACGCGCGCGCGCGTTTGGCGATCCGTAACGCCGGCGTACACCATCGGCAGTTCCACCTGATCAAGCGCCGGGGTGCGCGGCAACAGATTGAACTGCTGAAACACGAAACCGATTTTCCGGTTGCGAATGCCGGCTTGTTCGTCGTCGCTCATCTTGGACACATCCACGCCGTCGAGAAAATACGCGCCGCTCGTCGGCGTGTCGAGGCAACCGATAATGTTCATCAGCGTAGACTTGCCAGAGCCAGAGGGTCCCGTGATGGCGACCATCTCACCCTGCTGAATTTCCAGCGACACGCCGTTGAGCGCGGCAACTTGTACGTCGCCCATCTGGTACGTTTTGGTAATGTCTTTGATTTCGATTACGTTTGACATGTTGTGCTCCTGATTCATCCAGCCCGATTAACCCTGCGCCTACGGTGGAGGTCCCCCACCCACGCCGGGAATCCCCATCCCACCACTCGCACTCGTCGTCTTGGTTGTCGTTTGATTGATCACCACCGTATCGCCTTCGCTCAAACCGCTGATCACTTCGACGAAACTATCGTTCGACAAACCGACCGTGACCGGCTTGGCAACCGTTTGCTCTTTGGTTTGCACGCTCACCAGTTTTTGGTTGCCCTGCGTGCGAATCGCGCGCGTGGGAATGAGCAGGACATTGTCGCGCCGTTCCACTTCAATCGTCATGTTCGCCGTCATGCCCGGCTTGATCGCGCCGTCCGCATTGGTAATTTCCAACGTCACGGCATAATTGACGACGCCCGAAGTGATCGAGCCGACCGGGCTGATCGCGATCACTTTGGCGTTGTACGTTTTGCCCGTCAACGCATCCAGCACCATCGTCGCCGTCTGTCCGAGTTTGATCTTGGCAATGTCCACTTCCGCGACCGTCACCTTGACTTGCAAGAGCGCCAAGTCCACAATCGTCACCGCCGTGCCCGACGCGTTATCGCCCACGCCGTAATTCACCGCCGAGACCACGCCATCGTACGGCGCGACGAGTTTCGCGTTATCCAAATTGCGCTGGGCTTGCTCGACATCCAGCTTGGCATTATCGAGCGTGGCTTGCGCCGAAGCCAATTTCGTTTCGAGATTTTTTTGCGCTTGTTCCAACGTGACGAGCGTGTTGCTGTACGTCGCTTGCGCCGCGATCAATTCGGAATCGTTGATCTTGGCGGCGGCGATTTTGTAACTCGCCAACGCGGATTGGTACGTAATCGTCGCGGACTGGAGCGATGCCGCTTGCGAAGTCATGCCCACATCGCCGCGCCACGCCACCGTGTCGTAATCGGCTTGCGCCTTTTTCACCGAAACCGTCGCCGTGTCCAAATTCGCCTTGGCGACGACGAGCGAGTTGGGATTCTGCGCATTGTTCGCTTTTGCCGCCGTGAGACTGGCTTTCGTGCTGTCCACGTTCGCCTGCGCGGTGCGTAACGCGAATTGCAGATCGGATTTGGTTTGATCGTAACTGACCTGCGCGCTTGCCAAACTCGACTGCGCGGTTTTCAGCGCGAGGTTCAGTTTCGTCGTGTCCACTTCCATCAAGGTCTGACCCTTTTTCACCGTGTCGCCCACTTTGACGTTCACCTTGGCGACGCGCCCGCTGGTTTCGAGCGTGCTGCTTTCAAACGCCGCCGCGACCTGATTCGGCGCGGAGACATTGCCCGCCGCGCTCACCGTCGCCGCGAG
This sequence comes from uncultured Anaerolineales bacterium, assembly GCA_903825565.1. Lineage (GTDB taxonomy): Bacteria > Chloroflexota > Anaerolineae > UBA4142 > UBA4142 > CAIKBD01. Next base: position 7,128 of record CAIKBD010000526.1, on the reverse strand, counting down.
CGAGCCACGTTTAACCGTTGTGGTTTGCACTGCGGCTGTCGTCGTGGTCGTCGCCTTTTGCGTCTGCCAGTAATACACGCCGCCGATAGCCAGCGCGATCAAAACCATCCCCAGTAATAAAAATAATTTGCGTTTCATTGGTAATCCTCCTAACCAATCAAAAAGATGATGCGATGCGTGCTTTCGTTCGTCCGTTTTCTGCTTGGAGTGTAAATCGGGCGGATTAGATTTCTCTAAACCTCGCCTAAAGTTGTCCTAAAAAAACGAGCAAATCTCTCAGCCAATTCTCAACATTGTTTGCGTAGAGACGTTTAATCAAACGTCTCGCAACCCTTGGACAATTTCTCAAAATTGTCCAACAAAAACCGGTCAGAGTTCGCGGGGTGAACCCTGACCGGTTTCGGAGGCAAATCGTTTCCGCGTCGAGATGAACTTATCGGCTACCACCTCCAATCTGAATTGTGCGCGCAGTGATCGTCACGCCGCTTTGCTCGCCCAGAATTGTGACGCGCTCGCCGGCTTTAACGTCCGCCAACGTCGCGCTCGTTTGTTTGAAAAAAGTCGTTGCGGTATTCGTGTTGACCGTGATCGTGCTACCGTCCGGCGCGGTCACCTGGATCGTCGCGCCGCTCACACTCTTGACCGTGCCGCCGACGCCGGGTCCGCCGACTCTGCCCGCCTGCCCACTCCCAGGGTTGGGCGGTGTGCCGGCGAGGGGCGTGCCTTGCGCGGACGGTGCGCCGCCCGGTTGTCCCGCGCCTTGCGGCGGTACGCCGCCCGGTTGTCCCGCGCCCTGCGGCGGCGCGCCGAACCCAGGTTCCGCGCCGGAACTGATTTGGATCGAACGCGCGGTTACAGTTGCGCCGCTCGTATCGCTCGCCACGATCACGCGAACGCCCACTTGAACATCTGCCAGCGTCGCACTCGTCTCTTTTTGGTACGTCGTTTGCGCGTTCGTGTTGACCGTGATCGCATTGCCATCTTGCGCGGTCACTTGGATCGTCGCGCCACTGACACTCTTAACTGTGCCGCTGATGCCGGGTCCGCCGCCGCGCGCGCCGGGTTGATTTTGCGGCGCGCCGCTCGGACTCGCGGGCGTTGCGCCGCCGGTGCGCGGTTGCGCCGGCGCGACCGGCGTCGTAGCGGGTTGATTCGCCGGCGGTTGCTTCGCCGGCGATTGACTCGCTGACGACTCGACAGCAACCGCTACTTTTGTCGCCGGCGGATTGCTTTGCGATTGCATCACACTGCCCGCATCGCCGCCACACCCCACCGCGCTAAGCATCGTCACTAGACCGACAAGGATCACCAGCCCAATCTGCTTCATTTTTTCTCCTGCTCGAATCGTTGGTTTTCCAAAGCGCAACTCCTTCGCGCTTTGATGCTTCCGATTCTAGTCGCCGCGCATGAGATTTTACTAAACCGCGCCTAAAGTTGTTCTGAAAAAAAACGCGCACGCTTCAAGGCAACTTTAATTCGACTTTATCTTTTTCTCATCTTGCGCCGCTATAGTACGCGTAGAAAGTAGGTGAGCGTTTTGACAAACACCCCCACATCCGTACGTAGGGACGTTTGTCAAAATATCCCGATCCAAAATTTCGCGCCCACCCGCTGGTGTTGGGTGGTACTACCGCCGTCGTTTGAAAACGACGGCTCAATATGTGAAAACTCGGTGAACCGAGTTGCGCGAATCGGTTTCCAACCGATTTTCACCTCATTGAGCCGCCGATTTGAATCGGCGGCGGGTTGCCAACAGAATCATTCCATTCGGCGGCGTTCGCCCAAAAACGTGACGCCCACCCGCTGGTGTACCAAATGTTGCAAACCGGCGGGGGATGTATTACACTGTTGATGCCGCTGCGTTGCGCGCCGGCTATTCGATCCACACAACAAGGAGCGTTGTGTTGAAACGGTTGAAAATTCTCTTCGCAATATTTTCATCGCTGACGCTGATCGCGTTGGCGGGCTGGCTCGGTTACGCCAGCGTCAACTGGGGCGAGCTGACGTTGCCGCTGGCAAACCCGCAAGCGACGCCCACACCCGCCACGCGTACCGTCGCCGTGACGCGCGGCGACGTGCGCCAAATTTTGACTGCGCCCGGTTCCGTCGTCGCCGCGCGTCAACAATCGCTCGGCTTTGCCGGTAGCGGTCGCCTCGCCGAAGTCTCGGTGCGCGCCGGCGACACGATCACCCAGGGGCAAACGCTCGCGCGCCAAAGCACCGAGACGCTGAAACTCGCGCTTGCCCAAGCGCAAGCGAATCTCGCCAGCAAGCAAGCCGCGCTCGATAAAATCAAAGCCGGCGCCACCACCACCGATCTCGCCACGGCAAACGCCAACGTGCGCGACGCCCAGGTAGCGTTGCAAAACGCGCAGTACAATCTCACCGTCACGCAAAAAAGCGACAGCGTCGCCAAGACGATCCGCGACCGGGAGTACGAGGCGAATTGGTACGAAGTGAATTACGGCGAGATGCTGAAAAAATTCGAGGCGGGCAAGATCGATCAAGATCGGCTGAACCTCGAATGGAATAACTTGATGACTGCGAAGGAACGGCTGGAAACGGCACGCACGCAAGCCGCGCTGACTTTGAGCCAAGCGAATCAACAAGTTGCCAGCGCGCAAGAAAAGTTGCGCCAAGCCCAAGTCTCGCTCGCCGATCTCAAAGCCGGCGCGAGCACCGCCGATCTCAAAACTGCCGAGGCGAACCTGCAATCCGCGCAACTCGATCTCAAAAAAGCGGAGGCGAACTTGAGCGGCTCGACGCTCAGCGCGCCGTTCACCGGCATTGTACTGACCGTGAACTTTCAAGCCGGCGATAATGTGGATTCGGAGGCAACCGTAATCACCGTCGCCGATCTCACCCAGTTGGAAATCCAAGCGACGGTGGGGCAAGCAGATGTTGCCTACGTACAAGCAAACCAAACCGCCACGATCACGCTGGACGCGCGCCCCGGCGAAAATTTTACCGGCAAGGTGAGCCGCGTCGTGCCAGTCAAAGCCGGCACGTCCGGCGCGGTCAACTATACTGTGTTCGTCACGCTGGACAATGCGCCCAAGGGTGCGTTGCCGGGGATGACGGCGGACGCGGACATTGTCGTTGCCGAGCGGCGCAACGTGTTGACCTTGCCGCGGCGTTCCATTCGCGCGCGCGCGAACGCCACGATCACGCTTTCGGTTTTGCAAGGCGGGCAAGTCGTTTCGCGCAGCGTCAAGACCGGCTTGATGGGCGACCTGACGGTGGAAATTCTTTCCGGCTTGCAGGAAAACGATCTCGTGGTGGCAACGCAATGAGCGAACCGATCATTCACGCCCAAGAACTCGCCAAGGCGTACCAAAAAGGCGCGACCCAAGCGTTCGCCTTGCGCCGCGCCACATTCACCATCCAGCCCGGCGAATTTGTGGCGATCATGGGTCCGTCCGGCTCCGGCAAATCTACGTTGCTCTACACGCTGGGCGGCTTGGTGCGGCTCACCGGCGGACACTATTGGCTTGCCGGGCGCGAGATCACACAACTTTCCGAACACGAGTTGGCGCAAGTTCGCAATCGCTACATCGGTTTCGTGTTCCAATCGTTCCAACTACTGCCCAGTCTCAGCGCGTTACGCAACGTCGAGCTGCCCGCGCTCTACAATCGGCAAGCGCGCCGGGATCGCCGTGTGCGCGCGCGGACTTTGCTCGAACGCGTCGGCTTGGGCGAACGGCTCGATCATCGGCCGCCGGAATTATCCGGCGGCGAAGCGCAACGCGTGGCGATTGCGCGCGCGTTGATGAACGATCCGCCGCTGTTGTTGGCGGACGAACCGACCGGCAATCTCGACAGCGCGAACGGCGCGGCGGTGATGGCGTTGCTCGATGAACTGCACCGCGAGGGACGCACCGTGATTATGGTGACGCACGACGCCGAGATCGCGCGGCAACACGCAAACCGCATTTTGCTGATCCGCGACGGCGTGCTGGAGCAGTAACGATGCATCCTTGGGACAGCATGCAAACTGCGCTGGAAAGTTTGGCGCACAACAAGCTCCGCTCATTCCTCACCGCGCTGGGGATCATCATCGGCGTCGCGTCGGTGATTGTGATGGTGGCGTTGGGCACCGGCGCGCAACAAGCGGTGCAAAGCCGGTTTCGCGGGCTGGGATCGAACGAGATGACGATCAGTCAGCGACGCCAATTCGGCGGCGGCAACCAAGGCGTGTTGAGCAAACCGATCACGTACGCGCAAGCCACCGGCTTGAAAGAGTTGCCGCTCATCGTCGCGGTGCAGGCGAGCTTGAGCAACACCGGCTCGGTAGTGCGCGGACGCGAAAGTTTGGACGACACGACGATCCTGGGTGTCGCGGCGGATTGGATCGCGACGCAAAATCCGGGGTACGTCGCGCAAGGCGATTTTTTTGGCGCGAACGATGTCGAGGACAAGACACGCGTCGTGATTATCGGGCAGACCGTCGCCAAGCAATTATTCCCAGACGAGGACCCGCTGGGGCAGGAACTGCGGATCAACCGCTTGCGGTTTGAAGTGATCGGCGTGATCAAAGCGATTGACGTGACCGATCCGCGCCTCGATCCGAACAACCAAGTGATCGTGCCGATTGCCACCGCGCTCAATGATCTGTTCGGCAAAGATCGCTCGGTGGCAGTCCGCGTCCGCGTGCGCGACGAAAAGCAAATCGCGGCGGCGACTGAAGCGATCAAGAAATATTTTCGGCAGGCGCACGACACACCGGACGAAGCCCAGGACGATGTGGAAGTGTTCAGTCTCAGTTCGGTGACGCAGGCGCAGTCGGAATCGGCGCAAACGTTTGCGCTGCTTTTGGTCGGGATGGCGATTGTGTCGCTCGCCGTTGGCGGCATCGGCATTATGAACGTGATGCTCGTCTCGGTGACGGAACGCACGCGCGAGATTGGCGTGCGCTTGGCAGTCGGCGCGCAACGCTGGGACATTGTGCAACAATTTTTGATCGAAGCGGTTGCGCTCAGTTTGACCGGCGGCTTGATCGGGATCGCCGTCGGCATTTTGATCATTCCGCTCTTAACGCGTTACCGCTCGGACTTGGCGGCGGTGTTGACGTGGCAGAGCATCCCGCAAGCGTTCGGCGTCGCGCTGATCGTTGGCACGGTGTTTGGCATTTACCCGGCAATGCGCGCGTCGCGCCTCGATCCGATGGAAGCGTTGCGGTACGAATAAGTCGGCGCTGGGAGATCACTTATGAAACGATCCGTCTTGATCGGCGGTTTGATTTTTCTGCAACTGTTGTTGATGGGCGCGGCGTTCGTCGGCGGGCGAATGTTGGGCGAGCAGAACCGGCGCGCGGCGCGGCCGGCGGGCGGCATGGCGTTGCCATCGCAACTGCCCAAAGACCCCGCCGCCGGAAATGGCACGGTGCAAAAAATTCAAGACACGACGATTACTCTGGGGCGCGGGTTTGGCGGGCCGCCGGGCGGCGCAAACGCGAGCGCCGAGACCCAGGTTACGGTTACGGCGGACACCAAGTATTACAAGAACGCGGCGAGCGGCAACCCCGGTATGCCCGGCGGACAAACCGCAATTCAGGTTCAGAACGCGACAATGGCGGACATTAAAATCGGCAACCGCGTGATGGTGTGGGGCGTCAAAACCGGCGAACGCATCGCCGCCGAGGTCGTGTACATTCAATAACGTTGCAACTCAACGAATGGAGCAGGCAGAATGGCGGAAGCAAGGTCGGATGAAAAAAACAATTCCCCGATTCGCATTTTGGCGGTGGACGACGAGCCGAACATTGTCGAATTTTTGCGCGTCGGGCTGGGATACGAGGGCTATCACGTCGAAACGGCGATGGACGGCCGCCTCGCGTTGGAACGCGTGCGGCAAGAGTCGTTCGATCTGATCATTCTCGACGTGATGTTGCCGGGTATGGATGGCTTTGAAATTTGCAAGCGCGTGCGCGCGCAAAGCAACGTGCCGATCTTGATGCTGACCGCACGCGACGAAGTGCCCGACCGCGTCGCCGGGCTAGACCTCGGCGCAGACGACTATCTCACCAAGCCGTTCAGTTTCGCCGAGTTGCTCGCGCGGTTGCGCGCGCTCTTGCGGCGGCGCGGCGTCGTGCTGGCGCAAAGCGTGTTGCGTTCGGCGGATATCGCGCTCGATCGCGAAGCGCACACCGTCGAACGCGCGGGCGAGCCGATCACATTGACCGCGAAGGAATTTGAACTGCTCGAATTTTTTATAGGACACCCGCGCCAAGTTTTTCGCCGCGAAGTGATTTTGGATCGCGTGTGGGGATACGATTTTGCCGGCGACACCAACTTGGTGGATGTGCACATCGGACACCTGCGCGACAAACTCGGCGACCGCCCGCCGCGCTTGCTCCGCACAGTGCACGGGGTCGGCTATGTGTGGCGGGAGGATTGACGTGCAAACTCGGTGGAACAATTTGCCGCTCGGCTACCGGCTCACGCTGTTGTATGTGGGCTTGCTCATCCTCTTGCTCGGCGTGTTCGGATCGCTTTTGTATTTTGACACGCGCAATTTCTTGATCCGCACGACAGCGTTCCGATTGGAAGCGATTGCCAACTCCGCGCTCAATCGCATCACGCCGGGTGAGCCGCCGCCGCCCGCGCCGAATCCATCGGGGCTGGACGCGCGCACGCCGATCACGCCGACGCGCACCTTCACCCCGCCGCCGTTCGAGGTGATCGCCCGCAACCTCGCGCGCGATCTGACCTGGCAAGATACGACCGCCGTCGTGATCGAGCGTGCGGGGACGCGCTGGAGCGACGACCGCGAGACGACCGAGCCGCGCGTCCAACCCACGCCCGACCCAGGTTTGCTCGCGCGCGCGTTCACCGGCGAAACGATCACGTTCACCGCCAACGTTACCGGCTTGGATTTGCTCACCGTGTTGATCCCCGTGCCGTACCCGCGCACCAACACAACTATCGCCGGCGTGATCCAAATGTCCATCCCGCTGGGTCCAGTGGAAGATGTCCTGGGCCGGCAACGCACCTTGATTATCGGCGGGGTGAGCGCGGCATTGCTCGTGGCAACCCTGGGCGGGCTGTGGCTGACGCAAACCGCGCTCCGTCCGTTGCAAGTAATGATTGCCGTGTGCCGACGCATCGCGGGCGGCGATCTGAGCCAGCG
>CAIKBD010000525.1 GCA_903825565.1 uncultured Anaerolineales bacterium | reverse complement strand
GTGCAGACCTTTGGCGCGCGCGGTGCGAATGTAATCGTGCCCCAACACTTCGAGCATACTCGCGCGCGTGAGCCGCGCCTTGACCGACGCCGAGTGCAGACTGAGCGTGACGGTCGGCATGATCAAATGTTGCCACGATGCTGCGCCCGTCACCGGCAACCAGTGAAGGTTGAGCGCGAACAGCATGATCATCAACAGCGCGAGCCAGAACGAGGGCACGGACAAGCCGACAATGGCAATGCCCATCGTGACGAAATCGCCGGCGCGTCCGTGATGGATCGCGGCAAAAATGCCCAATGCCACGCCGACCAACGTCGAAACAAGAACGGCGGAAATCGTGAGCAGGAGTGTGTACGGAAACCGATCCGCAATTTCGATGAGGACTTCACGGTGCGTGCGCGTGGATTTGCCGAGCGAGCCGTGCGCCAGCCGGTCGAGAAAGATCAGGTACTGCATCGGCAACGGCTGATCGAGTCCCATTTCTTTTCGCAACGCTTCGACCGTTTCTTTCGACGCGGTATCGCCGGCGAGTACGAGCGCCGGATCGCCCGGCACAAGTTGCACCATCAAGAACACGAGGAACGACACGCCGAGCAAAACTGGGATTGCGAGAAGCAATCGTTGGATGATGTAACGAGTCATTGAGTTTCGTAGTTTTGTAGTTGGATAGTTGGATAGTTACGTGCAACTATCCAACTATCCAACTAACTAACTATTTGACGAAATACGCATCGTGCAACAGCAAACCGCCGGTGCGATCCTGCTTGACACCTTGCAGTTTGGCGCTGACTGCCACCTTGTTGACGTTCATGTACAGCGGTTGCCAGGGCGCTTCCTGGCTCACCAATTTCTGCGCATCCGCGTAGATTTGCATCCGCTTGGTTTGATCGAGCGTCGTGCGTCCGGCGACGATCAGCTTTTCCAAGTCCTGGTTGCAGTACAGCACGCGGTTGGAACCGGAAAGCCGGTCGCACGAGAGGAACAGACTGAACATATCCGGCTCGTTCCACGAATAGCCGTTCAAGTACAGATCGTGTTCCGCTTTCGGTGTGAGCGCGAGGAGCGCGCCGGATTCCATTTGCTTGACCTGCATATCCACGCCGACGGCTTGGAATTGCGCTTGCAACAACGTCGCGATTTTGCCGTGCGTGTTGCTCGTCGTCGTGTAGATTGCCGGTTGGAACGGCTTGCCGTCCGGCGCGGTGCGATACTTGCCGCTGACCTTGTAGCCCAGGTCATCGAGCAGTTGTTTCGATTTCGCCGGATCGTACTTGAGTTCGTACTGGCTCAACTTGGCATCGTACCCCTGAATACTCGGCGCAATCGCGCAGCACGCGACTTTGGCGAGCGCGCCGTCGAACACAACTTGCACGATCTCATCCTTGTTCACGGCATACGCCAACGCTTGCCGCACTTTGGGATTATCGAACGGCGCTTTTTTTGTGTCGAAACCCAGGTACGTCAAACCGGTCGTGAAACTGTCAAAGATTTTAAAACGCGCATCCTTGCCGTATTTGGCAACGTCCTGCGCCTGGAGCGCGAGGTAATCAATTTCGCCGGCTTCGAGCGACGCAACTTGGGTTGCGTATTCGGGAATGATCTTGAACCGGCGTTCGGCGATGTACGGCGCGCCCTTGTTGTCAAAGAACTTGAGCGAGCTGACATAATTGGCGTTGCGTTCCAGCACGATCAACTGCCCGGTCTGCCACGATTTCAAAATGTACGGACCCGTGCCGATGGGCTTGCGCCCGATGTCGTCGTTTGCGGCTTTGACGGCGGACGGCGAAAGAATGCCGGCATACGCGTTGGCGAGATCATGAAAGATCGGCGCATACGGATCCTTCATCGTCATCACAAACGTGTTCGCGTCCGGCGTATCCATCTTTTCAATGTTCTTGATCGTAGACTGGATCGGCGATTTGGTGCCGACGCGCAAAATGCGTTCGAACGTGAACTTGACTGCCTCGGCGTTGAACGCCGAACCGTCGGTGAATTTCACGTCCTTGCGGAGTGCGAACGTGATCGTCTTGTTGTCGTCGCTGATTTTCCACGAATCGGCGAGCAAGCCCACGTACGATCCGTCCGGCGCTTCGGTGACGAGCGTTTCATAGATCAGCGCAAAGACATCGTACGAACTGGGATTCGACGTTTGATGCGGATCGAGCGTGTCGGGATCGTTTGCCGGCAAAGTCAGCGTGCCGCCCACTTTGGATGCGACCGTCGGCGCAACGGTGGGCGCGGGGGCTTTGGTCGGTTCGGGGGCTTTGGTTGCGGCGGGCGCAGTCGTCGGCGCGGGCGCTTTGGTCGGCTCGGCGGCGGCTTTGGTGGGTTCCGGCGCTTTGGTCGGTTGCGCCGGCGCAGTGGTCGGCGCGGGCGCTTTTGTGGGTGCGGGTTCTGGCGTGGGCGTGGCGCACGCAACGAGTACGCCCAGCGCGATCACTGCCAGCAATAGGAAACGAAACAAACGGGACATGGTTTCTCCTCCTCTGAGAAAAATTTTATGCGTAGGACAAATTGGGAATTTGTCTTACTGCTTTCGCAACACGCGGCCGGCACGCGCTTCTGTTTGCGTGCCGTGATCCACGGCGAGCGTACCATTCACGATTACGTAATCCATGCCGACCGGAAATTGGTGCGGCGCAGTGAAGGTTGCCGTGTCCGCAATCGTTGCCGGATCGAACACGACGAGATCGGCGAAATAGCCCGCGCGAATTTCGCCGCGCTGTGGCACCCCCAGCATTTGCGCCGGGCGCGCCGTCATCTTGGCGATGGCTTGTTCCCAGGTCAAGATTTTTTCCTCGCGCACGTACTTGCCGAGCACGCGCGGAAAGGTGCCATACGCGCGCGGATGACATTGCACTGCGGCGAGCGGACCGGCGGGCGCGCGCGCCGTTGAATCGGAGCCGACCGAAACCCAGGGCACACGCATTACGGTTTGCACGTCGTCCTCGCTCATGCTGAAAATGACAACCTGCACCCCGCCCTGATTTTCGATCAGCAGATCGAACGAGGTTTCGACCGGATCGCTCCCGCGCCGTTCCGCGATCTCCCACACCGATTTGCCTTGCAGAGCGCGTTCGCTTTCCAGCCCGACGATCAAAATATTGTGCCAACCGGAATCCACCGCCGGATTTTCCCAGCCCGGGCGCGCGTCGCGCACCTCCGCGCCGATGCGCGCCCGCGTTTCCGGATCGCGTAAACGCGCGACGAGTTGATCGCGCCCGCCCTCGTGCGCCCAGTTTGGAATGACCGTGCCCAAGCCGGTGGACGAGGCGACGTACGGATATTGATCCGCGCACGCCACAAGCCCCCGCGCGCGGGCTTGCTCGATCAGCGCCAAACTCTCGTGCACCTTGCCCCAGTTGCGCTTGCCCGCCGCTTTGTGATGCGACAGTTGCACGCGAATTCCGGCGCGTTCGCCGATCGCCAACGCTTCCGTCACGGCTTCGAGCAAGCGATCCCCTTCGTTGCGAATGTGACTGGTGTACACGCCGCCGTGCGCCGCGGCGATTTGGCACAGCGCGACAAGCTCGTCCATTGACGCATACGCCGAGGGCGGATAGATCAAGCCGGTGGAAATTCCCCACGCGCCTTGCGCGATGCTTTCCGCGAGCAGTTGTTGCATGGTCGTGAGTTCGGCGTCCGCCGGCGGGCGCATCGCAAAGCCCATCACACTGGCGCGCAAAGTGCCTTGCCCAACCAGCACCAGATAATTGGTGGCGATGCCGGTCTGCTCGACGCGCTCCAAATATTCGCCGACGGTTGTCCAGGTCAGTTCGATGTTGTGGCGCGCTTCAAAAATGTTGTCGAGGTTTTCGCGCGCCGCGCCCAACAGCGGCGCGACGGACGACCCGCAATTGCCGCTTACTTCGAGCGTGACGCCTTGCTGAATCTTGCTTTCCATTTTCGGGTTGATAAAAATCGTCTCGTCCGTGTGCGTGTGAATGTCAATAAAGCCGGGCGCAACATAGCGCCCGGTCGCGTCGAGCGTGCGCGCGGCTTGCGCGCCGGCGAGATCGCCCAGCGCGACGATGCGTTCGCCGACGATACCGAGATCGGCGTGACGCATCGGTGCGCCGGTGCCGTCAATGAGCGTGCCGTTTTGAATGAGCAAATCGAGATGGGTGGTCATGGTTCCTTTCCGAAGCATAGAAAAAAGGCAGATCGGTGATCCGATCTGCCTTTTCAATTCTTTACACGCGCAACAGCGAACGCGTGCGTGCCAGGACGTCGCGTTCCGATTGAAGGTGAAACCAGAGTCGAGAGGACAAGTGGATCACGATGTGTTCCGTTAGGGTTCGTAAAAAAATAACTTCCCGCATACCACTGTCGCGTCACCCAAGTTGTCATTCTGAGCAAAGCGAAGAATCTCGGATCGCTACGCGCGAGACCCTTCGCTTCGCTCAGGGTGACATCCGGGAAGTTATTCTT
>CAIKBD010000524.1 GCA_903825565.1 uncultured Anaerolineales bacterium | reverse complement strand
CCCTGCACCATCGTTTGGAAAAGGAGATGATACTGTTCCTCGCTGGCATGGAGCGCCGCGTACGTCTGCAACAATTCGCGGTGGGTTTGTTCCAGCTGGGCGCGCTCTTCGTTGAGTTTGCGAAAACGGTCGAGTTGGGTGAGCGTGCGGAGGCGCATGCGCAATTCTAGCGGGTCAATCGGCTTGGATAGAAAATCATCCGCGCCGGCTTGCAATCCATCCAATTTGGCTTGGCGATCATCCAGCGCCGTGACCAGAATGATCGGCACTTGGCTCAGTCTCGCATCGGCGCGAATGTGCCGGCAGAACTCGAATCCGTCCATCGCCGGCATCATCACATCGGAAAGGATCACATCCGGTTGCCATGCGTGCGCCTGCTCCAATCCTTCCACGCCGTTGGTTGCGAATTGCAAGGTATACCCTTCTGAAAAGAGCAGGGCTTGGAGAATCATCCGCGCGGAGGGTTCGTCATCTACGATCAAAATCTTGGCGGGCATGTCATTATTCCCGAATCAAATGCTTGATGATTTGACTCAATTGGTTTAATTCAACCGGCTTGCTCATGTAATCATTCGCGCCCGCCTCCAACGAACGTTGGCGATCTGTCGGCATTGCCAACGCCGTGAGCGCGATCACAGGAATGTTGGCAATCTGTGGATCGTCCTCGCGACGCAAGCGGCGCGTCGCTTCCAAACCATCTACAATTGGCATTTGCAAATCCATCAGGATCAACGCAGGGCGCTCACGGCGCGCGCATTCCAGCACTTGGTTGCCATCCCGCGCCAGGGCAATGCGGTATCCTTTGGCTTGGAGGTACGTGGACAGGGTAACACTGTTGGCTTCATTATCTTCCGCGATCAGAATCAGCGGAGCCACGCTATTCGCCGCGACGATTTCCGGCGCGGCTACCGCCGGTTTGTTCGGCATATCCGCCGTTGCCACAGTCGGGCTGTCCCAGGGCAAGGTAATGGTAAAACGGCTACCCTTGCCCAATTCGCTTTCAACCGAGACACTACCGCCATGTAATTTCGCCATACGCGCGACGAGCGACAACCCCAAACCAGTGCCTTCAAATTGGCGATTCAAGCCGCTGTCCAATTGGACAAAGGGTTTGAATAGCCGCACGATGTTTTCCGGCGCAATGCCAATGCCCGTGTCGCGCACGCTGAAACTGATCGTATGCTCTTTCGAATCGCCCGTCACTTGGAGTTCGATCTGCCCGCCTTCAGGAGTGAACTTGACGGCATTGCTCAAGAGGTTGACCAACATTTGTTTGAGCCGACGTTCATCCGCCTTGACCCATTCCACCCCCCAGTCCATCGAACGGCTGATCTTGATGTGTTTCTGGCGCGCGGCTTCCTTGATAAAAAGAAGACTCGCCGTACATACCGATTCAACCGGAATATCCAACAGGTCTAGGGTGATTTGCCCGGCTTCGATCTTGGATAAATCGAGAATGTCGTTGATGAGCGCGAGCAAATGCCTGCCGCTCGCTTCGACGATCTGGAGACTGGCAAGCTGGCGCTCGTTGAGCGGACCGACGAGTTGTTCCAGCAAACTCTGCGATAACCCCAAAATTGCGTTGAGCGGCGTCCGGAGTTCGTGGCTCATGCTGGCAAGGAATTCATCCTTGACACGCATCGCGCGCTCCAATTCCAGGTTGGCTTGGCGCACAGTCTCTTCGACACGCTTGCGCTGGGTAATATCCGTCGAGATGCCGCAGACAGCATTGACATTGTGCTGAGCATCGTACAAAGGAAATTTGGTGGTCAGGTAATAATGAGTGCCATCCGGTTCAGCGGCTGACTCTTCAAACGACTGGCTTTGCCCCGTCTGAATGACTTGCAGATCGTTGTCGCGATGTTGCCGCGCGGTAGATTCCGGCAAAACGAACTGGCGCGTCTGACCAATCAATCGCTCACTCGAAACTCCAAGTACCCTTTCCAACTCATCGTTCACCAACACAAATTTCCCGTCGCAATCCAAAATGTAGACCAAGCTAGGCACGTTGCTGACAATGTCTTGCAACAACTGTCGGCTTGAGCGCAGTTCGGCTTCAACTTTTTTGCGCTCTGTGTTATCGAAAATGGTCGAACGACTCGAAACATAATTGCCCTGTTCATCGTAAATGGCAGTGCCGTTGACGAGAACGGACAAGATGCTACCATCCCTGCGAATGAACTCTAGCGCCAAGTCTCTGAGCCAACCGCGTTGCTTGAACTCTGGAAATATTTCCTGGAACAATTCGCAACTGGATGAGGTAAGAAAGTCTTTGATCGAATGACCCACCACGTGATCGTGCGGATAACCCAGCCAGTCCAACTCGGTCTGGTTGATCTGAATGATCTTGCCGTCGGCATCCAACGAATGGTATCCCCCTGGCGCATTGTCGTACAAATCCTGCACTTGGGCGGTCCGTTCCTGAACGCGCTGTTCCAGCGTCTGGTTCAGTTCCAGCAATTCCTGCTGGGCAGTTTTGAGGTCATGGATGTCAGTCGCATTGATCAAAACCTGAACCACCTGACCGGTTTCGTCGTGCAATGGCTGGAATGAAAAGCGGTACCACCGGAGAGCATTCCCCGCCATGCTTTGACCTTCAAAGACGGCGACCCGATCTTCCCGAAAGATTCTCTGGATGCCGGCAAGTTGAGACGAAGCAAGCGGCTCTGGGAAAACATCTTTCATGTTCTTGCCGATCAAAGTTTGTGGTGTTCCGCCTAATCTTCCTGCGCCCATATCGTTTACGTACAGGAATCGTCCTTGGTAATCTACGGTAGCAACCACGCTGTTGAGACTTTCCATCAGCCCGCGATATTTTTCCTCGGAAGAGCGCAACGCCTGCTCTGCCTTTTTGCTTTCGGTAATATCGAGGTGCGTGCCAAACATGCGCACGGGTTTACCTTGCGCGTCCCACTCCATTACCTTGCCACGGTCAATGACCCAAACCCATGAACCATTTTTGTGCTTCATGCGCGTTTCACACTCGTAATATCCCATCTCCCCGGCAAAGTGCTTGGCAAGCAATTCATTCGAACGTTCGAAATCGTCCGGGTGACACAACTGGCGCCAGGTCTGGATGCTCACCGGCGCAAGTTCGCTCAAACGGTAGCCGACAATTTCCGCCCAGCGGTCATTAAATACCGTCTCGCCGGTTTGGACGTTCCAGTCCCAGGTCGCCACATTCGCGCCCTTGAGCGCCATTTCCATCCGAAACTGGCTTTCGTGCAATTTTCGCTGATTCTGCACGCTCTCGGTAATATCATAGATGATGGAAAAGAGCAGAATTCGATTGTCGCTCAGAATGGGATGTGAACGCACCTCGACCGTCCGTATCTCTCCACTTGCCAAACAATGCGGAAAGATAAAGTAATTGCGCTCCTCCCGCTTGGCACGTTGGCATTCTTCCAGGACTTGGGCTGGAGGCAGTTTATTGACATCGGCAATGTTCAGGGTTTCTAACTGTTCGCGCGAATATCCATAGAACTGAGCGGCGGCATTGTTCGCATTCACAATCTTGCCGGAATCCGGTGCGATCAACAACATGATGGCGTTGCTAGACTCGAACAAGGAGCGAAAACGCGCCTCGCTTTCACGTAGCGTCAGGTCTGCATGTTTGCGCTCGGTCACATCCTGAATAATCGCCATCATACGAATGGGTGCGCCGTTTTCGTCATAGGTTACGTTGCCAATTTGGTGCAACCAGCGTTCGTCGCCATCCGGCTTTTGAATCTTGTACTCATAACTCATATCGCCGCGTTGTTGAATCGCCCGGAGGTCCATTTGTTGGATTCGTTCACGTTCGTTAGCCGACATCATACCGCTGATGACGGCTTGGGACAAGAACGAACCGCGCGGCAGACCGAAAATATCGTACAATTCGTCTGAGCAGATCAGGGTTTGATCTATACCATTCCACTCCATGTGACCGATATGTCCAATGCGCTGGGCTTCCGCGAGCAACGCCCGACTCTTGTGCAACGCCTCTTCAGTCAACTTGCGTTCGGTAATATCGCGCCCATAGATTGCCACCCGGCGAATCTCCCCATCACTATCGAAAATTGGATAGATGCTGTTTTCCAGCCAAACGCCAAAGCGTTCATCCTCAAAGATGGTGGGGGTTCCACCGGAAATGACCTTGTTGATCTGCGTCTTTCTCTGCGCGCCAACATCGGCTGGGATGAAATCATAGATATTGGCGCCGATCAAATCTGCCACGCTCTTTCCCAACCGCTGGGCGGCGATCTCGTTCGCGGTAATGACCTTGCCACCAATTTCCATCAGGAAAACCGATTCGGTCACCGCGTTGAAGATTGCCTGAGCAGTTTCATTGCTCTCGCGCATTTTCTTTTCCGCCAGTTTGTGCTCGGTGACGTCTCGAATCACAGCGCCGATACGATACCCGCATACGGTCGGAATGGGAAAGGGCGTCTGCTGAGTAAATCTTCTCTCTCCGCGATAGTTCAGAACCTCGACATCGCCGGTATGCCCCAGGATCGGATGTTGTCCGCTCTGCAACATTTCCTGGAGGATTCGCTTGGTCTGTTCCCGCAATGATTGTTTTTCCGGGACAGCCAATTCGGCTTGGAGGTCCCAAATGGCTTTGCCCAGCGCCTGTTCGCGTGCCAAGCCAGTGATTTGCACTAGAGCCGGATTCCACTCGATGATCAGCCCCTGTTCATCGGTCAGCATATAGCCGTCCACCGATTTTTCCATAAAGGTGCGAAAGCACTCCTCACTTGCATCCAGCGCCTCGTGCGTTTGCTCCAATTTGCGACGCTCGTCGTAGAGTTTGTGAAAGCGATCCAAGTTCGTGAGTGTGTGCAAGCGCACGCGTAACTCGAACGGGTCAACGGGCTTGGAGAGAAAATCATCCGCGCCCACTTGCAAGCCGCGCAATTTTGTCTGCCGGTCATTCCGCGCCGTAACCAAGATAAACGGCACTAGCCCCAAGTTCACATCGGCACGGATTTGGCGGCAGAGTTCGAACCCGTCCATCGCCGGTATCATGACATCGCAAAGGATCACATCCGGTTGCCACGCCTGCGCCTGAGCCAGTCCCTCCGCTCCGTCGGTGGCGAATTGCAAGTGATACCCTTCGGGCAAAAGCAAATTTTTGAACGTCAGGCGCGCGCTGGGTTCATCGTCCACGATTAGAATTTTTGCAGACATATCACTTCTCCTCAGCCAAGCGATTGATCACAATTCATCTTGCGGCAAATAGGCATTTGCCAGTCGCGCCAAAAAGAGTACGTGTTAAGGGTCGGTAAAAGAATAACTTCCCGACCGTCACCCTGAGCAAAGCGAAGGGTCTCGTGCGACGAACAGGAGATTCTTCACTTTGTTCAGAATGACAACTTGGTGACGCGCCGATGCGATGCGGTAAGTTATTTTTTTACGAACCCTAAGCGAATGACAATTTTGATTTCAAAGTGAACGAAAAACCTGTCGCCGCAAAGGAGACAGGTCAAGGAAATGGGGAAAGCGCTTTCCCACTTCGACTCGGCGGACAGATCCAAGATGAATATAGCCCCAAAACTTGGGCACTATTCTTTCGGTAGATTTGCTGGCGTGGTCAAGTTAGGGTTCGTAAAAAAATAACTTCCCGCATACCACTGTCGCGTCACCCAAGTTGTCATTCTGAGCAAAGCGAAGAATCTCGGATCGCTACGCGCGAGACCCTTCGCTTCGCTCAGGGTGACATCCGGGAAGTTATTCTT
>CAIKBD010000523.1 GCA_903825565.1 uncultured Anaerolineales bacterium | reverse complement strand
GCGAGCGCGGCTTGTTCAATCGAAAGGAACGGGCCGATCTCGCCGCCGCTGGGGCTGAGAACGCCGATGATCGCGGCAAGCGTTAGCCAGACCAAGTTGCCGGTCAGGGCAAAAACGATGCCGGCAAATCTCATCAATGCCGCGCCGAGCAATAACATGCGCCGACGGCCCAGCCGATCCGCCGCGAGGGTGATCCCCAACGAAATTCCGGCGTCGCCCAGGATTGTGAGCGTCAATAGCGCGCCGATCTCGGTTTGCGTCAAGCCAACTTGCGTGAGGTACAGCGCGAGGACGACGGACAAGAAACCATACGCAAACAGGCGCACGATCCGTGTCGTAAACAGGATCGCGCCGTTGCGCGTGAGCGGATGAATAAAAGAGCGGAACATAAGCCGGGAGCAACGCGGCGCCGCGTTCTATCCTTTCGCAACTTGCAAGCGACACCACGCATACAGCGCGTCATAGACCGGAAATTGTTGCAAAAGGTTTTCTTCGTCGTTGGGAAAGCGCAACGAAAAACCAGCGGCGATGGCTTCCACACCGCGCGCAAGCGGATCGGTATCCAGGTCGGCGGCAACGTCGGCGGCGTGAATAATCTTTGCCAGGCGCAACAACGCCGCATCCGTCAGTTCGTATTTGGCGAGGAGGGCTTCAAAGGAACACTTGCCGGCGTGGTGTCCTAGTTCCACGCCGGGCGCGTCGAACGGAATCGCGCCGGTCTCGGCGGCAACCGCCGCGATCCGGTTTTGGGGGGCGAACAGAAATTCCGCTTCGTTATCTATAAAGCGCGTAATGAGCCAGGGACACGCGACGCGGTCTACGTGCACGTGAGAACGAGTGAGCCATTTCATTTGACGATTCCTTTTTCGGCGAGAATAGCGGCGACGCGTTCGCCCAGGGCTTTGGGTTCAAAGGGCTTGACAAGGTACGAGGTTGCGCCGCTCGCCAAGCCGGCTTCGATCTCGGATTGTTGCGCGCTGGCGGAGAGAATCAGGATGGGCATGTGGCAGGTTTGCGGATCGCTCCCCAGGGCTTGGGTCACTTCCAAGCCGGTCAGCTCCGGCATCAACACGTCGAGCACGGCGAGATCGGGTTTTTCGCGGCGCGCCGTTTCGAGCGCGATCCGACCGTCGCTGGCTTCCAAAATTTCATAGCCGCGTTTTTTCAGCGTGAACACGACCAAGCGGCGGATGAACGGATCGTCATCGGCGACGAGAATGCGAATACTCATGGCGATTTACTTCCTCCCGTCAGGGCTTGGGCGATGGCGCGCGCGAGTTGCTCGGCGGTAAAGGGCTTGCTCAAAATCGCTGGCGCACCCAGGTTGAGCATCGCCGACCGGTTTTCTTCGAGCGCGCCGGGGTAGCCGGTCATCATAATCACCGGCAAGTCGCGGGTGGCGCTATCGGCGCGCAAGGTTTGGAGCGCGGTAATGCCGTCCATTTCCGGCATACGAATATCCAAGAGCACGAGCCCCGGTTGTTGTTCCTGCGCGAGTTGCACGGCGTCCGCGCCGTTGGTGGCTTGGAGCACTTGGTATCCGGCGCGGGTGAGCAGATTCGTGATGAGCCGACGGTTGTCGTCGTCGTCTTCCGCCACGAGGACGCGATGCGTTTTGTCGTTCGCCAGAATCCGCGCGACGTGATCGAGCAAGAGGCGCTCGTTCACCGGTTTGGTGAGGTAATCCACCGCGCCGAGCAACTTGCCTTGTTCCTCGTCCGCTAGAATCGAAAGCATTATCACCGGAATTTTGTGCGTGCTCGGATTCGTCTTGAGCCATTCGAGTACGGTAAAGCCGTCCGTGTCCGGCAACATCACGTCGAGCGTGATCAGATCGGGGTGTTCGCGTTGTGCGAATTGCAACGCGGTGCGGCCATCGGGTGCGATGACGACGGTATAGCCGGCGCGTTCGAGATACCGCTTGATCAGTTTGGCAATGTCCGGCTCGTCGTCTACGACCATAATCCGTTTGCCTGGCACAATGTGGGGCGGCGCGGTTTCGATAGACACGGCTTGCTCAGCGATAGGAATCGTAAAACTAAAGGTCGAACCCTGGTGCGGTGCGGAGGCAACCGTGACCCGTCCGCCGTGCATCTCAACCAGCGAACGCGTGAGTGCCAGCCCCAAGCCGGTGCCGCCCACCTCTTGCGTCGCGCGATTTTTCGCGCGGAAAAATTTGGTGAACAGTTGCGCTTGGTCTTCTTCGGTGAGACCGATGCCTGTGTCGTGCACGTCCACGCGGACGTGAGCGGCTTGGGGGTATGCGGCAATGGTGATGCGGCCCTGCACCGGCGTGTATTTGTATGCGTTGGACATGAAATTCATGACGATTTGCGTCAAGCGATCCGAGTCGCCCAACACGGGCGGCAACGCGTCGGCGATCTGCAACGCCAGCGTTTGTTGCTTGGCGGTGATTTGCGGTTTGAGCGTGGTTGCCACTTGGTGGATGATCTTGCTCAGGTTGAGCGGTTTGCGTTTCAGTTCGACGCGCCCGGCTTCGATGCGCGAAATGTCGAGCAGGTCGTTGATCAGTTCGACGAGGCGATCCGCGTTCGTTTTTACAATGTCGAGAAATTCGCGCTGTTCGTCGGTGAGTTCGCCGACTTCGCCGGTTTGCAACAAGTCCACGTACCCTTTGATCGAGGTGAGCGGCGTGCGGAGTTCGTGCGACACGAGCGAGACAAATTCGGTTTTCATCCGATCCACTTCGCGCTCGCGTGTGACATCGTGGAACACGTAGAGCCGTCCCAGGTATTCGCCGGTGCGGGTATGCACCGGCGTGGCGGCGAGTTGATGTTCACGTCTGTGCGGCGCGCGCTGGGTGACGATGTGCGCGAAATGTTTTTCATGGTCGGCGACGGTGTCGCTGATCATCGCTTGCAACAAAGCGGGATCGGCAAAGAGCCGTTCGATTTCGGCGGCGTAATCCTGAATCCGGCGGCCGACGATCTCGCGTGGGTTGCCGCCGAAAAAGTGATCGCAGAAACTTTGGTTGACGGCGAGGATGGTTTGCGCCGGCGAGATCAGCACCATCATATCCGAGGCGGCGTCGAGCGTGGCGCGCGCTTTGGTCTGCGCGCGTTCGATTTCGGCGACGAGTGCATCGAGTTCTTGTACGCGCCGTTCGAGTTCTTGCTCGGTGCGTTTGCGCGCCGTAATGTCGCGCACGGAGGCGACATGTGCGGTGATGCCGTGATGCACAAAGGGGCGCTCGACAATTTCCAGAAACAAGAGTGTGCCATCTTGCCGCGTGGCAGTCACTTCGTAGGGTTGTTCCGCGCGGTGCGCGGGAGCTTGGGGCGCGACGAGATCGAAAAATGACTTGCCGACTAGCGTGTCGGGCGAATAACCGTACAAGTCCGCGAACGTGCGGTTCGCTTCGAGGATTTTGCCCTGATCGTGAATGACGATGCCTTCGAGCGTCGCCTCCGCCAGGCGGCGGAACCGCTCTTCGCTTTCCGATTCTTTGGCGAGACTGGCTTCGAGTTGGGCGTAGGTCGTTTCGGCTTGCTGTAGAATACGACGGCCCAGGGTAACCGCCAAGGTGGCGTATGTGGTAGTGGTAACGAGCGCGACTAGAACGCGCTCCGGGGTGTTGTGAGCGATGCTTTGGGCAAGAAACCAGGTTAGGAAAAAATATGCGACCGTGATACTTGCCCACACAAATAATACCGAACGAATTTGATTTTGTTTGGGATTAAAAACCATGCCGTTTCTCATGCGTAAATGATTCGCCGACCTTGCGCGTTGTCGCAATTGCCGCGCCGCGCCGTGAATGACTGCGCCTATTATACTCCGCTTTTGCCGGATTGCGTAGTATCCGCCGCGCATAAAAACACGGCTTCTCAAAAGTCCGAGTGTCCTTGTCATTTCGAGCAAAGCGAGAAATCTCCGACACTGAAAACAAGATTTCTCGTCGCAAAAACCGCTTCTCGCAATGACAAGTGGCTTGGCAAGCGACTTGTGAGAAGCCCTGCGCATAAAAAGCAGTGAACCGCGCAGTTCACTGCTTCAAGTCTTGAGGTTTGGCAAACAATATTCGCGTCACACTCACGCGCCAAACTCGATCTGCGAATAGCGCATCAATTTTTCCAGCCGATGCGTGGAGGCGATGCGCCGTACCGTGCCCGACCGCGCGCGCATCACGAGCGATTCGGAGGTTGCGCCCGCGTTGGAATAATGCACGCCTCTGAGCATTTCGCCATCGGTGATGCCGGTGGCGGAGAAAAAGACATTTTCGCCGCGCACGAGATCGTCCAGAGTCAAAACTTGATTGATGTCGTGTCCGTCTTGCTGGGCGTACTCGCGCTCTCGATCATCGCGGGGCCACAACTTGGCTTGCATATCGCCGCCCAAACACTTGAGCGCGGCGGCGGCGATGACGCCCTCCGGCGATCCGCCGATGCCGAACAAAATGTCTACGCCGGTTCCGTCGAGCGCGGTCGAAATCGCCGCCGCGACATCGCCGTCGCTGACGAGTTTCAAGCGCGCGCCGCACGCGCGCACGGCGTCCACAAATTTTTGGTTGCGCGGGCGATCCAGGATGACGGCGGTGAGATCGCCGACATCGTCCGTGCCTTTGGCGCGGGCGAGTGCGTGGAGGTTATCGGCGACGGACGCTTCGATGTGGATCACGCCGCGCCCGGCGGGACCCACGGCGAGCTTGTCCATGTACACCACGTGCCCCGGCGAAAACATCGCGCCGCGGTCGGCGATGGCGATCACCGCCAGCGCGTTCGGCAAGCCAAGCGAGAGCAGGCGCGTGCCATCCACGGGATCAACCGCAATGTCTACGAGTTGCGCGGGCTTACATTCGTCCGTGTCTTGCACGCCGCGTCCGATGCGTTCGCCGTTGAATAGCATCGGCGCTTCGTCCTTTTCGCCCTCGCCGATGACGACCATGCCATCAATGTTGATTTGCCCCAGTAGCAGGCGCATGGCGTTGACAGCCGCGGCGTCGGCATTGTTCTTGTCGCCGCGTCCCATCCAGCGGGCGGCGGCGAGCGCCGCGCCTTCGGTGACGCGCACGAGATCGAGCGCGAGATTGCGATCCAATTGTTCAGACATCTTCGTCCTCCCTCGTTTGAATTTCAGCGGAATTATTCTACCGGCGAGCCGGCGGATTGGCAAGCGCGAAAAGAATTGCGCCCTTATTTGGTCGGCGCATTGAGACTGGGCGTCGCGGTCATTTGCGGCGTGAGCGTGGGGTAGGGCGCGGTGCCGCTCAACTTTTTTAGGCGGTCGGCGATTTCGGCGCGGAGCGCGTGTTCGCGCGCGGCGACGCGCAAAAATTCTTCGTACTCGGCGCGCGCGCGCACGTAATCCGCGCGATAGTCGTACACGAATCCCAGGTACGCGTGCGCTTCGTTCAGCGCCGGGTTCAACTGCAACGCGGTGCGGAGTGGGCTAAAGGCGGCGTTGAAATTGTTGAGGTAAAAATACGCCATCCCTAAACCCAGTTGCGCTTGGGCGTTCGTCGCGTCCACTTGGAGCGCGCGCGCAAAATAAGTGATCGCGGCGGAATGATTCTGCGCGCTCAGCGCATCCTTGCCCAGCTTGTTGAGATTGTTCACGTCCGTCATTTGATCGATGGGAAACGGCGTGACGGTGAGCGTGCGCGTGGGCGGCGCGGGCGTGAACGTGCTAGTCGGCGGCGGTGTGCGCGGCGGCGGCGAACTGGTGGTGGTGGCGTTTTTCGCCGGCAGGGTGACAGGCGGGCGCGAGGGTTGCTTGGCGGCTGGCGTGTTGCGGTCGCGCGGTAACGGCTTGATCAGGTTGCCGGAAAACTGAATCGTCAAACCCAGGAGGAGCGCGCCGGCGATTGTCATCAGGATTGCCGCAATGACCCGTGCGCGCCGCGAGTAACTGTAATCTTGGATTGTGATCGTCTCGTCGACTGTGCGCGTGGTCTTGTGAAAGACGACGACCGCCGAAGCGATGAATGCCGAGGTGAGCGCGAACGCGCTCAGCGTCGTGACGATTTCGCCGCTGATCGTTTCAAAGATCGCGAGCAGACTGAACACGCCGCCGGCGATCGTGCCGACGCGTCCGATCAAGGGGAAGGCGGTCTTGCTGAGATGGGCGAGTCCGGTCGCCGAGTCTTTGACCTGCATGCTTGACCTGGAAGTGGAATAGGTGACGCGCATATTTTAGCATGTAAAGCGGAAAACGTAAAGCGCGAAACGTGTGAAACGTAAAACGGAAAGCGTAAAGCGGAAAGCGTGAAACGGAAAGCGTGAAACGGAAAGCGTGAGACGTAAAAAATAAACGGAGAAGGGATGTTTTCTGTTTCGCGTGTCTCGGCGTATAATCGGGGCACATTCAATTTGGAGGTTCCGATGAATTTGCTTGCGGAAATGTCGTGGCTACAGGTGAAAGAGTATCTCGCGCGCGATGATCGTCTCATTCTGCCGCTTGGTTCGACGGAGGAGCATGGACCCCACTTGGGGTTGGGCACCGATTCGCTCGAAGCCGATGCGATTGCGCGCGGCGCGGGCGAAGCGACCGGCGTCGTCGTGGCGCCGACGCTGAACTATGGCATGGCACTCGCGCTGATGGAATTTGCCGGCACGGTGGCTTTGCGTCCGACGACCTTGATCGCCGTGCTCGAAGATGTGTTGCGTTCGTTTTATCGGCATGGGTTTCGCCGGGTGCTGGTGGTGAACGGGCACGGCGGCAACACGCCCGCGCTGGCGAGTGCGGCGCAACTGGTCGCGCAAGACTGTGCCGGTTTGCGCCTCAAACATTTCGAGTGGTGGACGGATGCCGAGGCGTACCGGGTCGTGATCGAAATGCTGGGCGAGCAGACCGGCTCGCACGCGTCGCCCGGCGAAACGGCGTTCATGCTCGCGATCTGCCCCCGCGCCGTGCGGCTCGATCTGTTGCGCGGACGGGATGCGCCGGTGCAACCCTCGCGCGAAATGACGACCGTGCAAAATTTCGCGCAGAAATATCCCGACGGCATTATGGGGCGCGACCCCGGTTACGCGACGCCTGAAGCGGGCGCGGCGGTGCTTGCCAAGAGCGTCGAGATTTGCGCGCGCGAACTGCGCGCGTGGTGAGCGGTACGACTTTTGAATTTTTTTCTATAACCTCTTGACCCCCGCGCGCACTCGTGCTAAAATCGCGCGCGTGAGGCGACGCGTAAGCTTGTTCCTAATCCTCTGAAGAAGGAGGTGGTTGATCGCACTGATTGGGTTTCGAAGTTTGGAAAATCGTTTGCAAAGGTCTTTCTCTAAAGGAGGAGAAAAGTGAAGAAACTGTTGTTGGTTCTTTCGATCTTGTTCGTCTTTGCTACGTTGGTCGCGTTCATTCCCGCGCCGCCCGCCGCGCCGCAAACTGTGATCGCGCTCGCGCCTGCCGCGCAGGCGACGGCGACCCCCGCGCCCACGGCGACGCCGGTCGCCGGCGGTCGCCTCGCGCTCGTGAAAAATCGCGGCAAGGTGATTTGCGGCGTGAACGATGCGCTCCCCGGTTTCTCTGCGCTCGACAAAACGACCGGGCAATTTTCCGGCTTTGACGCGGATTACTGCCGCGCCGTTGCTGCCGCCGTGCTCGGCGATGCGACCAAAGTCGAATTTCGCCCGCTGAACACCGGGCAACGCGGGCCCGCGTTGCAAACCGGCGAAGTGGATTTGTTGATCCGCAACACGACTTGGACTTCGAGCCGCGACACAGCGTGGGGCTTGTTTGCGCCGACGACGTTCTTTGACGGGCAAGGCATTATGCTGAAAAAGAGCATTGGCGCGAAAACACTCAAGGACTTGAAAGGCGCGACGATCTGCGTGCAATCCGGCACGACGACCGAACTCAACCTCACCGATCAAATGCGCGCCGCCGGTGTGGATTTCAAACCGGTCGTGTTCGCCGACATTGATCCGACGTATGCCGCGTACGAACAAGGTCGTTGCGATGCCGTGACGAGCGACAAGTCGCAACTCGCCTCGCGCCGCGCCGTGATGAAGACGCCCGCCGAGCACGAAATCATGGACGTGACGCTCTCCAAAGAACCGTTGGGTCCCGCAGTGCCGCTCGGCGACGATCAATGGTTCAACGTCGTCAAGTGGACGGTTTACGCCACGTTCCAAGCGGAAGAATCCAAGATCACTGCGAAGAACGTGGATGAGATGGTCAAGAGCACCGACCCGGTGATTCAACGCTTGCTCGGCGACGAGGCGTTGGCAAAGGGTTTGGGGCTTGACAAGGACTGGGTTGTGAAGGTGCTGAAAGCCGTGGGCAATTACGGCGAAATTTACGACCGCAACCTGGGTCCCAACACCCCGCTCAACATTCCGCGCGGTTTGAACAAACAATGGACGGATGGCGGCATCCTCTACGCGCCGCCGTACCGCTAAACTCAAGCGTGCTCAGACCTGACAGGTTTTGCCGACCTGTCAGGTCTCTTTCAAGTCGTAACATTCTGGGTTGCACTGCGGGAGGGATAATGGAGTCTCGTCATACCGCCGTTCCGTTTTGGCGCGATGTGCGCGTGCTGACTGTGTTCAGCCAAATTGGATTTGTGTTAGTCTTGGCGGTCGCGGCCAATTTTTTCTATTCCAACCTGTCCACGGCGATGCGGCAACGCGGTCTCGTCGCCGGTTTCGATTTTCTCCAGCGCCAAGCCGGTTTTGAAATCGGCGAGGCGCTCATTCCGTACAAGCCCACCGATGTGTATGGCACGGCGTTTATCGTCGGCCTGCTCAACACCTTGTCGGTGAGCGTCCTGGGAATTTTCTTTGCGACGATCCTGGGTGTGCTCACCGGCGTCGCGCGGCTTTCCACCAACTGGCTGATCAATCGCATCGCCGCGGCGTACATCGAAATTATTCGCAACACGCCCTTGCTTGTGCAACTCGTCTTTATTTATTTCGGCGTGTTCGTCAAGTTTCCGCCGGTGCGCGAGAGCATCAACCTGGGCGACACGTTCTTTGCGAATCAGCGCGGTGTGTTTGTGCCCAAGCCCATGCCGGCGCACACTTTTCCGGCGTGGGTGTTGTTCATCGGGATCGCGCTGGTGATCGCGTTGCCGCTGGGGCGCGCGTTGTTGATTCGCACGCGCCGGGTGGGTCTGGCGTGGAGTGCGCCGATTATTCTGTTCGTCGCGATTACCGTGTTCGCCTGGTTCTTCGTCGGCACGCCGCCGATCACCTTTGATTTGCCGGTGCCGGGTAGATTCAATTTTTCCGGCGGGCTGGCATTGTCGCCGGAATTTTCTGCGCTCCTCACCGGCTTGGTGATTTACACCGCCGCCTTCATCGCCGAGGTGGTGCGCGGCGGGATTCAGGCGGTTCGCAAAGGGCAGGTCGAGGCGGCGCGCGCGCTGGGCCTCGGCGAACTGCAAATTCTCCAACTCGTGATTTTTCCTCAAGCGATGCGCGTGATCATTCCGCCGCTGACGAGCCAGTACCTCAACCTCGCCAAAAATTCCAGTCTGGCGATTGCGATTGGCTACCCCGATCTCTTCAACGTTGGCGCGACGATTGCGAACCAGACCGGGCAACCCGTGCCGGTGATCGCGCTGATTATGGCGACGTACCTCGCGCTGAGTTTGCTCACTTCATTGGTGATGAATATTTATAACGCGCGCGTCCAAGTGCTGGAGAAATAGGCGATGACGACAAACGTAGAATCTGTTGCGCCGCCGCGCACTTCGGTCGGCGTGTTGGGCTGGCTCCGCAAAAATTTATTTAGCACGTGGTACAATTCGTTGCTGACGCTGTTCGCCGGGTGGGTGATCTACAGCGTCGTCAGCCAACTGCTCGCGTGGACGTTCACAGCCGCCAAGTGGCAAGTGATCGCCGCGAATTTGCGTCTGTTTATGGTGGGACCATATCCGCCGGATCAGGTGTGGCGCCCCTGGCTCGTGCTGGCAATGACGGCGGTGTTGCTGGGCATGTCGGCGGGTGTGTGGGGCGGCACGCTTCGCACGTTTGCGCTTTGGCTCGCGGCAACATTCGCCACTTTGCTCGTGATCGCGCTGATCGTCGAGGGCTGGGAGCGGCAGTTGGCGATTTTCAGCGGCAAGGGGAATTGGTGGCAAGCGATCCCAGCGGCAACCTGGCTCCTGCTGAATTTGC
Organism: uncultured Anaerolineales bacterium; assembly: GCA_903825565.1. Lineage (GTDB taxonomy): Bacteria > Chloroflexota > Anaerolineae > UBA4142 > UBA4142 > CAIKBD01. The sequence goes on along the minus strand of CAIKBD010000523.1, from coordinate 1,022 downwards.
TTTTGGTGATCGTGGGCTATTTCGGTACGCGCGGGCGCAAAGCATGGGGACGCACGGTGATCCTGGCGTGGCTTGTGTCGTTCGCGCTGACGATTGTGCTCCTGCAAGGTTTTCAGAAAAACGATCTTGTGCCGGAAGTGAGCACCAGTCGCTGGGGCGGCTTGCTGTTGACGTTCATGCTTGCCGCAGTCAGCATCGTCGTGTCGTTTCCGCTCGGCGTTCTGCTCGCGTTGGGGCGGCGGAGCCAGATGCCGGCGATTAAATGGTTCTGCGTGTTGTACATCGAAGTCGTGCGCGGCGTGCCGCTCGTGACGATTTTGTACATGACGCAAATCATGTTGCCGCTGTTCTTGCCCGGCGAGTTTCGGCTCGACAATGTGTTGCGCGCGATTGCCGGGATGACCTTCTTCACCGCGGCGTACATGGCGGAGAATGTGCGCGGCGGCTTGCAAGCGATCCCGACCGGGCAAGCCGAGGCGGCGCACGCGCTGGGGCTGAACGATTTTCTCGTGACGCTGTTGATCGTACTACCGCAAGCGTTGCGCCTGGTGATCCCGACGACGGTCGGCTTGTTCATCAGTTTGTTCAAGGATACGACGCTGGCGACGATTGTCGCGCTACTCGAATTGTTGGGCGTGGGGCGGAGCGTGCTGGCGCAACCGGAATTTCTCGGCTTGCAAACCGAGGTCTATGTGTTTGTCGCGGCGATCTTTTTCGTGTTCAGTTACGCGATGTCGTACGCGAGTTATCAAATTGAAAATGCGTTGGGCGTGGGGAAGAGATGACAAGGTGACCGGGTGACAAGGAGCCAAGTAACCGGGTAATTGAAATTTACCTTGTCTCCGTGTCTATTCTTTCTGGAGATAATGACAATGAGTAACGTGGGAATGATCAGCGGTGTGCGCGAGATGATCGTCGCGCAGGATGTGCACAAGTGGTACGACCGCTTGCATGTTTTGAAAGGAATCAACCTCACCGTCCAGTCCGGCGAAGTTGTCGTGATTTTTGGACCGTCGGGGTCG
>CAIKBD010000522.1 GCA_903825565.1 uncultured Anaerolineales bacterium | reverse complement strand
CTTTGGGACAATCGGGTAATTGGACGCGGAAAACGCGGATGTACGCGGATTAAATTATTTTTAGAATTTGGTTTTTATCCGCGTTTTCCGCGCTCGTCCGCGTCCAATCAAGTCTTTGACCGGATTTATAAAACACTCTCTAAAGTGGTTCGCGCAATATGATTTTGATCCTACGTTTCTCCGTTGAAATCAAATACCAGGTTTCACTGTGAAACCTGGTATTGAAAGCGGGAAAGGTTATTTCGATTTGGCGACGCGCCGTTGGGCGGGAACACCGGTTGATTGCACAAGTTGTTGCGCCTGACGCAATGTCACCACGAGGCGATTCTGCCCGCGCGTGAGATGCGCGAGCGTAAAGCCCGCCAGGTCCGTACCCGGCGCGAGGCGCGGCAATTGTTCGATGGGCGCGAGATCGGGCAAGGGCGAAATGTTGACCGCCGGGTCGTGACGGAACGCGCCCTCGCGCGTGTAATTGATCGGCACAAGCAAACGCGCCAACTGCAAGATCGTTGCATTGTACGCGCGGAGTTGCGCGCCTTTGGCATTTTTCGCACGCCGATAAAAATCCGCCACATCTTTTTTGAGCGCGCGCGCTTGCCGCAGAGCCGGCGTCAGATCGAAACGCCCGTCGCCGGCTTGATGATAGCGCGCGAGTGTGCCGATGAATTCGTCCGCCAGCGCGACAAAATCGAATGGCAAAAGCGGCGCATTCAGTACACGCGACAAGGCGACGACATAGACCTTGAGATCGTCCATTAAAATGTCCTTGTCAGCAACCGCTAGCTGGTCATTCTCGGTGTGCCAAGCAATGTTACCGCCGCAACCACCCACAGCATAGTACCCTTGATCTTTTGCGACCGCTTCCGGCATCGTCGAGAGAAGCATAAAGAATGACGTAATACCAATGTTGTTGAACGAGTAATCGCCGGCTTGATGCGCACGCGAACCTTCCGCTGGTTTGTGGACGGCGTCTTTGATCGCGGTACGGCAGAACTGGGCGGCTTCGGTGAACCAGGAAATATCACGATACTCGGTTGCCCAGCGACAACCCGGTGAATCAATGTTCACCTGGGCGATACAGTTCTCGTACAAATCCACGCCGAACGCATCGGCGTACCACGTCGAGCCGGCGTAACGCCCGTGCGAGTGCCCTGTCCACCAAGCGATGCGGAGACTGCGCTTTAGTTTTTTGCGCTGTTGCCAAAAGACGCGCGCCAGTTCGAGCAGAGCGGCGTTGCCTGTTGCATTGTCGCCCACGCCCACATCCCAGGAATCAAGATGACCGTGCGCGAGTAAAAACTTGTCCGGCTCGTCGGTGCCGGGAATTTCGGCGACAAGGATCGTCCCCTTTTTCCAACCCTCCTCCAACTCGGTGCGAACCGTCGCTTGCAATGCGCCGGCTTGCGCGAGTTGCATGAGAGTTTGCCCGTCTGCATGATTGACCGACACGACCGGAATTTTCGGCTTGCGCTGGTACGAATCGAGATCGGGTGTTCCCCAAATCGTCGTGCAAATCGCCCAGTGAATATCCTCACCAGGATTGATGTTAATCATGCCAATCGCGCCTTGCGCTTCAAAGTGCGCGACGCTCATCGGCAAGCCCAGTCCCTCGGTCAGCACAATCTTGCCGCGCACATCAATGCCGGCTTGCGCGCCGACACTGAACAGCGAACCCGCGCCGGTCGCGTACTGAGCGGGCACGTAGACGACGGGCGCGGTCAAGCCCGGCGCGCCGGTCGAAATGGACATCGCCGGCGTTTTAGCGCGGAATGTTTTTTCGCCCACGGTCACGCCCGCAAAGCGTGGCAGACTGAGGAACAATTGGGGTTCGTAGACCTTGTGCGGCACGCCCCATTTTTTGAGGTACTTGGCCAAGTACTCGAACGCGCCGCGTTCTTCGGGACTGCCCGAATCGCGCACAATTTTGCTGAACGTGGTCACCACATCCCAGGGTGCATCCAAGGACAGCGACGCCAGCATGGCACGCTCGGTAACGGGGTCTTTGAAATTGAAAACGGGTGGCATGTTTATTTCTCCTAGATAAAACCTTGCGAAGGTGCATTACCTTCGCAAGGTTAATTTAGACTTGAATGATGTGGCGCAATCCCGGCGTCAAGAGGTCAGTCCCGGTTTTGGTCACCGCGAACACATCGCAGTGTGCGTACCCTCCAAAGCCCGGCACGCTCACAAATGGCTCAATCGCAACGACCATCCCTTCTGCCAGGACTGCTTGCGAAACGCCGCCGATGCGTGGCGTCTCGTGAATCGTCAGCCCCAAGCCGTGCCCGATATTGTTGCGCCACCAACCCAGCACATTCCATTTTTCGTACACGGTGCGGACCACACTCATCAACTCTGGCACCGCAACGCCCGGTCGAATCAAACGCACGACCGCATCCTGGGCTTCCAAGAACGAATCTTGCAAACGCACAAGTTCCACCGGCGGCTCACCCAAACACAACGTCCGCACCACATCCGCCGAGTATCCTTCAACCGTTGGTCCGAAAGCGATGCGCAAAGGTTGATGTGGCTCGATGCGACGCGGCAACGCCGGCGAATGCGGCGCGGCGATTTTTGCGCCGTACGAAACGAGCGTGGGATAACCGAAACCATCCGCGCCACCCAGTCGCGCATCCGCGTCGAGACGCACGGCAATTTCGAGTTCGGTCACCGGTTTTTCCGCGAGCATCGCGCGCGCGGTTTCGATCCCTTGCATCGCCAAGTGATTGGCACGACGCAGATACTCGATTTCTTGCGCGCCTTTGACTTCTTTCAACGGCTCGATGGAACCAAGCACCGGCACGATTTCGACATCGGGCACCGCGGCGCGCACTTCATCGAGTTCGGACAAACGGATCGAATCTACCCCAAGACGATGCACGCCGTTCAAATGCAATTTGAGCGCCGCCGCCGGCGTCGGCACGATATTCGCCGCGCTATCGGGGCCATGCAATGTGACTCGGCTTGTCCACGGCGGCGACCACACACGATCTTCGATAAGCCGCTGATCCACGCTCGCGGCGATTAGCACCGGCTCGCCGGGCTGATCCATGCGAATCACCGTAGCCGTAAATCGCGTGTACAACATTGTGCGAAAACCGGTGAAAAAGTAAATGTTCTCCGGACTCGTACACAATACCGCGTCAACCGTTGTGTTCAGTTTTTCAACCAAGGCTAACGAACGGCGACGTCCTTCAACAGCATCCAGCATGATTTATTCTCCTCTCTTTTGTTCCACATAGCCCAGCGAGCGACTGATCTCCATGGCTGCCTGCGTCACCGCTTCAACGATGCGCGGAACATTCGCCGCGCCGAAACGCGTTTCCGGTCCGGCAACCGAGATCGCGGCGACAACTGCCCCGCTGTGATCGCGAATGGGCGCGGCAATCGAACAGGCTTCCGGCTCGAGATCGCCGCAAGTGATGCACACGCCGCGTTTTCGAATTTCTTCCAACGCTTGGCATAGGCGCACCGGATCGTCAAGGGTTAGATCAGTTGCACGGGCAAGTGGACGTTTCAAATATTCTTGGATAAACGCGGTGGACTGATATGCCAACAGCGTTTTGGGTACTCCTCCCATGTGTAATGGTACGCGCTGACCCACCTGCGCGTTCAGACGAATGCTGTGCGAACTTTCACGCCGGTCTATGCACAACATTTCCCAGCCATCTACCACGCCGAGAAAGATCGTTTCGCCGGTTTGTTCCGCCAAGCGGGTTAGAACTAGCGAAGCAACCTCGACCAACTTGAATCCTTTGCGCGCATGTTCACCCAATTGGATCAGTTTGGGTCCCAGGTGATAGCGGCGGGTCTCGGTATCTTGACGCAAATAGCTATGCTGGGTCAACGTCGCCAAGATGCGAAACGTCCGGTTTTTCGTCAACCCCAGTTGTTCGCTGATTGCGCTCATCGTACTTTCAGCGGAACCGTTGTCCAGAAAACTATCCAGCACTTTAAGCGCCGATTCAAGGACGGCAATGTTGTAATTGGGAGTTGGGTTACTCATGACACACGGATTTTCTAGCAAAGATTTTTGATGACTCGACCTGAGTCATTTGCAGAGCGTGAACGTTTACACCATCTGCGCGTAATTTTCCAAGAACAGCACCATGGATTTTTCAAAGTCGAGCACGCCTTGCACCGTACAATACTCGTTGCTCGAATGTTGCCGCGCGCCATGACCCAGCCCGCCGGTGATGTACGGAATACCCAGCACACGCTCAAAGATCCAGTACGGCGCAGACCCAGGATTGATTGCTTGGACTTGGACACGATGACCCAGTTGCGTGTACGTCTTGAGCATCGCTTGAACCACCGGTGCGTCGAGCGGCACTTTGGACCAGGGATACTTGTTCAGCACGTTCATCTCGATATCCGCAAAGCCATGCCGATCCAAATGTTGGCGAATGCTCGCGACGACATGATCGGGATCCATGTTCGGCACCATCCGCACATCCATTTTGACGGAAGCTTGATGCGGGAGCAGAGTTTTTGTTTCGGGACCTGTATAACCGCCCCAGATGCCGTCAATGTTCAGCGTCGGTTCGGTGAACAGTTTTTCCCATTGCGCGATGGCATCACCCTGCCATTTGAAACGTTTGACATCATTCGCATCCAGGAAGGTTTGCGTGTCGAAAAGATCGAGATTGTCGGCGATCAGCGCGCGTTCGGCAGGTGTCAAGCCGACCGCGCCATCGCGCAGTCCTTCGACGAGGATGCGATCATCGGGACCCACCATCGTTGCGAGCGCTTGCACGAGCCGCCATGCCGGGTTATGAACCCAGCCGGCGAAACAGCCATGAATGCCGCGCGAACGCGGTCCGCCCCACTCGCCGCCGTTGGCGGTCAGTTCAAAATACAAAATTCCTTTGGTGCCCAGCCACATGTACGTTTGCATATTTTCGTGCTGACTGAAAAAAGGAAACAGGGCAACTTTGGCATCGGCGAATAATTCCTTGTTTGCCGGCACAAACTGATTGAACTGACGCGACCCCATCTCTTCTTCGCCTTCGACGATGAAGATGAAATTGACCGGCAGTTTGCCGCGCACCGTTTTGTACGCCTTGAGCGCGCGAAAGAATGCCGCCGTCGGTCCCTTGGTGTTGACCGCGCCGCGTGCAACGATACTGGGACCAAACTGCGGCAGGTCAAGAATTTCAGCGGCAAACGGATCAACCGACCAGCCGGGTTCGTCGGTCGGCATGACGTCGTACATGCTATAGTACAGCACCGTCTGCTGTGCGCCTTCATCCAAACGTCCGTAGACAAGTGGATGCCCGCGCGTCGGAATCACACGCGCAGTCCCGCCCAGGTCAGCGATCATTCCGCACACCAACTCGGCGGTTTCTTGGATGCCTTGCCCGGTATAACTGATCGAGGGTTGGCGCAGAAATGCGCGCACCGCTTCCAGGTCTGCCGGAAAATTTTGTTCGAGATAATTGAAAACGTCTTGCATCGCTGCCTATCCTTTCGAGATCACGCTCCAATCGCGCAGAGTGGATCACCTTGATTGATTGCCAATGATGAAACCAGAAAAAGAATGCGTCCTTGAACCGTGGCTTGCGCCGTCTGCAAAACATTGCCTTGATAATCGGTCACACGACCCAGGTCTTGTCCCGGCTGAACGACTTGATCAACTGCAGTGTTGGGGTACCAAAACCCGGTGTGTTCGCTCCGCAACCAAACGAAATTTTCGATCACGGTAAATGGCGCCGGTTCGAGTGGCGTGTCGGTCAACATTCCCAGGTGCCGCATCAAACGTTCCAAGCCATTCGTATGCAGAGCCACCGCTTCAGGCGACCAGAGACCTTGCGCGCCCGATTCGGTGAGGATGGCGGGAATTCCGGCATGCGCCGCCGCCGCAATTGTCGAACCGCTGACCGCGTTGCTTCGCACGAGATAGCGAATGCCAAATGCCTTTGCCAGGCCCAGCGCGGCATCGTCCACGCGCGCGTTGCCGGTCTGCGGATAAATCGTAAACGGCACGAGCGCTTCGATGAGATCGCCGCCATGCAAATCCACGTAATAGTCCGCTTGCTTGATCACATTTTGAAAAACCCAGTCGGCGATTTGTTCCGTTGCGCCGCCGTCCGCCTTGCCCGGAAACACACGATTCAAGTTGATGCCGTCCAGAGGGCAAACATAGATCGCGCGCGCTTGAAACGCGGGCACATTGACCACCGGCACGATAATCACGCGCCCGTGCAAAATATCCGGTTGCAGGTGTTGCCCGAGATCTAATGCCGCCGCGATGCTGGCATACTCGGCGCCGTGAATGCCAGCCGTAACTACCAAGGTCGGTCCATCCGCTGTTCCATTGATCAGAAAAATTGGAAACGTGTAGGGCTTACCCTGAATCGCAATTTCGATCATGCCGGCGGTTTTGGTTCCTGGAGCGGCAGATAAATGACCGACTGTGCACGCTTGCATTGTCACAGCAAATTTCCTCCATCGCAAAGTAGGGGCGGGTGACCCCGCCCCTACAGAACAGGAACTATTTACCGTCCGTGACGGACCACTCCCATACATTTCGCAACAAGTTGTTCGTGCCCGCCATATGCGATGCGCCAACAACACGTTTGTTCACAGCCGCCAATCGGTTTTGCCAATAGAGCGGGATGATGGGAAGTTCATCCAAGAACATGGTTTGGAACTCGGCGTACACTTTTTTGCGTTCCTCGGTATCGGCGGTGATGGCGCCTTTTTCCAAGATCGCATCCATGGCTGGGATGGACAAACCGCTAAAGTTGTACTCGCGCCCGGTGGCGAATTGCGAGCGCACATCGGGATCGAGTGGACCGCCCCAGCCGACCAACGCGAGATCATAATCGCCTGCGCGATATTTGGTCATCGCGGAAGTGAAATCCATCTTGGACACATTGACTTTGATGCCCAGGTCGGTGAGGTTCTGTTGAATGATTTCACCATGCAGTTCACGAATGGCATTGCCGGTCGGGATGATGAAATTGACGGGCGTGTTGAAATCAAAGTTGGCTTCTTTCAGCAAAGCTTTGGCTTTTGCCACGTCGTACGGATACTTGCCTTCAGTTGCCTTGCTATAGTACGGCGTCACTGGAATGATGGGACCGTTGGCGACCATGCCTTGACCTTTGAGCAGTTTGTCCACCATTACTTGACGATTGATGCCGTACATCAATGCTTGGCGCGCACGCTTGTCGCCCCAAGGTTTGCCCTTGTCGCCGCGCACGATCATGTACTGATAACCATCGGCGGTGTAACTGTAGGCTTTGACGTTCGGCAGAGCATTGACCCGTTCCCAGTCATTCAGCGGCACATCACCAATACCACCCGCCGCGACCATATCCAATTCGCCCTTTTCCATTTGAGCGACCATCGTGGCGGGATTGATGATGCTGACAATCAGCGTATCCAAGTTGGGACGACCAAGGTAAAAGTCGTCATAGCGTTTCATTTCGACAAACTGATCGGTTTGGTAACGCACAAACTGGAATGGACCTGCGCCGACCGGTTTGGTCCAGTACGCATCGGTTAGGAATTTGTCGGCGGGAATGTCTTTGATCAAATGTTTGGGCATGATAAAGACATTGAGCCCAATGTTTTCGAGAAACGCGACCGGGTCAACAGCGGCCTTGAGTGTGAATTGAATCGTCTGTGGATTAACAACCTTAACGCCTTCGACGGTTTCCACGCCTTCCTTACGTTTCGTGCCATCCAACCCTTTGATCATTGAAATAAAGTTGCCGCGATTGCTCGCGATCTTGGGGTGGCTAATGATCCAGATCGAGTATTCGATGTCTTCGGCAGTCACTGGCTTGCCATCATGCCATTTGGCTTTGGGATTGAGGTTGAAGGTGTAAACTGTTTTGTCGGCGCTGATCGTCCACTTTTCTGCCAAGCGCGGTTGGAACTCGAGTTTTTCATTATAGCGCAACAAGGTCTCGTAGATGATGCCGCTGATAAAGAGACCATAGCTACTGTTTTGATTTACCGGGCAGAACGAGTCCGGCGAACTCCACATGGCAATTGAGATGTGACCACCCTGAACCGCTTTGGGCGCGGCGGTTGGGGCAGTGGTAGCCGCAACGGGTGCCGTTGTCGGTGGAATTGCCGGGACAATGGTCGGTGCCGCAGGGACGGCAGTTGGTGCGACAGCCGGGGTTGGCGAGGCGCAACCCATCAGCAGGGCGAAGGTCATGAGCAGAGACACAATCAAGATCATTCGCGGTAATGTGCGCGAGGTAAACATGCGATTCCTCCTTTTCGAATTAGGGCCTGTCAATCGAACGGAAAAAATTTGTGTCTGGGATTCGCGTCTTCCTCCTTTCTCCGTCTCTATGCTATCGTCGCTTGGGCGGATTAGCGCCGCAAACGCGGATCCAGTGCATCGCGTAATCCATCACCGATAAAGTTGATGCACAAAACCGAAATTAGAATCATCGCCCCGGGCGGAATCCACAGCCAGGGTTTTTGTTCCAAAATGGTCAGTGACTGCGCCGCATTGAGCATTTGGCCCCAACTGGCGCTGGGCGGTTGGACACCCAGACCCAGGAAACTCAAACCTGATTCGCTGAGAATGGATGATGCTACGCCGAATGTGGCGCCGACGAGTACAGGCCCCATGATGTTGGGCATGACGTGGTGGAGAATGATCCGGCGTGTTGGCACGCCAACCACTTGCGCGGCAGTGATAAATTCTTGCACGCGCAAGCGCATAAACTCAGCGCGCACAATACGCGAGATCTGGGGCCACCCTAACAAACCTAACACCAGCATAATGTTTTGCAAACCTGGACCGAGCACGCTGACCAGCACCAAGATCAACATCAAACTAGGGAATGAAAGGATAATGTCGGTGGCGCGCGAGATGAGCATGTCAACCCAGCCGCCATAATAGCCAGTCACCGCGCCAAGCGTCACACCGATCAGCATAAAAATCGCAACGGCGACGACACCCACCGAGAGTGACACTTGCCCACCATAAATGAGCCGGCTCAACACGTCGCGCCCAACTTGGTCTGTGCCTAACAGATGCGCCGCCGAGGGACCTTCGTCAAAAGCAGTCGGATCAATTTTGTTTGGGTTGTACGGCGCGAATGTGCCGGCAAAAATCGCGCTGAGTGCGATCAGCACAAAAATACCGAGCGCGATCACGGCAAGCCGATGGCGCAAAAAGCGCATCACGATCAAACGCGCCATCGAAATTTCTTTGCGCCCTTTTCCCAAAGTCGTCGCAATCTCATTGAGCGTGTTTTGATTTGTGGACAAGGTTACTCTCCCGCGTGCCGAATGCGTGGGTCAACCAATCCATATGCCACATCAGCGATCAAGTTACCTAACGTGACCATAACCGCGGTAAGCAGATTGAGTCCCATGATTACCGGATAGTCGCGCTGAAAAATCGCTTCCACTGTCAAGCGGCCCATCCCGGGCCAATTGAACACTTGCTCGGTGATGATTGCGCCGCCCAGCAAAAAAGGAAACTGTAACCCCGCCAATGTAATGACCGGCATCAACGCATTCCGCAAAGCATGCCCAAAGATTACGGTCTGTTCACGCAAGCCCTTGCCACGTGCCGTCCGCACATAATCTTGGTGGATCGCTTCGAGCATACTCGACCGAGTATAACGCATGACGACTGCGGCGTTGTAGAGCCCCAAGACTAGACTGGGCAAAATAACATGCGCTAGTTGATCAAGCAGAGTTTCCGGCGCGCCAATGGTTTGCATGCCACCGGTGGGCAATAGATTCAACTTGAGGGAAAACACAAAGATCAAAAGAAGGCCAAAAAAGAACGAGGGTAACGAAACACCTAGATACGAAATGATGGTGGCTAGATAATCAAAGATCGAATACTGACGAACAGCGGCTAGCACGCCAATGGGGATACCAAGAAGATAAGCCCATAGTAATGCAAAAAAGGCGAGGGCAAGAGTTGGACCGAGTCGTTCGGCAATCCGCGTGGTCACCGGTTGCCGATTGTTGAACGAAAATCCCAGGTTGCCTTGCGCTAACTGGGTCAACCATTTAACGTAACGCACTGGAGTTGGCTCGTCAAGACCAAGGGCTTGGCGTTGGAGCGCAAAATCCTGCGCACTTAGACCGGGGCTAATCAACATGTCTACTGCATCACCTGGCGCAAGCGTTATGATGAAATAGGCAACACAGGTCACGCCCAACAGCACCGGAATAGAAATCAATAAGCGCCGTAAAACGTACTTGAGCATGCTAGCCCGTCTCCCTGAGAAAATAAGAGTGAAGAGCGAATTGAATCAAAATTCAAGCGTTGTTCTGGTGCTATGGTGAATGGCAGGAGAATAGAACTAATGGATCAAAATGCCGTAGGATAAAAGTAGCACTGATCGTAGAATAACTGAGCGTCAAAAATAAAACCGATTTCTACTGTATATAATTATAGGAATTCCAAAAAATTTGTCAACTTTTGTACTGGTCATCTTGATTTTGAATATTCCACGAATGGAGTATGCCTGCCCGATTGTCCTTGAATAACTTCCAATCGTGTGTATGTCCATTGCAGAAATCCGTTGCCAAAATTTTTCGCGTGCTCAAATTTGCAATCACTTTGCTTTCTGAGTGTGACATTCCTTTTTACCGCTGTAAGACAGACGCTGTTTTTTGTGGGCGTTCAATCAATTTTCGGTCGCATCCACTACCACCCATTCAAGGACGGTATCGCTTGGGTGAAATGTTTCCTTGCCGGGCAACTGAAATTTCTGTGATCGAATCAGAACCCGCTCAATTTTCTGATCGGACTTTTTCATCTCAATCTAGCGTAGATGTGACGGTGACTAGAAAACCCGGAGATACTCCACCCGATTCAGGTTTTGACATCTCTTACCCACTCGTGTACAATCGTTCTACCTCAGTTCGAGTACGTCTATTCTTGCTCCACGGAGGAACACCATGCTCGCCAAAGTTGCCTCGTGCGCTGTTATCGGACT
>CAIKBD010000521.1 GCA_903825565.1 uncultured Anaerolineales bacterium | reverse complement strand
GGTCGAGCCGTTCGAGGACATGACTTCGGAGACGAGGCGGATCGTGTACGGAAATTCGCTCGAATCGGGAATCACTTCGGCGAGCGCGCGTTCGGCGAGCGCGCCGTGTCCAATCTCGCGACGACCGGGTCCGCGCGACGAGCGCGCTTCACCGACCGAGTACGGCGGAAAGTTATAGTGGTGCATGTACCGTTTTTCGTCTTCAGGCGACAGCGAGTCAATCGTTTGCGATTCGCTCGGCATACCCAGCGTCGCAATCGTGAGCACCTGGGTCTCGCCGCGCGTGAACAAGCCGGAGCCGTGCGCGCGGGGGAGCAACCCGGTTTCGCAGGTGATCGGGCGAACCGTCAGCGTGTCGCGCCCGTCCGCGCGGCGACCTTCGTTCAAAATCATCGCGCGCATTTCGGACTTGACCTGATATTCAAACGCTTCGGCAACGTCTGCCGGCTCGTACGTGCCGATGAACGCGGCAATCATTTCATGTTTGAGCGCGTCCATCGCTTCGTTGCGTTCCGACTTGACGCCTTTTTCCTTGATCGTCGCAGTGATGCGCCCGCCCAATTTTTCGGCGACGGCGTGTTTGAGTTCGTCGCTCAAAATGTGGAGCGGAAATTCTTTTTTCGCTTTGCCCAATTCCGCGCGCATTTTTTCCTGCAACTCGATCACGGCTTGCATCGCCTCGTGCCCTTGCTGTAGCGCGTCGAGCATCAATTCTTCCGTCACTTCGCTCGCGCCGGCTTCGACCATGATCACGGCTTGCTTGGTGCCGGCAAGCCGCAGATCGAGGATCGAGGTTTCCATTTGCGTGTTCGTGGGGTTGAAAACGAGTTTGCCATCCACATAGCCGACGCGCACAGCGGCGACGGGCCCGTTGAACGGAATGTCGCTGATTGTCAGCGCGGCGGACGCGCCGATGATCGAGAGAATGTCAATGTAATGTTCCTGATCGGCGGACAGCGCGGTGATGACAATGTTGACGTCGTTGCGAAAGCCCTTGGGGAACATCGGGCGCAGGGGGCGATCTGTGAGGCGGCAGAGCAAGATGGCTTGTTCGCCGGGGCGTCCTTCGCGTTTGAAAAAGCCGCCGGGGATTTTGCCTGCGGCGTAGAGGCGTTCTTCGTAATCAACTGTGAGCGGGAAAAAATCCACGCCGGGGCGTGGCTCATTCGCGCCGGTCGCCGTGGCGAGGATTACCGTGTCGCCGTGCCGAACCGTCACTGCACCGTTGGCTTGCCCGGCAAGTTTGCCGGTTTCGATGATCAGCGTATCATCGCCGAACGGAATCGAAAAGGTGTGAATGTCGTTCATTTGACCTCCTTAGGTCAGTTAAATAGTTCGCTAGTTGGTTAGTTAGATAGTTACAGACGCGGCGCCAAGCCATCCAACTATACAACGAGCGAACGAATATGCCCCTCGGAGGTCAGGGACTGGAGAGAGAGTCAGTGGTCGGTGGTCAGTGGTCGGTGGTCAGAACATTAAACTGTTCACTGACCACTGTTCACTGCGCCTTTGGCGCTCTCTCCAATTCCCGCCCTCGATGATGGGGCAAGAATTTTATTGAATTGTTAAGACAAAGAAACGAGTAGATGGGGTTACCGCGCTCCGCATCTACTCGTCAAGGGTTGGCTATTTGCGCAACCCGAGCCTGCCCACGATCTCTTTGTAACGGGCTGCGTCCTTTTTGCTCAGGTACGTCAGGTGTCGGCGGCGTTCACCGACCATTTTTAAGAGACCACGCCGCGAATGGTTATCTTGCTTGTGACCCTTCAGATGCTCGACGAGTTGGTTAATGCGATTGGTCAGAAGGGCGATCTGAACCTCGGGCGAGCCAGTATCATTCGCGTGGGTATGATACTTTTCCATAATGGCGGTCTTTTCCGCCTTCTTGAGCGCCATGCGCTTCTCCCTTCCAATAAGTTGCAATACTTGACTAGGCGGGATTATAGCACAGATGAACGCTTCTAGCAAATTCGCGCGCGCGATCAGGTGTGCGCAAGTTTTGGATTGGCAGGCACACAACCCAATTCATTATCCCGGACGCAGACGAGCGCGGATGCACGCGGATGATTTTTTCTCCGCGCTAGTCAGTGTTCGATTTTCTATGTCGCCCCTCAAACCGTGACGCACACCCCCGCCGGGATTTTCGACACGAGGGCTTGACACCAGGACTTGTCAAAAGTCGCTTGACAAGTCACTTCTGTCATTTTGAAGAGCGGTTTTTGCGACGAGAAATCTTGTTTTCAGTGTTGGAGATTTCTCGCTTTGTTCGAAATGACAAGGACGCTCGGACTTTTGAGAAGCCGTGAACGCGAGGGCTTGACACACCCCGGATTGTGTGGTATACCGTATACCAGTAAGGATGTAACATTCCTGCCTCTTTCTGCAAGGACGCAGACACCATGGCAAAACTCGCCCCACCGCTCGAACGCCAACTCATTCGCACTTCGCTCCGCGATCAAGCATACGCCACGTTGAAAGAAGCGTTGCTTGCCGGCAAGTTTGCTCCCGGCGCACGCCTCGTCGAACGTGAGATCGCCGCGCAACTCGGTTTGAGCCGCTCCCCTGTCCGCGAAGCATTTCGCAAACTCGAACAAGAGGGCTTTCTCTCGGTTGGTCGCATTGGCGTCACCGTCCCCGAAATTTCTTCCGCCGACATTCACGATCTCTTCGATTTGCGCCAGCGCCTCGAAGGTATGGCGGGCGCACTCGCGGCGCAGCGTGCCAGCGCGCAAGACATTGCCCGGCTGAACCAAAATCTAACGCACATGGCAGACGCCCTCAAAAACAAAAACCCCAAGCGCGCGATCAAAGCCGGCGGTGAATTTCACGCCCTGCTTTACTCTTTATCCGGCAATAAATACTTGATCGCCACCCTCAGTCTGCTCGCGGAGCAAATTCACCGGTTCCGCAGTCTCAATATCGAAACGCCGCAACGCGGCGCGGACGCCTTGCAAGAGCACACCCAGATTGTCGAAGCGATTGCCCGCCGCGACCCCCTTGCCGCGGACCAACTGGCGCAAGACCACGTGCGCTCGTCGTGGCACCACACGCAACAATATCTCGCCGGCGCGTTGCATTCGCCGCCCTAACCCAGGATGCTATGAAGCACACAACTCGCCTGCGCGCGTTGCTCGCGCAACCGCAGATTCTCATTGCGCCGGGCGCGGCGGATGCCTTGACCGCACGCCTCATTCAAGAAGCTGGTTTCGCCGCGGTGTACGCCACCGGCGCCGGCATCGCCAACACCCAGTTTGCATTGCCCGACATCGGCTTGGTGTCGTCTACGGAAATGCTTCAGCAAATTCAACGCATCGTCAACGCCGCACCGGTGCCGGTCCTTGCCGACGCCGACACCGGTTACGGCAATCCGCTCAACGTGATGCGAACCGTGCGCGAGTACGAACACGCCGGCGTCGCCGGTATTCAACTGGAAGATCAAGTCAGCCCAAAAAAGTGTGGCCACTTTGATGGAAAGGAGGTGATTCCCGCCGAGGAGATGGCGCAGAAATTGCGCGCCGCCGTCGCCGCGCGTCAAGACCCCGACCTGGTGCTCGTCGCGCGCACCGATGCGCTGGCGATCCACGGCTTTGAGCAAGCCCTTGCCCGCGCACGCCTGTACGCGGAGAATGGCGCGGACGTGATCTTTCTCGAAGCGCTCCGCACGCGCGAACAAATCGAACGCGCGCCACGCGAGGTACCTTGCCCGCTCCTGTTCAACTTGACCGAAGGCGCTAAATCGCCGCTGTTGACTGCCGACGAGTTGCAAGACCTGGGATACCGCATCGTCATCTATCCCAATACGGCGATGCGCGTCGCCATTCACGCCGTGCAACATGCCTTGGCAACACTCCACGCCGAACGGTCGAGCCAAGCCCTGGTGCCGCACATGGTCAACTGGGACGAGCGGCAACGGATCGTCCGTCTCCCCGAATATCAACAACTCGATCAACAATTCGGGCGCGCACCAGCGCGCTCCCCCATCGCCGATGTCGGCGACGGGAATTGACCATTCCGATCTGTTCGACAAATTTCAAGAGGAGAGAAGAGTCATGAAAAAGATCGCCCTGCTTGTTGCCCTGATCGTGATCGCGCTCGCCGCCAGTGCCTGCGCCGGCGGCAGCAGCTATCCATCCAAACCGCTCGAAATTGTTGCGCCGGCGGGCGCGGGCGGCGGTTGGGACACGCTGGCGCGCACCGTACAGCGCTCGCTCGAAACCGAAAAACTGTACACGCAACCCACCAGTGTCGTCAACAAAGTTGGCGGCGGTGGCGCAGTCGGGCTGGCGTACGTCTTTTCCAAAAAAGCCGACGATTACGAATTGGTCGTCTATTCGCCGCCGCTGATCATCAACACGCTGAACAAAACATTCGAGCAAGATTACAAACAACTGACCCCGCTCGCCAAATTGATCACCGATTATCAGGTGATTCTCGTCAAAGCCGATTCGCCGTACAAAACCCTGGGCGATTTGATCGCCGCGCTGAAAAAAGACCCGCTCTCGGTGAAATTCGCCGGCGCCTCCTCGCCCGGCAGTATGGATCACCTGGCTATCGCCAAGTTGGCGAAAAAAGCCGGCATTGATCCAAACAAGTTGGGCTATGTCGCGTTCAACGATGTCGGCTCCGGGTTGACCGCGCTGTTGGGCGGCAACGTCGGATTCATGTCCACCGGCG
This sequence comes from uncultured Anaerolineales bacterium, assembly GCA_903825565.1. Classification (GTDB taxonomy): domain Bacteria; phylum Chloroflexota; class Anaerolineae; order UBA4142; family UBA4142; genus CAIKBD01. Next base: position 8,216 of record CAIKBD010000521.1, on the reverse strand, counting down.
TCGGCGAAGCCATTCCGCAGATCGAAGCCAAGACGGTGCGCGCGCTCGGCGTCTCGTCCGCCGAACGCCGCGGCGGCGTGATGAAAGACGTGCCGACGTGGAAAGAAGCCGGCGTGGATGTGACGTACGAAGTGTGGCGCGGTATCTTTGGCGCACCCGAAATGTCCGGCGACGCGAAAAAATACTGGGCAGACACGTTGAAGAAAATGTCCGCCTCCAAAACTTGGAAAGAATCGCTCGACAAGTTACAGTGGGTAGACGCGTATGCCGACGCCGACGCGTTCAGCAAGTTCCTCGCCGAAGAAGAAAAATCCTACAAAGAATTGATGACCGACACCGGCTTCATCAAATAAAGGTAGGCCGATCGTCGCTTGCCGCCGGCGCAGTGCGGCGGCGGCAAGCGGCATCCTGGGTTTGTTGGAGGCAACCTGATGAAAGAAGAACGGTTTGCGAGCATAGCATTATTCCTGTTCGCCGCCGCCTATCTCGCCATGGCACTGCTGGGAATTCCAGAGCCATCCGTCCGCCAAGTGCTGGGGCCCGAAGCGTTTCCGCGCGTGATCGGCGCGCTGATGGTCCTCTTGGCGGGGCTGTATGTGTTGCAAACATTTCGCGGCGCGGCAAGCGAAGACGAGGAGCGTGCAGCGGTTATCGGCGCAGATGAAAAACTGGGGACTTTATTCGATTTTAAAACTGTCGCCACAATGTTGGGCTTGATGTTGGCGTACGCGTTTCTCTTTGAACCGCTCGGCTATCCTATCGCCACACTACTCATGTTCTGTACCAGCGTCGCCGTGTTGGACCGCCGGCATTGGGTGCGCGATCTGATCATCGCGTTGTTTGCAAGTTTCGGTTTATACTTTGTCTTTTCGTTCTTGTTACGCGTGCAACTACCCGCGGGTCCCTTGCGTTTGTTGGGCTTGTAGCCCGCCCGCGTTGAAGGAGACGCACTATGAATTTCTTTGATAACCTTGCGATGGGTTTCGGCGTCGCGCTCACACCGCTCAACCTGTTCTACGCGTTCGTGGGTGTTTTTCTCGGCACGGTCATTGGCGTATTGCCTGGCATCGGACCCATGACGGGAATTGCCTTGCTCATCCCTATCACGTTCGGCTTGCCACCCACCTCCGCAATTATTTTGATGGCAGGTATTTACTACGGCGCGATGTACGGCGGCTCGACAACCTCGATCCTCGTTAATGCGCCGGGCGAATCCTCCAGCGTCGTCACCTGCTTTGACGGTTTTCAAATGGCGAAAAAGGGACGCGCCGGGCCCGCATTAGCGGCGGCGGCAATCGGCTCATTCATCGCCGGCACATTCGCCACCCTGATGTTGATGTTGATCGGGCCCTGGATCGCCGCGTTCGCGCTAAACTTTGGGCCCCCCGAATATTTTGCGCTGATGTTCGCCGGGCTAACGGTGGTCACCAGTCTCGCCGGGCGGTCGCTCGTCAAGGCGTTGCTCGCCACCACCATCGGCTTGGCGATTGCAACCATCGGGATCGATTTGCAAAGCGGCGTGCCGCGCTATACCTTTGGCAATCCCGAAATGTTGGACGGCTTGGAGTTTCTCGTCGTCGCCATTGGCTTGTTCGCCGTGTCCGAAGTGATCGTGAATTTGAGTGACATGCGCCAAGCCGTGCAAGAACGCCTTTCGATCAAAGGCGGCTTGTGGCTGAACGCCGAAGATTGGCGGCGCGCGATTCCAGCGTTTACGCGCGGCACGCTCTCCGGCTTTTTCGTCGGCGGCATTGCCGGCGCAGGCGCGGCGGTCGCCAGTTTCGTTTCGTACGGGCTGGAAAAGAAAATGAGCAAGTACAAAGACGAGCTGGGGAGCGGCGCGATTGAAGGCGTCGCCGGACCCGAAGCCGCGAATAATGCGGCGGCGGGCGGCGCGATGATCCACCTGCTCTGTCTCGGCATTCCCGGTTCCGGCACCACCGCGATCATGCTCGGCGCGTTGTTGATGCTCGGCTTGCAACCCGGACCTTTGCTCTTTCAGCAAAACCCGCAATTCGTGTGGGGTTTGATCGCGAGTATGTACGTCGGCAATGTTATGTTGCTCGTGCTGAACCTGCCCCTCGTCGGCATGTGGGTCAAGATTCTCGATATTCCGCTCTACTTGTTAATCGTGTTCATCATTCTGTTCTCGTTCCTGGGTGTCTACACGATGAACAACAGCGTGCAAGACTTGTGGCTGATGGTCGTCTTTGGCGTGATCGGTTATCTCTTGCGCCGCTTTGACATTCCGGCGTCGCCGATCATCCTGGGTATGGTGCTGGGCGATTTGATGGAACAAGCGATGCGCCAGTCGCTGATGATCTCGGACGGCAACCTGGGTATCTTTGTCACGCGCCCCATCTCGCTCACCCTGTTGCTCATCGCCGTGGTTTCGATCACCAACCCGTACTGGAAACACATCGGGCGCGGGCTTCGCAAATTACTGGGCGCGGCATAACGCGCGTTATCTGCAAAAAAATTCAGGGGCGATCCGCGTGGTCGCCCCTCGCCATTTGGAGTTGCTATGAGTGATTCGATTTCTCGTCTGTTTGCCGATTACGTCGCGGCGGTGGACGCGGCGCAGATTGCGCCGGCAGTTTCGCACGAAGTCAAACGCCGCGTGCTCGATTCGTTCGGCGTCGCGCTCGCCGCGTTCGACAGTGACACGGCACGCGTCACGCGTGCGTTCGCGCTCGACACGCCGCTTGCCGGCGGCGCAACCTTGCTCGGCACACCGCACCGCACCATGTCCGCTCTCGCCGCATTTGCGAACGGCACGCTGGTGCGCTATCTCGATTTCAACGACACGTACCTCTCGCTCGAACCGCTGCATCCCTCCGATGTCATCCCCGCGCTCCTGGCGCTCGCCGAAACGCGCCATTGCTCCGGGCGCGCACTCATCGCGGCGATTGCGCTCGCGTACGAAATCGGCGTAAATTTGTGCGACGCGGCAAGTCTGCGAAAACATAAATGGGATCACGTCAATTACATCGCCATTATGGTCGCGGCAGGCGCGGCGAAATTGCTCGGCTTGGATCGTGCGCAAACCGAAAATGCACTGTCGCTGGCAACCGTGCCGCACGCGGCGATGCGCCAAACGCGCGCCGGCGAATTGGCAATGTGGAAAGGTGCAGCGGCGGCGAACGCCAGTCGCAACGCGATCTTTGCCGCACTCCTCGCCGAAAAAGGAATGACGGGACCGTTCCAGCCGTTTGAAGGCGAAATGGGTTTCTGCGAACTGCTCACGCACGCGCCGTTTGATCGCGCTAAACTAAGCGCGCTCGCAACCCAATCTGCGCCGCACCGGATTCTGGACACGTACATCAAAAAATATCCGGTCGAGTATCACGCGCAAAGCGCGGTGGACGCCGCGCTTGATCTGTTCACGCAACGGCGCGCCGCCGAAATGATCGCTTTGCACATTGACACGTTCCAGGCAGGTTACGAAATCATCGCGCGCGACCCGGAAAAATGGCAACCGAAAACGCGCGAGACGGCGGATCATTCGATCCAGTACATTTCGGTCGTCGCGTTGCAAGACGGCGCGATCACGCAACAGTCGTTCGACTTGGAACGAATTCGCGCGGCGCGCACCCAGGAATTTTTGGCGCGCCACACAACGCTGGCGGAAAAACCGGAACTCTCCGCCGGCTATCCCGACGGCATTCCGAACACGCTCACGGTCACTTGGAGCGACGGGCGCGTGTTATCGCAAACGGTGCGCTATCCGCGCGGGCACGCCCGCAACCCGATGGATGACGCCGAAGTGATCGCCAAGTTCGAGGCAAACGTCGCGGGTCGCCTGACGCCGGCGCAAGCCGCCGCCGTGCGCGACGCAGTGTGGGCGCTCGACGCGTGCGCAGACGTGGCAACCGTGCCGCCTTTGCTCGTGCTCGAACGCTAACCGCGCCGACAAACTCGGCGCGGCGCGATCCATTTCAAACACCTTTCTTACATTTGGCGTTTGAAATTGCTTGATCCTTAATGCGAGATCATCTAAGATCGAATCATTCCCGGCATTTAAGGAGCAACCATGAAAATCGCAAATAACGTCACCGAGTTGATCGGCAATACCCCGCTCGTGCAACTTAATCGCGTCACGCAAGGCACAGTCGCGACGGTCGTCGCCAAGCTCGAGTTTTACAATCCGGCGCACAGTGTCAAGGATCGCATCGGCGCGGCGATGATTGACGCGGCAGAACAAGCCGGCAAGATCAACCGCGAAACGATCATCGTCGAGCCGACCAGCGGCAACACCGGCATCGCGCTGGCAATGGTGTGCGCGGCGCGCGGCTACAAGTGCGTGCTGACCATGCCTGAAACGATGAGCAAGGAACGCCGCATGTTGTTGCGCGCGTATGGCGCGGAATTGATCCTCACGCCCGGCAGTGAAGGAATGGGCGGCGCGATCCGCAAAGCCGAAGAACTTGCCGCGTCCGATCCCAAATATTTTCTGCCGCAACAATTCAAAAACCCGGCGAACCCCGCCGTGCATCGCCGCACCACCGCCGAAGAAATTTGGCGCGACACCGACGGCAAAGTAGATTTCCTCGTCGCCGGCGTCGGCACCGGCGGTACGATCACCGGCGTCGGCGAAGTACTCAAAGCGCGCAAGCCGTCGTTCCGCGCGATTGCCGTTGAGCCGGACGCATCGCCGGTCTTGTCCGGCGGCGCAAAAGGTCCGCATCCGATCCAAGGCATTGGCGCGGGCTTTGTGCCCGCCGTGCTCAACCCGCAAATCTACGATGAGATCATCCGCGTGAAAAACGACGACGCGTTCGACCTGGCGCGGCGCATGGCGAAGGAAGAGGGCTTGCTCGTCGGCATTTCATCCGGCGCGGCAACCTGGGCGGCGCTCCAAATCGCGCGCCGCGCGGAAAATGCCGGCAAGTTGATCGTCGTGATCATTCCGTCGTTCGGCGAGCGGTACCTCAGCACCGCGCTATTCGCCAACTTGGCAGACTGAACGCACGCGTCAAACGTAAAGCCAACTTTACGTTTGACGCGTTATTTTTCATCTCCCGGAGTTTTTTATGCTCGGCATCATTCACCGCGATCTGCAATCCGTGTTCGACCGCGATCCCGCCGCGCGCAACCCACTCGAAATCGCGTTGCTCTATCCGGGATTGCACGCCTTGTGGGCGTATCGCGTCGCGCATTGGTTGTGGACGCACAATTTGAAATTGCTGGGACGATGGCTGTCGCAACTTGCGCGCGGCATCACCGGGATCGAAATTCATCCGGGCGCAAAAATCGGCGACGGCTTTTTCATTGATCACGGCATGGGCGTTGTCATCGGCGAAACGGCGGAGGTCGGCAACAACGTGACGTTGTATCACGGCGTCACGCTCGGCGGCGTCAGTTTGAACAAGGGCAAGCGCCACCCCACGCTGGAAGATAACGTCGTCGTCGGCGCGGGCGCAAAAATTCTCGGCGCGATCACGGTTGGCGCGAATTGTCGCATCGGCGCAAATGCGGTGGTGGTGAAACCCGTCCCGCCGAACTCGGTCGTCGTCGGCGTGCCGGGACAAATCGTCAAACGCAAAGAACAACGCGATCCCGAGTTGATCGATCTGAATCACGGTGTGATGCCGGATATGATCGGCGCATCGGTCATTTCGTTGATGGCGCGCGTGAACGCGCTCGAACAAATCGTCGCGCGGCACGAAACAAACGGCGCGCATGTGCCCGTGCACGATGGCTGGGCGGAAAGTGAATTTTCGATTTGATTGACTTTTCCCAACGTTCGCGCTATACTTTTTGCGAATTTCGGCGTGAAAGGATTAGCCATGGCAAGTGCGCTTTCTATTTCGGACGAACTCGCGCAAACGATTCAGCGCGAAGCCAACACCCGCGGCATGTTGGTGGAAGAATTTTTGCGCGCCGTCATTCTGCGCGAGCAAACCCTGAGCGACCGGCAACAAATCACGCAGGAGCAAGCATGGTGGCAAAATCTTCCCCTCCGCGAACGCGCCCAGTACGAGGGCAAGTTTATCGCCGTGTATCATCGAACGCTCGTTGATTCGGACAGCGATGACCAAGCTCTCTATCGGCGTGTGCGCGCCCGGTACGGCAATGCCCCGGTGCTGATCATGCCGGCTGAGGGACCCCGTGAAATTCGAGTGTATAGCCCCCGCGTGATGCCAGAATGAAAACCCCGTACAGCACGCAGTATACACCGCCCGCGCCGGTTTTGTTTGTCCAGCTTGCTGTGCCAGACCAAGCCCCGCGCATGAAGGCGATTCCCGCGCTGATTGGATTAGACGGGCCCAAACTCACCATCGAGTTGCGCCCCCAATGAACCTCCGCCATCGGCTCAATCTTGCATTTACCCTTTTCGCGCTCGCCTCGCTCACGCTCTTTGCGCGCGCAGATGCCGCGCCCCTGCCTCGCTCGCCTTGCCTCACGCCGGAACAAGTGGACGCGCTCGCTGGCGAAATTCGCGCCTCCACCGTTTTGTGCGGCGGCGTGTACCGCCCGCTCGTGATCACCAACTCGGACATTCTGCTGGACTGCGCCGGCGAATGTGTGATCCTCGCCGATTACGAGATCGGCGTCCGCGCGCAAAACGTGGATCGCGTGTCCATCGCCAACTTGACGATCCGCACGATCACCCCGCGCGCGCAAGAAATCGGCTCGCTCGGCGCGCTCAACATTGCCAGCGCGTGCGGCGTATTTCGCGGCGTCGGGGTGAGTTTGATTGATGCGATTGGCGCGACGGTCGATCACGTCAAGATTGTCTACCTCAACGACGGACCTTTCGCCGGCGTCGTCGGCGTGGATATTTGCGGCGGCGGCGAGCACGAAATCATCAACAGCGATCTGTCGCACACGACCGGCTGGGGCGTGCGCGTCGTCGCCAGTGACCGCAATCGCATCTACCGCAACGTGATGCGCGAGAATGTGCGCGCCGACGGGAGCGCGAACGAATCGGCGAATATTTTGATCGTCGGCAGTTGGGCCGCCGGCAAAGGCGCAGATGAAAACGTCGTCTACGCCAACGTGCTCGAACACGGCGGCGACGGCGTTTACATCAACGGCTTTGATTTTCCGACGAGCAATCGCAACCTGGTGATCGGCAACACGATCACGCGTTCCATCGCCAATTGTCTCGAAGGCACCGGCAACCCCACACCCGGCACGAGCGGCACAAATATTTTCCTCAACAACACAATCGCCGGGTGCGGCGAACACCTGGGTTGGATCACGCACACGGTGGACACGGTATTTTGCGGCAACGGCAAAGGCGCGGTGGATGCGCGCGCCAGCATCGGCGCGCTAGTGGATGCCAGCGCCGAGTGCACTTTGCTCGCGGCGATCCAAGCGAAGGGTTTGCCCACAACGCCGCCGCCGCTCAAAAACGCACCGCCCGCGCTCCTCCGCGCAACTAATGAGCCGGAACTGACGCGCTGACGAGGAGATCATTATGCGTTTCATTGTTTGGGCAACGCTCGTGTGTGCGCTGGCAAGCGCAAGTTGCCAAGCGCCCCCCGTCGCCGTTTCGCCTACCGCGTTGCACGCGACAATTCAAGCCGCTGTCGTCGCCACCCAGGTTGCCGGCGATCAACCCGACGCGCTCCGCGAGACGCCGCCGCCGGCACAACCGCCGCCGCTATTGCCTTTTACGCCGCCGACGCGCGTCCCCACGCCCACCGAAACGCCGCGTCCCACCGCCACGCCAACCCCCTCGCCGAAACTCAACGTGCTTTTGCTGGGCTGCAACACCGGGCTAGACCTGGCGCACGGGATGGGTGAAGTGACGAACGCGTACGTCACGCTCCGCAACATCGGCACGGTCGAGTTGACGAATGTGTGCGCGACGCTCAACGCGAACGACGAAGGCAAGCGGCATCCCGACAAAACGCGGTGCGCGCAGTTTCTGCCGCCCAATACCGAGACCACATTCAAACTGACCGCCGACACGACGTTTCGCCAACTCACATTCATCGAAATCGCAGTGGTTGCCAGTCCCGGCGTCACCACCCAGGTCACGCGCGCCGACTGTCGCGAATTGGATCGCGGGCAAGTGGACGCGCTGAAAAAGTATTTGGACACGGTGATCCCGTCGCCCAAATAGAATGGACATTATCGGAAATAGAAAATTCCACCGCGAAGGCGCAAAGAGCGCCAAGATTTTTTATAACCCACCAAGAAAAACAATTGTTTTTTCCCTTCGCGTCTTGGCGTCTTGGCGGTTGCTGTTATTTCGGATAACG
>CAIKBD010000520.1 GCA_903825565.1 uncultured Anaerolineales bacterium | reverse complement strand
TTGACCTCCTGAACCGCCGCCGGACGGGCGCCATTGATGGCGTCGAGCATCGCCTGAACAGGTACTTCCTCGCCCACCAGCACTGATAAATCCCGCAAGATCGGCGGGAATTTTCGTACCGCTCCGCGCAATCAAGAGCCAGGGCTTGTTCAAGCCAATTGCAATCCCTAACGCCAAAAACGTATTTGCCGACGCTTCCGTATCAATCCGGTATATACCAAAGCATGTTGTTTGAATATCCTCAATCAACTGTGCCAACGCCAAGCCTGATCCGATTTGCTCCTCGCTCATATAGAGTGGTTGCACAGGATATCCTTGCAATGCCTGACAAATTGCCTCTCTAAAATCTTCTTGTTCAAACTCACCATCCGCCAAAAAGTAGAAATCCTTAATCGGCAAATCTTGGCGCGGCAAAATGTTGGCAAATTGTCCGATTTGAATTTCTGTCTCTTCTAAGCCACGGCGCAAGCCCCGATAACTGGCAAAGCCAAAATAATTCAATCCTTTTACGAACGACGCTAACTCGGCTCTGGCGGTTTTGGTTAGAATAAATGGCTTGCCCAGACCGATAGCAATTCCCAGTTCGAGGTAAACGTTACGATTTTGCGATTCGGGCAGATCGAAAATACTAAACGCCGTAGTTTGAATTTTGGCGGCAATCTTGCAGAGGATGTGGCCCGGGCGCATATCTTGATCCGCAGTGTAGGGATGCAGACGTGTGAATGCCAAGCCCTGCGCCAATGCGCTTCGCAAATCATTGATTCGTTCTGCGCTAAACTCGTGCGCGACAAAATATTCATTCGGCGCTGGCATTAGAGGATAGCCCGCACACAGCCCGCCGATATCGAACAGGCGTGGGCGTCCCCTAGCCAAGGACGCTTGAATATTGCGCGCAATCTGATCGGGATCATCTATCCCGAGTAAGTGGTAAATAAATTCGGTTTGCTCGAAAGACATGGTTTGTGACCTCCTCGTCAAACAATTTTCGTCCTCGATCTATTTGAATTCCTCGCGCCGTGTCGTCGCGCGCTCCAACCGCTCTGCGATCACCGTCACACCGATGCCGGGTTGCGTCGGCACCGCCATTGTGCCGCGCGCGTCCACTGTAAATTCCGGCTCGACCAGATCCTCCACATAGTACCGCTTACTCGCGGAAATGTCACCCGGCAAGGTAAAATTCGGCAACGACGCCAGCGCCACGTTGCCCGCGCGCCCAATTCCCGATTCCAACATGCCGCCGTGCCACACCGGCACACCGTGCGCCGCACAAAAATCGTGGATGCGCTTCGATTCGGTAAATCCACCCACACGCCCCGGCTTGATGTTGATGATGCGGCAACTGTTCAATTCAATCGCCGCGCGCGCATCGGCAAGCGAGAGGATGCTCTCGTCGAGACAGATCGGCGTTTTGAGTTCGCGCTGCAATTTGTGGTGATCGAAAATATCGTCGTGGCTCAGGGGTTGCTCGATCAACAGCAGATCGAAATCGTCGAGCGCGCGCAATGTCGCCAGGTCGGCGAGCGTATACGCCGAGTTAGCATCCACTTGCAACAAGAGGTTGGGAAACGCACGGCGCACCGCCGCAACAAACGGCAGATCGCGCCCCGGCGCAATTTTCAACTTGACGCGCGCGTACCCTTCGCGCAGATAATTCTCAACGCGCGCAACGAGCGCGGCGGGCGACGCCTGGATGCCCACGCTCACGCCAACCGCAATTCGGTCGCGCGTTCCGCCGAGCAATTGCGCGAGCGAAACACCGCGCGCTTTGGCAAACCAATCCCACAACGCCGACTCGATGCCGGCTTTCGCCATTTCATGTCCGCGCACGCGCGCCCATTTCGTGCTGGCATCGTCCACGCTTGCCAAGTCTTGGCTCAGAATCGCCGGGATGAGATAATCGCGCAAGATGTGCCACGCGGTTTGATTGGTTTCGTACGAATAAAACGGATCGCGGCTCGCCACGCACTCGCCCCACCCGGTCAGCCCCTCGCCATCCACGCGCACGATGATGTGTTCCTCGTCAAGTTCAACGCCGAACGACGTCTCAAACGGCGCGACGAGCCGCATAGTAATCTGCCGCAGTTCGATGTGTTCGATTCGCATACGATCCCTTTTCGATTTTCGATTTTGGATTTCCGCCCAAGCCCGCCGCGCGGACAGCGGAAATCCAAAATCGAAAAACACTCTACGCGCCGAACTTGGTGAGCCGTTGCGCGTTTGCCAACGCCAGCGGCATCAAGTCCTTCGCTGGGAATCGTCCGAGCGATCCACGCGCGCACGCGCGTTCGCCGTACTCGGCGATGTTATCTGGGCGCACGAACGAAGCCGCCAAAAGTACCGGCACCGGATGCCACGAGTGTGATTTGAGTACTGCCGGCGTCGAGTGATCGCCGGTAACAATGATCACGTCTGGCTTGAGCGCAAGCAAGCGCGGCAATTGCGCGTCCACTTCTTCGATGACGTGCACCTTGCGCTCAAAGTCGCCGTCCTCGCCCGCGGAATCGGTTTTCTTGACGTGGAGATAAAAAAAGTCGTACGCGCCCCAGTTTTTTTCGAGCGTGGTAAATTCGTCGGCAATCGTTTCGCCCTCGACCTTTGCCATTTTCATGCCGAGCAATTTCGCCAAGCCGCGATACATCGGGTACACCGCAATCGCCGCCGCGTTCAAGCCAAACACCTGTTGGTACGACGGAATCGCCGGGTGCTTGGCAAAGCCGCGCAAGAGCACCATATTCGCCGGGTGTTGCGTCGCCAATTTTTCGCGCGCCGCCTGGATGAACTGGTTGATCAGCCGCACCGCTTTGTCGGAACCTGGGTCGAGCGCACGCACGGGCAACGCGGGCACGCCGATTTTTTGCGGATCGGTTTCGCTCAACGCGTCACCCAAACCCTCGCCGCGCATCACAAAAACGAAACGATGCTCCTTGACTGTCTCGACGAAAATTTCCACGCCGTCAATTTTGATCGTTCGCAACAGTTGCACGAGTTGGGCATTGATCGCGGTCGGGATACGCCCCGCACGCCGATCTGTCAAGTTGCCAGCGGCATCCACCGTGCAAAAGTTGCCGCGCGCGGCAACATCGTTGGGACCCAATTCAAAATCAATGCCCAGCGCCTCCAACACGCCGCGCCCGATTTCGTACTGCAGCGGATCGTAGCCGAACATACCCAGGTGACCGGGCCCACTGCCCGGCGTAATGCCCGGCGCAACCGGATCCGCCAGCCCCAACGCGGCTTGCGCCGCGAGCGCATCGAAGTTCGGCGTGCGCGCCGTTTCGAGTTCGGTCTTGCCGCCGATCTCACGCGGCAAGCCGCCCAAACCATCCAGCAACAACATGACAATCTTCGCCTGATTCGGCGCAACCAAATCTTGCATCAATTTGAAATCCATTCAATCCTCCCCAACTCCGACCAGCCGGAGCCAGATTCATTTTGTTGGACGTGGACAATTCTCGTCCACGTCCAATTTTTTCTACAGCCGGCTTTTCAATTCCATGATGCGCCGGTACGCTTGATCGATTCGTGCTTCGCGGATCGTGCCCGCCGCAAGCAACTGCTTGATCACCGCAAGCGTGCGCGCGACGATGTTTTCGTCGAACGTCAAATTATTCGCCAGCGCCAAAATATCCACGCCGGCTTCGAGCGCCTTGCGGATCGCCGTTTCGAAACCGTACTGCGTCGTGATCGCGCCCATCTGCAAATCGTCCGAAATGACCACGCCGGCGTACTGCAACTCGCCGCGTAGCAGGTCGCCGATGATCGGCTGGGACAGCGTGGCGGGATCGTTCGCGTCGAGTTGCGCGTTGAACACGTGCGCGGTCATGATCGCATCCGCCAAGCCCGCGCGAATGATCGCGCGATACGGATCGAGCTCCCGCCGCGCCCAGGTTTGCGTTACGTCCGTGACGCCAGCATGTGTGTCGCCGGTCGAACTGCCGTGCCCGGGAAAATGCTTGAGCGTGCACCGCACGCGTTGCGCGTGATGCGCGCGGATAAATTCGAGCGCGTGCGCCGCGACGATTTGGGGATCGGGCGAAAAACTGCGTTCGTACTTGGCGATGATCGGATTCGCCGGGTTTGTGTTCACGTCCACGCACGGCGCGAGATTCAGATTGATCCCGGCATCCGCCAGGGTTTGCGCCATTGCGCCGGCTTGCGCGCGCGTGAACGCGAGATCGTTGCGCGCGCCGAGCGTTGCATGCGAGACCGTCGCCGGAAAACCATACCGCTCTTTCAAGCGCGCGATCATACCGCCTTCTTGATCCGCCGCAAGCAACAGCGGAATTTTTGCGGCGCGTTGCAGGTCGGCGGTGAGCGCGCGCAACTGCGCGGGCGATTGCACATTGCGCCCGGACTCTTTCGTCACCACGTCGTAATCGAACAGCACGACACTGCCGAGGTGGCGCTCACGAATGTCACGCAGGATCGGGGCATCAGCGGCAAGCGTTGCGCCGCGAAAACCGACCATCAGCATTTGCCCAAGTTTGACTTCGAGCGGAACCTCTGGCGCGAGAGTTGGCGCAGGCGCGCGCGTCATCGGCGCGGCAGTCGGCGCTCGCGGTGCGGGCATCGCCGGGGAACTGCACGCGCTCAACCCAGCCAGCAGCGCCACACCGCCGCTTGTCCAACGCAAAAAATCGCGCCGCGAAAAATCAAACCGCATCATCTCTCTTCCACCACTCATTTGCGTTTCGCTTTTTCCGCCTCGATAAACTGCTGGAACATTTCGAACGGTAGCGCGCCGGACACCGGGCGATCATTCACGAGAAATGTCGGCGTGCTTTGCACCCCCAACGATTGCAACGACAGCGTCTCCGCGGCGACGACGGACGTATACTTGCCGGAATCGAGACAGGTGTTGAACGCCGTCGTGTTCAATTTCAAATCCGCCGCAAATTTTTTCAGGTTCGCTTTGTTGAACGCGCCCTGGTTTTCGCCGCCATGCCGCACGAACAAGAGATCGTGATACTCCCAAAACTTGCCTTGCTCGTCGGCGCACTCGCTCGCCTCCGCCGCCCAGCCAGACTCGTCGCCGAGAAACACAAAGTGCATATACCCAAACCGAACCTGCCCCGTCTTGACGTACACTTCATCAATCCGACGTCCCGCGTCGGTATAAAACTTTGAGCAGTACGGTCACTGGAAATCGCTGAACTCGATGATCGTGATCGGCGCGTTCGCGTTGCCTTTGAAATGCCGCACCTGGGACACGAGCGATTGCGCCAGCCCCGACGCGCCGCCGGCAGTTGGCGCAGGCGCTGGCACGACGAACGGTCGCCCGAAAAAGCCAATCGCAATGCCGATGAAAAGCATCGTCACGGCGACGAGCCATGTGGGAAACAACGGCGATTTTTTGCGCCGCAACCGCGACGGCGGCGGCAACGCCGCTTCGATCTCGTCAAGTGGAGCGGCGAGCGGTGTTTTTTGTTCTTCCATTTCTTCTCCCGCGAAAATGTGGGGCAAATTTTAAATTTGCCTTACCTTTACTAATGCTTGTGCGCGCGCTGATTATACTCAACCGATGCCAAGTTGGCAATTGCCAGAAAATTGGAGAGGCGAGCCGCCGGCTCGCCTCTCCAATTTTCCTGGGGTGCGACAATCCTATTTTCGCAACGCCACAACCGCCATCACGCCGGCACTGCCAAGTAAGCCCAATCCCAACAGCCCGGCTCCGATCAGAAAGGTGTTAGGCGATTCTTCTTTGGCAGGCGCGGACGCGGGCGCGCTGGCGCGCGGAGTTTGCCCCGCCGCAGGCGTTGCCACTTGCACGGCGCGCGATTGCGCGACCGGCGTGGGCGTCGCAGGTAGCGCGGTGGGAATAGCGTTCGCGTTCGTCGCGCCGGTGCCGGCATCGGTAATTTCGTACGCCATGCCGTTCAGCACCACAATCACACGCGATCCCAGCGCGAGGTACTTGCTCGCCTCCGGGTTGTTCGCGATCAGCGCAAAGTAGGCGTCGCTGCCAAATTCGATCTGGGTCGGTTTCACCTTCGACGGATCGAACTGCGCGTCCAGCCACACACCGTTGCGCAGCAAGAACGTTTTGTCGGCAATGCCCTGCACCGGCACGTTCGATGCCTGGGTTTGTGGTTGCGCCGGAACCGGCGCAGCGCCGGGTTTGGGCGAAGCGGTCGGCAAGGGCGCCATCGTCGGCAGCGCGCCCGCGCCGCGCATTTGCGATTGTTGCTGGCTCTGTTGCACCGCCGCCGCACCCGAAGTCGGCATCGCCGAGGGCGCGAGCGCTTTTTGCGCTTCCTTCGCCGCGTCGCTCCGCCCCTTGTCGGTGAACACATCTTGGCGTTCGTCCACCAAGAACGAAGTGTACGGCGTGACGATGCCGTACCGCACCGCAAGCGTCACAATTTCGTTCACGATCTCTTTCGATTCGCCGCGCAAGCGAATCTCGTTGAGCAAGTAACCGATCTTGCGCGTCGCCCACAAGCGCGGAATCCAATCATCGCCGCCGGCAGTGCGAAACGCCACATCCGAATAGCGGAACGATTGCGCGACACCGTTCACCGTGCCGCGCAACGTGATCGTCGTCGGCGCGCCGTTGCGGTAGCGGCCCGCGACGACGAGTTGCGTGCCGGTGAACAGATCGGGGAGCGGGTACGGGTACACCTCGCTAACACTGACGCCGCCCCAATCAATCGTCACATCGGCGAGGACGGGCGTCGAAACTTTGGCGTAAAACCCGGACACGATCTCGTCAATCTTTTCATTCGGGCGCACGTAACCACTTGCGCCGCGCAATTTTTCGGCGAGCGTGTCGAGCAGGATCGTGTTCACATCGTCGCCCACACCGAACGTGAACAGGCGCACGTTCTTGGGCGTCACGCCGGTCACGTTCGCAATAATTTTTTGCGCGTTCGTTTCGCCGGTCGTCGGCAAGCCGTCGGTCAGAAAGATGATCGTCGTTGGGCGTTCCCTGTCCACGGCATTCAACGCTTCAAGGAGCGCGCGGTTGATGTCGGTCGAACCTTCGGCGCGGATGCGCGCCACAAAGTTGCGCCCATCGTCGCGGGCGGACACCGGGCGCAGAGACGACGCGTACCAATTCGTGCCGGTGCTGAACGTGACGATGTTAAAGCGGTCGTTGCTGTTCAGTTGCCCCAGGATGTAATCGAGCGCGCGTTTCGCCTGATCGATTTTAGCGCCCTGCATCGAGCCGGATACGTCGAGCACGAGCAGTACATCCTTGGCGATCA
Organism: uncultured Anaerolineales bacterium; assembly: GCA_903825565.1. Lineage (GTDB taxonomy): Bacteria > Chloroflexota > Anaerolineae > UBA4142 > UBA4142 > CAIKBD01. The sequence goes on along the minus strand of CAIKBD010000520.1, from coordinate 25,093 downwards.
CCTGGCGCGCGTCCACCTCGACTTTGGGCGCGACAAGCATCAGGAAAAATCCGTCGTCGCTCCCGGCGCGGTACGAGAGGAGATTCAAGCCGATGTCGTCTTGGGTAACCGAATAGTAGAGCACGAAATCGCGGTCGGGGCGAACGTTCGTTTCTTCGTAGCCGATCCGCGCCGCGAACTCGCCGGTGCGCGAGACGCTGACGTTGTGCGATGGCGAGTAGATGGATTTGATCGCCGCATTCGATTTGAGCGCGACGCTGACCGAAACATTTTTGAGCGGCGTCGGCGAAAATTTTTCGGTGTTGAGCGGATAGACATAGCGCACCAAGCCCTGCTCGGCTTTGAGCACTTGCGAGTATTCGATCTCGACGCGTTTGTCCGTTTTCGGCGGGATGGGGAAAATGCGCGCTTGGAACGCGTTGCGTCCGATGTACTCGAGGAGCGCGGGATCGCGTTGCGTGCGGACGATCCCTTCGTAAATGTTGCGCGCCTCGGTCTTGTCGAGCACCCTGCCCTCAAGCCGCTTGCCATCTACCCACATCGCGAATTCGGCAATCGTGGCGTCGTCCGGCAACGGAAAGATGTACGTGCCTTCGAGCGCATAGGTGCTGTCGTTCGTAAAGGTTTGATCAATGCGCGTGCGCGCGACCTGGTTGTCAATCGTCACGCTGACGTTGTGGTTTTTGACCGCGAGGTACGTGGAGCAATCGCGGCGAATCGGCGGGGCGATGGGGCGCGGCGTCACAATCGGCAGGATGCCGCCGGGCATCGGCACGATGGTCGCCGGTGTGATGACAACCGGCGGACAATCCACAACGATGAGACCGTCGGCGGAAGCGGGCAGGGCTTGGCGCGCAAAACTCGCGACCAGCGCGAGCACGGCACAAGCGGCGAACAGTAGTTTGGTTTTCATAGCGCAACTCCTCTCGTGAATCGAATCGCTCGAAGAGTAGACGCCGGAAATGCAAGAGGAGTTCCATTAGCGCGCCGGCGCAGGAATCCCCAAACCGCTGCCGCGAAATAAAAAACTTGCGAAGGCACACACAAGTTCCTTCGCAAGTTTTTTATTTCGCTGCGGTTTTGGCTTGGTTCATTTTTTTCATCAAGCGAGATTTGCGGCGCGCCGCGTTGTTCTTCTTGATGACGCCCTTTTGCGCCGCCTTGTCCAACGCGCGGACCGCTTGCTTGACAGATTGCTCTGCGTCCGCTACGGCACCTTCCTCCAACAAATTCGCCGCGTCCTTCACTTCGGTGCGCGCGGTAACGCGGACGGTACGGTTGCGCGTGCGGTGGCGCAGACTTTGACGCATTGCCTTTTCGCCAGCGTGTTTGTTTGCCAACTGACCTGCCTCCTGAAATTATTTCAGGTGCAATATACAACAGTTTAAGGTTTTTGACAAATCAGCCCAGCCCAGCGGCGCGAACAGCACGCGTTCCGATTGCACAGATCAAGAGGCGTGTGTTATAATAGCGCGCGTGATTTCGGAAATTCGCCCGCGCCAACTGTTCCGCGCCGCGACGATGGTGATGATTTTTTTCATCGCAAGCCGCGCGCTGGGCTTGGCGCGCGACATGGTGATCAGCCACCAGTTCGGTACGTCGCGCGAGTTGGACGCGTACTTTGCCGCGTTCAACGTGCCCGATTTTATTTTCAACGTGATCGCCGGCGGCGCACTCGGCTCGGCGTTCATCCCAACATTTTCCGCCGCGCTCGCCACCGGTGACGCGCGCCGCGCGTGGCGGCTCGCAAGGGCAATCACCACGCTCACCGGGATCGCGATGACGGCGCTCGCCGCGCTCTTTGCCGTGTTTGCGCAACCGCTCGTCGCGGCGACAGTCGCGCAGGGGTTTGCGCCGGCGGAGCAACGCCTCACCGCCGACTTGATGCGCTGGATGCTCGTCACGCCGATTGTGTTCGGCGTGAGCGGCATTGTGATGGGCATTCTCAATTCGCATCAGCATTTTCTTTTGCCCGCGCTCGCGCCGGTGATGTACAACGCGGCGATCATCGCCGGCGCAGTCTGGCTCACGCCAATGCTAGGCGTAGCCGGTCTGGTGATTGGCGTGATCGCCGGATCGTTTTTGCATTTGCTCGTGCAGTTGCCCTGGTTCTACCGTTTCCGATCACAGAGTGCAGACGCCCAGTTGTGGGATTTCGATCTTCAGTCGCCGGACGTGCGCGAAGTGATCCGCTTGATGTTGCCGCGCGCGTTCGGCATCGCCGCCGTACAGATTAATTTTTTGGTGAACACGATCCTGGCGTCGGCACTGCCCAGCGGCGCGATTGCCGCGCTGTCGTACGCGTGGCGCGTGATGCTGTTGCCGGAAGGCGTCGTGGGGCAATCACTGGCGACGGCCGTGTTTCCCACCTTTTCGACGCAGACCGCGCGCCGGGAACTCGCCGAATTCCGCGACACATTTTCGACGACGTTGCGCACGACGCTGTTTCTCACGATCCCGGCATCCGTCGGGCTGATCGCGCTCGGCGCGCCGTACATCGCGCTCTTGTTTCAGCGCGGCGAGTTTGACGCCGAATCCACACGGCAAACAACATGGGCATTGCAATTTTTCGCGCTTGCCTTGTGCGCCCATTCGAGTTTGGAAATTCTGGCGCGCGCGTTCTACGCGTTGCACGATACGTTCACGCCGGTCATCGTCGGCGTCGCGGCGATGGCGTTGAACATTGGCTTGAGCGTTGCGTTGATCGCGCCGCTGGCGCACGGTGGGCTTGCGCTCGCCAACTCGCTGGCAACCATTTTGGAAACCATCACGCTGATCATTTTGTTGCGCCGCCGCATCGGCGATATTGATGCGCGGCGCATCGCACTTTCGACCGCGCGCATGATCGTCGCGGCAACGGCGATGGGCGCGGCGCTGCTCGCATTTGCCAACGCGTTTGCCGGCGCGCCGCCGCTCAGCGTTGCGGGGTTCGGCACACTCATCGGCGCGACAATCTACTTTGCGACCGCGTTCGCTCTGCGCGCGGAAGAGATCGGTTTCGTGTTGCGCCGTTTCCAACGTCACGCAAAAAAATCCTAAACTGGGGAACAGATGTTAGACAAACTTGCATCCATCGAACAACATTACGAAGAGCTGCATAACCTGATGGCAGACCCGGCGGTGAGTAGTAACGCCACGCGGTTGCGCGAAATCACGCGCGAGATCAGCGGCTTGGAAGAGATCGTCGCCAAATTCCGCGAGTACCAGACAACGCACACTGCGCTCGAACAGACGCGTGCGATTGTGCACGACGAGCCGGACGAAGAACTGCGCGCGATGGCGCGCGAAGAAATGGCAAAACTTGAAGCGGACGAGAGCCGTTTGTTTCAAGAGATGCGAATTTTGCTTTTGCCGAAAGATTCACGCGACGATAGAGATGTGTTCGTCGAAATTCGCGGCGGCGCGGGCGGCGACGAGGCGGCGTTATTCGCGGCGGACTTGTACCGCATGTATACGCGCTACGCCGAGGACAAGGGCTGGAAAGTTGAACTCGTAGACGAGAATCGCACCGGCTTGAAGGGCTTTAAGGAAGTCGTGTTTGAAATTCGCGGCAAGGGCGCGTTCTCGCGGATGAAGTACGAGAGCGGTGTGCATCGCGTTCAGCGTGTGCCGCAAACCGAAGCGCAGGGGCGCATCCACACCTCCACCGCCACCGTCGCGGTGCTCGCCGAGGTGGACGAAGTGGACGTGCAAGTCAAGCCAGACGAGATCAAAGTGGACATTTTTCACGCTTCCGGGCACGGCGGGCAGAACGTGCAAAAAGTGGCGACCGCGGTGCGCCTCACCCACTTGCCGACGGGCATCGTCGTGACCTGCCAAGATCAGCGGTCGCAGCTGCAAAACAAAATTCGCGCGATGGGCGTATTGCGCGCGCGGCTGTACGAAATCGAGGTGGAAAAGCAACAACGTGAGCAGACCGAAGCGCGCCGTTCCCAGGTCGGCTCCGGCGAACGCTCCGAAAAAATTCGCACCTATAATTTTCCGCAAGACCGGTTGACGGATCACCGGATCGGGATGAGCATTCACAACCTGCCGAAAATTCTCGACGGCGCCATTGACGCGCTCATTGACGCGTTGATTCTCGACGATCAAGCCGCCAAGTTAAAAGCGGCAGGGGTAAGTTGAGGTTGGCGTGTCGCGGCGCCTCCTGCGCGGGTTGATCGCGTTTGCGCTGTGCGCGTGCTGGCTAGCGAGTGTGATGCTGTGGTTGGCGTTGCAACGCCACACACCGTTACGCGACGCGTTGCCGTTCCTGCCCTCGCGCACACCCACGCCGACCTTCACCGATGCCGATGTGCGCGCCGTCGCCGTGGTGCTGACATACGAAGCCCAAGTTTTTCCCGAACCGCAAAAATCGCAGGCGTACGCGGCGATTGCGTGGACGATGCGAAACCGCGTGAGCGCGGCGAATGGCGCGATTGCCAATTACACCGACGAGCAAAATTTGCTCAACCGGTATTCGGCGTATCTCGAGCACAAAGACGATCCGCCCGAACCGCGCGCGCTCGAAATCGCGCGCCAAGTGTTGAGCGCGCCCGACCCGACCAGCGATCCCGTGCGCGGCGCGCGGCATTACGTTGACAATTCCTATTGGACGGGCGTGCACGAACGCACCGGCGCGACGCCTAAACTGGCGGGCAAGTTTGCGGATCGCGACGTGCAACGCTTGGTGGACGCCGGCAAATTCGTGCTGGTGATCGAATGGCGCGCACCGCTCGATCATCCGCGCGGCGCATTGTTTTACGGTTTGTATTTTTTCGACTATTGGCCCCCCGTGACCCCGGTGGTCACGCCGACGTGGACGCCCACGCGCCGTCCAACCGAAACACCTACGCGCACGCCAACGCTCGCCGCAACGCCAACGCCAACCGGGACCGCAACACCAACGATCCGAACAATTCAGTGACACCCAGTTTCATTTCCCAGCCCGAAACCATTCAAGAGATTCTCGTCAACGCAACGCGCGCACTCGGCGCAACGTTGCCGTGGCGCGACGCACGCTTGCAGGCGGAACTGTTGCTCGCTCATGCGCTCGCTTCATCGCGCGCACACGTGTTGGCGCGCCTGACCGATCCGCTCGCGCCGGCAAGCGCCGTGCAGTACGCCGCGCTCGTCGCGCGCCGCACACAAAATGAGCCGCTCGCGTACATCCTGGGACATCAAGAATTTTACGGACTCGATTTTAGCGTGGATCGCCGCGTGCTGATTCCGCGCCACGAAACCGAGACGCTCGCGCAACTCGCGCTGGATTACGCGCGGCAGCTCGCCTCGCCGGTGATCGTGGATGTGGGCACCGGGTCGGGCGCGCTCGCGCTCACACTCGCGCACCATTTGCCGCACGCCCGCATCATCGCCGGCGATATTTCGCGCGACGCGTTGGCGGTTGCGCGGACGAACGCGCAACGCCTGGGTTTGGCAACGCGCGTCGAATTTATCGAAAGCGATCTGCTCGATGGCATCGGCGAGCCGTTCGATCTGCTCGTGGCGAACCTGCCGTACATTCCCCGCGAACGGCTCGCGCAATTGCCGCGCGAAGTGTTCGCATTCGAGCCGCGCCTGGCGTTGGACGGTGGCGACGGTGGGCTGATTGTTTTCGAGCGGCTACTCGCGCAACTAAACGCGCACGCCAATCAGGGCGCGGTCGCGTTGTGCGAAATTTCGGAAGAGCAAGGCAACGCCGCGCTCGAATTGGTTTGGCGCGTATTACCGCAAACCTTAACTACCGTGCACCGCGATCTGGAAGGTTTGGAACGCGTGCTCGAAATTACTTGGCGACTGGAAGGCAAATGAACTATCGTCTCGTGGCTACCGATGTGGACGGCACGCTGTGCCAAATTTTCAAATCGCCGTCGCCGCGCGTCAAAGCGGCGGTGCAAAACGCGCAAGCGCGCGCCGTGCGCGTGGTGCTGGCAACCGGCAGAATGTATCGCTCGGCGCGGCGATTTGTGGATGAACTCGATTTGCAGTCCGCGCTAATTTGCGATCAGGGCGCGACGATCCGCGATGCGCGCACGGGCACGGCGCTGTTTCAACAAACAGTGCCGCTCGATCTCGCGCGCCAAGTGATCGCGTTTGCAGACGATTCGATCTCGCGGGTGGTGTGCCGCGACGAGGAATTTTACGCGCGCAACGCTTCGCCCGATGTACTGCTTTTTGTCGAAAACTATACGTCGCATCTGCACGTCGCACCGGATTTTGCGGAAGCATTGCGCACCGAGCCGCAAAAGATCGTTTTCGTCAACAACCCGGCGACGACGACGCGGCTCGTCCCGCAACTCAAAGCGCGGTTTGGCGACGCGCTCCAAGTGGTGCAGTCGCACGATTATTTCATCGAGATCACCCACCGCGCCGTGTCGAAAGGCGCGGCGCTGGCATGGCTCGCCCAACAGTGGCACATTCCGCGCGCGCAGGTCATCGCCATCGGCGATCACGACAACGACCGTTCGATGATCGAATGGGCGGGGCTGGGGGTGGCGATGGGGAACGCAATTCCCAGCGTCAAGGCGTTGGCGCAGTACATCGCGCCGCCGGTCGAGGCAGACGGCGCGGCGGTTGTGATCGAAAAATTTATTTTGAATGGACAAGATGCGAACCCAAGTTCTTTCTCCGAGTGATACCGAAGTTTTTGCGCACGCAGTACGCTTGCTACGCGCCGGCAAGGTGATCGCCTTTCCCACGGACACGGTGTACGGCATCGGCGCGAACGGGTTCGACGAGCGCGCGATTGAGCAATTGTTCGTCGTCAAAGCGCGCGAACGCGGTAAAGCAATTCCGTACCTGTTCGCGAGCATAGACGATCTCGCACGCGTCGCGCGCGACGTTTCCGCCGCGGCGCGCCGGCTCGCCGCCGCATTTTGGCCCGGCGGCTTGACGCTCGTCGTGCCGGCATCCGCCCGCGTGCCGAAAATTTTGATCGCGGATGGCGATACGGTTGCCGTGCGTGTGCCGAATCATCCGACGACGCGTGCGCTGATCGAGGTGCTGGGCGCGCCGCTCGCCGCGACGAGCGCGAACCTTTCCGGCGGGCGCGATCCGGCGAACGCGCAAGAGGTGCTGGCGCAGTTGGATGGCCGCCTGCCGCTGATTCTCGATGGCGGCGCGACGCGCGGCAACGTTCCCTCGACCGTCGTTGATGTCACGGTGGAACCGCCGGTCATTCGTCGCGTCGGCGTGATCCCAGTCGCGGAAATCGAAAGAGTGTTGGCGGGGCAGGTCAAACAGTAATCGGATAATCGTTCACCCACTATGCTGATCGGAATTGACGCTTCGCGCGCAACAAGTCCCGCGCCAACCGGCACGGAGACCTACTCGCGCGAATTGATCCGCGCATTACTTGCGGCGGATCACCGAAACGAATATCGCCTGTATACTCGCGAGCCGGTGGCGCGCGATTTTTTCGGCGCGTCCGCGAATTTTGAAATATGCGCGATCCCGTTTCCGCGCGTGTGGACGCACGCGCGTTTGTCGTTTGAATTGATCGCGCGCGCGCCGGACGCGTTGTGGGTTCCCGCGCATGTCCTGCCACTCGCGCACCCACCGCGCTCGTTCGTCACGATCCACGATCTGGGCCAAGTGCATTTCCCGGAAGCGCATCCGCCGGCGCAACGCGCGTACCACAACTGGGCGGCGCGCTGGAGCGCGCGTGCGGCGCGCAAAATTTTCGCGGACTCGGAGGCGACGCGCGATGATCTCGTCGAACGCTTGCAAGTGCCGCCGGAAAAGATCGTCGTCGTGTATCCGGCATTCGACGCCCAGGCGTATCAGCGCGCCAGCGATGCGGAGATTGCCCGCGTGCGCGCGCGGTACGGCATCGGCGAAGATTATGTTCTCGCCATCGGTACTATTCATCCGCGCAAGAACTATGCCCGGTTGGTTAGTGCCATTGGACTATTGTCGAAATTGAATTGTCAGTTGATAATCGTAGGCAAGCGCGGCTGGTTGTTCGATACGATTTTTGCGCGAGTGCGCGAACTGAACCTTCAATCTCGAATCATCTTTCTCGATTACGTCTCCGCGTCCGATTTGCCGGCGTTGCTTTCCGGCGCACGCTTGCTTGCCTTTCCCAGTTTGCACGAAGGATTCGGCTTACCCGTGTTGGAAGCGCACGCGTGCGGCACGCCAGTGGTCTGCTCGATGACTTCATCCTTGCCCGAAGCGGCGGGCGACGCCGCCTTGTTTTTCGATCCCCTCGATGTGGAGGCGATAGCCGGCGCAATGGAGCGAGTTTGGTCGGACGAGAGCTTGCGCGCCAAATTGATTCGGCGCGGGTTCGAGAACTTGCAGCGATTTTCGTGGCACGTCAGCGCGCGCCAAATCCTTCACACCTTCGAGGAGTTATGAACCACAAACTTGCCTTCATCATATTGACCATCTGGCTGATCGTTTTGGCTGTGCCGGCATCCGCCGAGCCAGTCGCCGCGCCGGGCGCAACCATCACCTTTGCGGTGATCGGCGATTATGGCTTGGCAGGCACGAATGAACTGGCGGTCGCCAATCGCGTCAAGAGTTGGAATCCCGATTTCATCATCACGACCGGCGACAATAATTACGGCTATGGCGGTTCGGGGAGCGGCTCGGCGGCAACGATTGACCAAAACATCGGGCAATACTATCACGATTACATCTATCCCTACATCGGCAGTTACGGCGCAGGCGCGGCGACAAACAAGTTTTTCCCGACGCTCGGCAATCACGATTGGTACACCACCGATGCAATCCCGTACAAAAATTATTTCGTCTTGCCGAACAACGAACGCTATTATGATTTCGTCAAAGGGCCCGTGCACTTTTTCGCCGTGAGCAGTGATCGGGATTACGAGCCGGATGGCACGTCGAGCACTTCGACGCAAGGACGCTGGTTGCAAGGCAAACTCGCCGCTTCGACCAGTTGTTGGAAGGTTGTCTTTACGCACCACGCGCCGTACTCGTCCGGCTCCTCGCACGGATCGTCCACCTGGATGCAGTGGCCCTTTCAAAGTTGGGGCGCGCATGTAGTTCTCGCGGGCCACGAACACAACTACGAGCGCATCATTCGCAATGGCTTTCCGTACATGGTGAACGGGTTGGGCGGCGATAGCCGCTATCCATTCGGCACGCCCATCACCGGGAGCGTCGTCCGCTACAACGCCAAGTACGGCGCGCAACGCGTAACGGCAAGCGACAATTCGATCACGTACGAATTCATCGCCGCGGATGGCACGGTGGCGGACACGTACACGCAAACGCAAACGTGCAGCAACGGAGGCGGCACACCCATTGGCGGTGGCAATGCCTCCTTCCTGCCATTTGTCAAACGCTGAAATGCGAACATCTCATTCGCCGCAAAAGCCAAAGACGCCAAGTCACGCCAAATCGTTGAAATGTTTGGCGCGTTGGGCATCTTTGGCTTTTGGGCTTTTGGGCGTTTTGGCATTTGCGCCGGAAACTACACGCGCCGTCTGGCAGGCACAGGTGGATGCGCGCGTTTTGGCGGACACGGCAAGCGGCGCGACCGGCAATTTTCTCATCGTGCTCCAAGCCCAAACGGCGACCCGCACCCTCGTCACGCCGAACACGGATCGCGCGCAACAAGGGCGGATCGTGTTCGATGCACTCCGCGCGAACGCGGCGACGACGCAAGCCAGTGTGCGCGCGCACTTGGATGCACTCGGCGCGCCGTACCGCGTGTTCTACGTGGCAAACGTCATCGCGGCAAGCGGGAATCGCGCGGTGGTGAATGCGCTCGCGGCGCGCAACGATGTGTTGGCGATTGAATCGGATCGCGCATTCCGCGTGCCGCTCGAAGAAAACCTGGCGCGCACGCGCAACGCGCCCAGCGGAGTGGAGTGGGGGGTTAGCCGCATCCACGCGCCCGCGCTGTGGAACCTGGGTTTCACCGGGCAAGGGATCGTTTATGCAAATGCAGACACCGGCGTGCAGTGGGATCACCCGGCGCTCCGCCCCCACTATCGCGGGTGGAACGGCGTGAGCGCAAATCACAACTTGGCATGGTGGGACGCAATCCATTCCGATGTGAACGGCAACCATGCGAACGCGTGCGGCTTTAGTTTGAGCGCGCCGTGCGACGATCATGGACACGGCACGCACACAACCGGCACCAGCATCGGCGACGACGGCGCGGGCAATCAGATCGGCGTTGCGCCCGGCGCGCAATGGATCGCCTGTCGCAATATGGACGAGGGCTGGGGCACGCCGAGCACGTACATCGAGTGTTTGGAATTTTTTCTCGCGCCCTGGGATTTGAACCGACTGAACGCCGATCCGTCGCGTCGCCCCGACGTGGTGGGCAACTCGTACGTGTGTCCGCCCGTCGAAGGGTGCGCGCCGTTGAGCTTGCAAACCGCTGTGGATAATTTGCGCGCGGCGGGCGTGTTCATGGCAATTTCCGCCGGCAACGAAGGGAGTAACTGCGCGACGGTGCAAAACCCGCCGGCGATTTACGATTCGGCGATCACAGTCGGCGCGACGGACGCGGAAGACGCGATTGCCGGCTTTAGCAGTCGCGGTCCGGTGGCGGTGGATGGCAGCAATCGCCGCAAGCCCGATCTCGTTGCGCCCGGCGTTAGCGTGCGCTCGGCGTATCCGGGAAACGGGTACACCACCTTGTCCGGCACTTCGATGGCAGCGCCGCATGTCGCCGGCGCAGTGGCGCTACTGTGGTCGGCATTCCCAACATTGCGCCGCAACGTCAACGTCACCGAATCCATTTTGACGCAAAGCGCGATGCCGTTGGTGACAGCGCAAACCTGCGGCGGCGACGCGGCGAATCAATTTCCGAATCACGTGTACGGCTCTGGACGCCTGGATGTGCTGGCGGCGTACCGCCGTTTCGCAGAAATCGGTCTGCCGCCATACAATTTCCACCTGCCCGCCACCCAGAAAAGCCAATAGCCATTTTGGGGGATTGCCCGCGCCGCCCATTGTTTCCATAATAGAGTTAGGGGGGTGACGAATGCCCGCACGCGATTCAGTTGCGTGCGGGTATTTCTTTCGCAGAGGAGCGCAGATGATAAAGTTCCGTTTCCTTTTGCTCGCGCTGATGATTGGGATACCGATCATTGGGATCGGCGGCGCGACCGTCACCCGAGCCGATCAACTGACGCCGGTTACCCGGCGCGACCAAGTTGCGCGACGCGCGCAAGCCGCATCCGCCATCTACCTTCCGCTCGTTCAACGCGCCAATGGCGTGCCAACAACGCCCAGCCAGGCGATCATCATTGATCACACCATGACGGACATTTCCCGAATTCCGGCGTACTGGTTGACGCAGGCAAAACGCTTGACGATGCACTACGCGCACACGTCGCACGGCTCCCAACTGATCACCGGCGCGTGGTGGTGGGAAGCGCAAAACGCGACGTACAACCTCGACGTGCGTGAAGGTGGCGCACCGGCATTGCCCGCCGATGCTACGGCGTTCCGCGTGTACGACGGCAACAACCCCGACACGTACATCACGCCCGAGCTGTACTGGAGCACGACCGATGGCATCAACCGTACGCGGTCAGTCGCCAATACCGCGCTGTTCAATTATTCGATGTGGGCGTGGTGTGGTCAGCAATCTACCAACTCGACGGCAACAGTGCAACAGTACCTCGCACAGATGAACACCTTTGAAACGCAATACCCGGCAATGCGCTTTATCTTGATGACAGGACACACGGATGGCACTAATGCCAGCGGGGACTTGTTTCGCAACAACAATCTCGTGCGCCAATACGCGCGCGATCACAACAAGGTGTTGTTCGACTTTGCGGATATTGAGACGTATGATCCGGCAGGCGGCGGGCCCTATTATAACGATGGCGATGGGTACTGCGCGTGGTGCGACGCGTGGTGCGCCGCACATCCGGCGGATTGTGCAAATTTCGACGCGATGGACGATTGCGCGCACACGCATAAATTATTTTGCAAACTCAAAGGCGCAGCATATTGGTGGTTGATGGCACGACTTGCCGGTTGGGATGGCGTGCCCTAAACGACGACGAACCGGGTAGCCGAGTCGTGTGACTCGGAAGCGCGGCGTGTTCCCTCCATGACGAACCCCCACCCGTCATGGAGTTCGAATGCGCCGCGCATTTTTTGTCCGTTCGAAAATCGAAAAACCACACCTTTTCTTTTCATGGAAATTGGCTTATAATTTGGGCGTTCGCGTTTGAAGGAGGCAAGCCATGACATTTACTCGCAGAGCACGTTGGGTGCTCTTGTTCACACTCTTCGCTGTTTTGCTAATCCCGTTCACCGCAGCCGACGCGCAAACGAAAAGCGTCGTCGTGCCGAATCGCACGGTGGACATTGCGATCCAAACAAACGGCGACGTGCTCGTCAACGAAACCTGGCAAGTGCAATTTACCGGCGGACCGTTTACATTTGCATTTCGCGGCGTCGCACTGAATCGCGTCGAAGCCATCACGGATATGCGCGTATCCGAAAGCGGCAGAGCGTATACCGCCAGCGGGAACGAAGCGGCAAACACCTTCAAGGTGTACACCGAAAACGGGCAACAATTTATCAAATGGTTCTTTCCGCCAACGACCAACCAAGCGCGCACGTTCAACGTCCAGTACACCTTGCGCGGCGCGCTCCGCATTTACGACGGGGGCGATCAATTTTGGTGGAAGATCATTGAAGCGGATCGCGCGTATACGATCCAACGCGCGACGATCAACGTGCGCCTGCCCCAAGCGTTCGTCACGGATCAACTCAAGGCGGCGGTGACGACCGGGCGCGGCGAAGCGGCAGTGCGCGACGGGCAAAATGTTTCGTTCAGCGCGAGCAACCTCGCGGGCGACGACACACTCGAAATCCGCGTCCAGTTTCCGCACGGCGTCGTCACAGCCAGCGCCCCGTCCTGGCAAGCCGTCGAAGATCTAAAACCGATTTTCAACTTGATCGCGCTGATGATTGGCTTGGTGATTTTGCTTGGCGGGATGCTCGGCGTGTTCTTGCTGTGGTACCTGCGCGGGCGCGATGCGCCGGCAATCGCCGTGCCCTCGGCAAGCGCGCCGGCGAGCGAACTGCCGCCAGGCGTTGCCGGCACACTCGTGGACGAACGCGCCGACCTGCAAGACATTATTGCGACGATTATTGACCTCGCGCGGCGCGGCGTGATCAAGATGTACGAGCAAGAATCGCCGGGATTTCTCGGCATCGGCACGAACCGCGAATTCGTATTCGAATTGATCGAAAGACCGGCGGGCTTGCGCCAGTACGAAAACACGTTGCTGGATCGCGTGTTTAGCAGCGGGACGACGCGCAAACTTTCAGACCTGAAAGAAAAGTTCTACACCGCCATTCCGAAAATCCAAGAGCAGTTGTACAAAGAGGTGACGCAAGCGGGATTCTTTGCCGGCAATCCCAACAGCGTGCGGATGAAGTACGCCGGCTTGGGCGTCGTCGCGCTGATCGTGTTCGGCGGAATTGGCTTTTGCACATTCGGACTCGTCGCCGAGTACGCAGAACTGGCGATCTGCCCGGCGATTTCGCTCGTGCTCACGGCAGTCGCGTTGATCGTGATCAGTCCGTTTATGCCGCACCGCACGCAAAAGGGCGCGCAGGAACGCGCCAAGTGGATCGCGTTCAAGCGCTACCTCGAAAGCATCGAAAAGTATACCCAGCTCGATCAGGCGCAAGAATTGTTCGACAAGTATTTGCCGTATGCGATTGCCTTCGGCTTGCAACAAAGCTGGGTGAACAAGTTTGCCGCAGTGGGCACGCCTGCGCCAATCTGGTACGACACGTACCCGCCGATGGGTATGCCGCGCTCGTCACATCGCCGCGATTTTGAAGCGGATGCCGGGTTTGGCGGCAGTAGCGGCGGCGGCGGATCAAGTCGCGGTGGGTTGTCCTCGCTTGACCAGGCGGCGGGTGGAATGGCGCGCGGGCTGGATTCGATGGCGGCGGGCTTGACCACGATGCTGAACACAACCGCATCCACGTTCACGAGCGCGCCCTCCAGTTCCGGCGGGGGTGGCGGCTGGAGCGGCGGTGGCGGTGGCGGCGGCGGCGGCGGTGGCGGCGGCTCGTCGGGATTCGGATAGAATGAAATGATAAATGAGCAAATGACAAATGGCAAATGACGAATGACGGATGATGAAATACAAGTGGAGGAATGAATAGATGGGACGCACTATTGGTGTGGTGTTGATCGTGGCGGGGCTGGCGATCTGCATGGTCGTTGCGCTGTTCCTGGGTCTGCTCACTGGCGGCAAGGGACCGGCGGAACTTTCGATGGCGGGCGCGGTGCTAGGATTTATCCTGCTCGGCTTGTTGCCGCTGTTGATTCTCGGCGGCGTCGGCGTGTTCCTCTTCATCAAGGGCGGGCAAGAAGCGGCGGAGATGGTGGACATTCAAAAGAAACAACGACTGATGGGAATGATCCAAGCCGCAGGCAAAGTGTCCGTCGCCAGCGCCGCCATCGAGCTGAAGATGACGCGCGATCAAGTCAAGAACGCGATCCTCGAATTGGTGAACCAGGGTTTGTTCAGCGGGTACGTCAACTGGCAAGAGCAAACGTTTTACTCGAAAGACATCGGGCAAGTGCAGACGACCAAATGCCCGAACTGCGGCGGCGAACGCGATGCCGTCGGCAAGGGCTTGGTCAAGTGCCCGTACTGCGGCGTGGAATTGTTCTTGCCGCAAAGCTAGCCGTTTTGTCAGGCAATCGTCAGACGCCAACCTTGTTGTGCCGCCCGTTTCGCTTTACAATCGCGGCAACGCAATGGCGCGATTCTGAAAAGTGAGCAACTCGATGGACCTCATCCAACAACGAATTCTCGAAATCGCCTTGCAGATTCCCGAGTACGTCGGTTATGCGGCAAAGGATCGGCGGCGCGAAATGGACAAGTATACGCGCCGCCAACTCGCGCAAAAGTACAGCGAGTTGGACGTGTATCTCGCGCGCGTGCAAAAGCGCGCGCCGCTCGCCCACATCGTTGACCTGGAAAATCTCGACCAGAAATTACAGCGACTCATCGCGCGCTTTAATACGGCGCTCACCGGTTATGCCGGCTGGTTCAACGCCGCGCAGATCGGCGAAACCGATATTGACGCGCTCACCCGTTTCGACGCGACGCTGGCGAACGGCGTGCCCGGTTTGAAAGCCGCCATCGAGCACATCGCCGCCGCGCTCAAAGCGCAAGCCGGTGTCGAGGAGGCGATTGACGCGTGCGCCGAAATGATTGACAACCTGAACGCGCAGTTCGATCAGCGCGAACAATTTTTGGCGACCGGCAAAAAACCCTCGCTAGACCTTCCAACCACATCGCCGCTCAGCGCGCTCGAAGCGAAGAAAAAACCGGACGCCGATCTCGTCACACTGACGAACCTCAAGTTGAACGACGCGGTGACGTTCGCCGGCGTGGATTATCTTGTCGCCGGCAAAATCACTTTCACGCCGCCGACCGGATCGTTCTGGGCGATCCTGTTGCAAGATGGCGGCAAACAGGTATGGTTACGCATCGCGCCGGGAAACGAAATCGCCGCTTGTCAAGAAATTCGACTTGTAGTACCATCGCCCTTGCCCGATTCGCTCACGCACGATAACCAAACCTGGGCGTGCGAAATAACCGGGCAAGCGACCGCCGTCGTCGAAGGCGCGGGCGGCGCCAAACGCGGTACGGTGAACTATGCGCGCTACCTCGCCAACTCCCAGCGGCTCTGGGTGGAAGATTTCGGCGGCGAGACGCGCGTCATGCTCGGCGACCTGATCAGCGCGAGCGAGATCAAGGTGTATCGCCGGTAGATGCCGGCTTTTGATTGCATTTCCGAATAGCCATTTAGAATTTCCACAAGGAGGAAACACAATGGGTTTCTTAGATCGCATGAACCAAATCTTGCGCGCGAACATCAACGATCTGTTGGATCGCGCCGAGGACCCGGAGAAAATGCTGAACCAGATCATCCGCGACATGGAAGAATCGCTCCGGCAAGGGCAATCCCAGGTCGCGGAACAGATCGCGCAAGAGAAAATGATCCAAGCCGATCTCGACAAGGCGAAAAAGAACGCCGAGGACTGGGGCAAGAAAGCCGAACTCGCCGTCGCCAAGGGGATGGATAATCTCGCGCGCGAGGGCTTGAAGCGGCAAAGCGATTACGAGGATCAGGTCGAGATTTACGAAAAACAACTCGCCGTGCAAAGCCAAGCCGTGAAAAAGCTCAAAGCCGATCTCATCGCGCTCGAAACGAAATACAACGACGCACGCCGCAACAAGGAAATGCTGATCGCGCGCGCGAAACGCGCGACCGCGCAACAACAGATCAGCACGGCGGCGGCGAAATTGTCGAACGTGGATTACTCGTCCGACCTCGCGCGCATGGAACGTCGCATCCAGGAACAAGAAGCGCGCGTCGCGGCGCAACACGAATTGCAAACCGACTCAACCGATGCCCAGTTCGAGCAGTTGGGTGCGGACGACGCCGTCGAGCAAAAACTCGCCGCGCTCAAACAGAAATTAGGAAAATAGTCGTCAAGTCGCTAGCCCCCTAGTCACAGGGTCGAACCGTCAGCGCATCTGAAAATCGGTTGCCGCTTTGACTACTTGACGATCTGACTAGCCAACTATTCGACTAACAGACCAGGAGATTGATATGCCTCGAATCATTGATGTCGTCGAGTTTCTCGACAACGTGGGAAACGAAGTGGTGCACCGCGAGCCGCCGGATGGACCCGGTGATTTTCGGCTGGGTTCGCAGGTGATTGTGCGCGAGAGCCAGCGCGCGGTCTTTTTCCGCGACGGCAAGGCGCTGGATGTGTTTTTGCCCGGCCGGCACACGATCACGACCGCGAACATTCCAATCCTCGCCAGCATCATCGGCTTGGCGACGAGCGGCAAATCCCCCTTCCCCGCCGAAGTCGTGTTCGTCAACATGAAAGATTTTCTCGATCAAAAGTGGGGCACGCCGGAACCGCTCGCTTTCCGCGATTCGGAACTGGGCATGGTGCGCTTGCGCTCGTTCGGCACCTTTGCGTTCCAGATCAAAGATGTGCCGCTGTTCGTCAACGGCATCGTTGGGCAACAGGGCATTTACACAACCAGTTCGCTCGAAAATTATCTCCGCAGCATCATCATCGCCAAGATGACGGATGTGCTGGGTGAGTTGAAGAAATCGGTGCTTGACTTGCCGAGCATGTACAGCGAAATCGGCGCGGGCACCAAAGCGCAACTCGCCGATGATTTCGCGGCGATTGGCTTGACACTCAAGGCGTTGTACGTCAGCGCGATCACGCCGACCGAAGAGACGACCAAGGCGATTGACGAACGCGCGGCGATGGGCGCAATCGGCGATATGGACAAGTACATGAAATTCAAAGCGGCGCGCGCGATGGGCGACGCGGCGAATCAGCCCGGCGGCGCGGGCGGCGGTATGATGCAAGCCGGGATGGGCTTGGGCGCCGGCGCCGGCCTCGGCGCGACGATGGCAGGTATGATGGCGCAAGCGATGCAAGCGCAACCCGCCGCGAAACCGGCGGCGAACGTCGTCGCATGCCCGGCGTGCGGCACGGCGAATCCGGTCGGCGCAAAATTCTGCAACAGTTGCGGCGCGAAGATGAGCGCGGGCACCGTGAAATGCCCAACATGCGGCACGGAAAATGCGGCGGGCGCAAAATTCTGTAGCAACGACGGCACGAAACTGTAACCGCGCACCCAACGCATCGCACGCTTGTGTCGGTTCTGCCGAATGCAAGCGTGCGATGTTTGTGTTCGGTGTGCGCCTAGTCATCAACGTTTGGAGGAATCAGCCAACCTTATGAAACCACTCGCACTCGCGCATCGCGGCGCAAGCGCGTATGCGCCCGAAAACACGCTTGCCGCGTTCAACCTCGCGCTCGACATGGGCGCGGACGGCGTCGAACTCGACGTGACGCTAACCCAGGACGGTGTGCCCATCGTCATCCACGACGACACGGTGGATCGCACGACGAACGGACGAGGCAACATCAAAGACCTCACCCTCGCGCAAATTCAACAACTCGACGCGAGTTTCAAGTTTGAGAATTATCGCGGCGAAAAAATGCCCACGCTCGATCAAGTCCTGCGCGCGATCGGCAAACGTTGCATCGTCAACATCGAATTGAAAAGCACGACGTTCAAAACCGACGGCATCGAAGCGGCAACCCTCTCGGTGATGCAAGACACCGGCGCGTATGCCAACGTCATCATTTCGTCGTTCAACCCGTTCGCCTTGATGCGAATGGCTGAACTCGATCCACGCGTGCCGCGCGGTTTACTCTACGCACCCAACCTGCCACTTTACTTGCGCCGCGCATGGTTGCGCCCGCTCGCGCGGCCCACCGCCATGCACCCGCACTGCTCGATGATCACCGCCGAGTACGTCGCCTGGGCGCATGGACAAGGGCTCCGCATCAACACCTGGACGACGGACGAACCGGACGAGATGCGCCGCCTCTACGATCTGGGCGTGGATGCCATCATGACGAACAAACCAGACGTGTTGCGGAATATTTTGAACGAACGGTAAAGCCCCTCCTTTTTTGGATTACGTAGAGACGCCCCGACGGGGCGTCTCTACATTTGCGCCACGCGTCAACCATTGACAACCCGCCCAAGTTCGGTTATAATTCAAATAGAACAAGTGTTCTGTTTGGAATTTGCCCGGGAAATACGCCATCCCACACTCGCACCCCAAACCCAATTGCATGAAGCAGGATCAAAACGGTGGACAAGCGGACGCTCAACTTTCAAGCCGACCGGATCGAAATGATCCTGGCGGCGCATAAAACGCCGGCGCGCGTGTACGGCGGACAGCTGACGCCGCGCGCAATCCAATTTCACCTTGCGCCGGCGGCGACAACCAAACTCACCCGTCTCGAAACGCTCACCGAAGAGATCGCACTCGCGTTGGGCGCGGCATCCGCGCGCCTCACCCGTACCGGCGGCACGCTCATGCTCGAGGTCCCGCGCCGCGATGCGTCGTTCGTCTCGCTCGCAGACCTCACCGCGCAACTGCACCAACACGCCGACCTGCGTCCCATCCTGGGATCACCCGGCGTCGCCATCCTGGGTCTCGACAACGCCGGGATGCCGCTCATTCTGCGCCTGGCTTCGCCGGAGATCGCGCACTGTTTGATCGCCGGCACCACGGGGAGCGGCAAGACCGAACTCGCGCGCACGCTGCTCGCCTCGATGACCGCGCACCAAAAACCGCACACGTTGCAAATCGCGCTCTTTGATCCCAAGGCGCACAGTTTCGCGCCATTCGCGCACGCGCCGCATTTGCTCTTTCCAATCGTGAGCAACGCCGAGGACACCCTCGCGCGAATGGGTTACCTCGTCGCCGAGATGGAACGCCGCGCGCGCCTCGCCATCACCTGCCCGCGCATCGTCCTCGTCGTGGATGAGTTGGCGGACTGGCTGCAACTGTGCGGCGCAGAACTCGAAAATTTGTTGACGCGGCTCACCCAGCGCGGACGTAGCGCCGGCATTTCGGTGATCGCGTGTACGCAAAAACCAACCGCGCGCGCGGTCGGCAGTTTGATCAAGGCGAATTTTCCGGCGCGGTTAGTTGGGCGCGTCGCCAGCACAGACGACGCGCGCGTGGCGGCGGGCATCGGTGGCACCGGCGCAGAAAAATTGGCAGGGCGCGGCGATTTCTTGCTCGTCGCCGCCGGCGAAACGATCCGCTTTCAAGCGGCGCACATCAGCGCCGAAGCCATCGCCGCACAATGCGCGCCACACACCCAAACCGCAATTCCGTCGCCAGGATTGCGCGCACGCGTGTTGACGCAGTTGCGGCGCGTGAAATAAATTCGCCAAACCCAAAAACGATCCGCGAATCACGCGAATCTTCGCTAATGTTAGTTTTCTGATCCGCATGATTCGCGGATAAAAATCGAACGGGGAAAATTTGGCGAAAGCGTTAGCCGGAGGAGGAAAATAAAATGAAGCAGGGTTTGATCGTGATCGGCAGTGTCTTTGCGGTTGCGCTCGCTGTCGTCGTCGGCAACCGGTTATCGAGCGAAGCGACCGCCGTGCTCGTCGGCGCGATCTGCGGCATTAGCGCAAGCATCCCGATCACGTTAGCCATCGTGATCGCATCCAGCCAAAACTGGGGACGCGTGGACGCACCGCAACAGATCGGGTACGACTATGGCGCACACAAATTTGCGGCACAGCCGCCGGTGATTGTCGTCGCACCGCCGCACACTTTGCCCGCAGCGGCGCACGGGCTGATGCCCAATGCGATGTATGCCATGCCCCCGACGATTGACGCCATCCCCACGCCGCGCGATTTCCGCATCATCGGCAACGAGTAAGCCCCATTCCGGCGCGCCGCCCGTTTTGTGGTATAATCCGCGCGCGATGCAAAAACACTTCGTCCACGATCTCGCGTACTATACGTTCGATGCGCTCCGCGCGACGCCGGACATCACACACGCCGTCTCGACCCGGCATGGCGGCATAAGCGCGTCCCCGTTCGATTCGCTCAACCTCAGCCGGTTTGTCGGCGATGCCGACGCCAACGTGGCGACGAATTGGGCGCGCCTCCATGCCGCGCTCGCGCTTGACGCGACCGCCACCGTGGACGCCAGCCAAGCGCAAGCCGATCACGTTGCGCTGGTAGACGCGCGGCATCGCGGCACACGCATCCAAAATGTGGATGCGCTGATCACGCGCACGCCCAACTTGCCGCTCCTGTTGCGCTTTGCCGATTGCGTGCCCATTCTGTTTTACGACCCAGTTCAGCGCGCCGTCGGCATCGCGCACGCGGGTTGGCGCGGCACGGTGTTGCACATCGCAACGCGCACCGTTCAAGCGCTGCAAGCCGCGTTCGGCACGCGTCCGCGCGATCTGATCGTCGGGATCGCACCCTCCATCGGCGCGTGCTGTTATCAGATCGGCGACGAGGTGATCGCACGCGTGCGCCAAACCTTCGCCAACGCCGACGCGTTGCTGATCGCGCAACCCGGCGGCACGACGCATTTCGATCTCTGGCAGGCAAACGCCGCGCAACTGCGCGCGCTCGGCGTCGAACAAATCGAAATCGCCGGGCTATGCACGGCGCATCACACCGCCGAGTTTTTTTCGTACCGCGCCGAGCGCGGCAGCACCGGCAGATTCGGCGCGGTGATCGCGCTCCGAGTTGGAAATTTGGAATAGCATGACCGAACTCGAAAAAAATCTGCAGACCATTTACGAACGGATCGCCAACGCGGCGGCGCGCGCCAACCGCGACCCGCGCACGATCACGCTCGTTGCCGTGAGCAAAACTTTTCCGGCGGACGCCGTCCTCGCCGCGCACGCACTCGGCGTTCGACATTTTGGCGAGAACCGCGTCGAAGAAGCCACCGACAAAATTCCCGCCATCGCCGCGCAACTCGTCTCCGCGACGCGCGTTCCCACCTGGCATTTGATCGGACACTTGCAAAGCCGCAAAGTGCGCGACGCGGTGCCGCTATTCGACGCCATCCAATCGGTGGACACGGTGGCGCTCGCGCAACGCATCGAACAGCGCGCGGCGCAACTCGGCAAGGTGATGCCGATCCTGCTTGAAGTGAACATCGCCGGCGAAGCGAGCAAATCCGGTTTTGCGCCCGCCCCGCGCGAACAGTTTTTCGCCGCGACGCGCGCGATCCTCGCCTTGCCGCATCTCGATCCCCAGGGCTTGATGACGATTGCGCCGATGGCTACTGCGCCGGACGACCCACGCCCGCGCGCAACGTTTCGCGCGCTCCGCGAATTGCGCGACGCGGTGCGCGCCACATTCCCGGAACGCGCGTGGCAACATCTCTCGATGGGCATGACCGACGATTTCGAAGCCGCCATCGCCGAAGGCGCAACTATTGTTCGCATTGGGCGCGCCATCTTCGGCACGCGCGCGCCGTAAACCAAAAAGTATTTTGAGGAGAACTCTGCATGGCTCTAGTCCTAACCCTGATTGACCTGATCTTTACAGTCCTCACCTTGGCGATCATTCTGGACGCGCTCTTGTCCTGGTTCCCAATTGATCGCTACAACAATCCACTCGTGCGCGTGCTCGAACAAATCACCGCGCCGATTATGGAACCGTTGCGCCGCATCGTGCCGCCGGTCGGCATGATGGACATTACGCCCATCGTGGCGCTGATCATTTTGCAAGTGCTACAGGCGCTCATTCACAATCTGCTCGTCGGGATGCTACGATGAACTTGAACCTCACTACTCTGCGCGCGCTCGTCATTGACGTGGACGGCGTGCTCTTGCGCGGCAAGCAACCCTTGCCCGGCGTCGCCGCGTTCTTTGAATTTTTGCGCGCGCGCCAAATTGATTTCACCATTGCGACGAACAACTCGGCGCGGCCAGCGACCGATGTCGTCGAGAAACTGGCGCGGATGGGCACACCCGTTGCCGAGACCCAGGTGCTCACCTCGGCGCAAGCCACCGCGCTGTACTTGCCGCGCCTCGCGCCAAACGCCAAACGCGTGCTCGTCGTCGGCGGCGAAGGATTACTCCAAGCGGTCACCCGCGCCGGCTATGAATTGGTGGACGCCGATGCCGATGTCGTCGTCGCCGGCATTGATCTAACGCTGACGTACGACAAACTGCGCCGCGCGACGCGCGAAATTCGACGCGGCGCGCTGTTCGTCGGCTCGAACGGCGATAAGACGTTTCCGCTCGAAAACGATCTCGCGCCCGGCGCTGGCTCGATCCTCGCCGCGCTTGCCGCCGCCAGCGATGTTGCGCCTACGATCATCGGCAAGCCGGAGCGCATCATGTTCGATCTCGCTGTCGAGCGGATGGGCATTGCGCCGCAATTCACTGCAACGCTCGGCGACCGACTCGACACGGACATCGAAGGGGGCGTGCGCGCCGGCTTGCGTTCGATTCTGGTGATGACCGGCGTCACGACGCCGGCAATCCTCGCGCAATCGGCATTGCAACCGGATTGCGTGTTTGCCGATTTGAACGCGTTGCGCGAAACATGGGAGCGCGCCGGGTAAGCCGGTTTGCCATTTGTTTCAGATACGGTATAATTTGCTCGCGCATTTTTTCGCGCCCTGACCTTTTGATTTTCGCTCGTCCCTTTCAGGAGGTCCGTATGTTGAAACCCATCGCCACACTGCACCGGTTTTGCGTCCACCACTTGTTGTACCCGCTCGTGTTGGCAAGTCTGCTCGCGTGCACAATCTTTGTCGGCCGCGTTTACTTGAGCCACAGCGGGACGTTCCGTTTTCTCGTGTGGAATCTCTTTCTCGCGTGGATTCCGTTCGCGTGCAGTTTGCTCGTCGCCACGTTGCACGCGCGGTTCCCGCGCGCCTGGTGGTTGTTGCTCATGCCCAGCGCCATGTGGTTGCTCTTTCTGCCCAACGCGCCGTACATCATCACCGATTTGTGGCACCTGGACGAACGCCGCCCAATTCCGATGTGGTACGATATTGCGATGCTTGCTTCGTTCGCGTGGACGGGCTTGTTCTTGGGCGTCGCATCGCTCGACACGATGCACCGCGTCGTGCGCGACTATTGCGGGCGCATCTGCGGCTGGCTGTTCGCGCTCGGCGCGATTGGCGCGTGCGGATTCGGCATTTACCTGGGGCGCTTTCTCAATTGGAATTCCTGGGATGTGTTTTTCCGTCCGCGCTCGGTACTTGCCGATATTATCGCGCGCTTTGCGCACCCGATCCAAAATCCCAGTGCATTCGGTTTCGCGTTTTTGTTTGCCGCATTCATGCTCGTGTGCTATCTCACCTTTGCCTCCATCGAGCACCGGCAAACGGCTCGCGTTGAGAATAGATAAACGCAAGGAGCGATAGTTTGAAACAGCGTCTAGTTCGAACCGCCCTCGCCGGGATTGCCATCGCCGCGCTCGTTGGCTTGTCGTGGAGCGTGGCGAGTTGGGTGCAAGCGGATAGCCCGTTGCCCGCGCCGTTGCCGCCGCGCACGATTCCCGACACTGACGTAAACCCGTACGGCGCAAATTTTTTCCTCGACCGTGAAGTGGAAGAGTGGAAACGAGACCGCACCGTGCGCATGGCGCGCGAAGCCGGCATCGTGTGGGCAAAACAACAATTCTCGTGGGAAGAAATCGAGCGGCGCAAAAATCAATTCGAGTGGGACAAGCCGGATCAGATGATTGCGACGTTTGAAAAATATGGCTTGCGCGTGATCGCGCGCTTGGATCGCACGCCGGCGTGGGCGCGCAAGGACAAGAATTTTCCGCAGACGCCGCCGGACGATCTCAACGATTACGGCGATTTCGTCGAGGCGTTCGTCAAACGGTACAAGGGACGCGTCGGCTTTATCCAGGTTTGGAACGAACCGAACATTTTTCCCGAATGGGGCAATCGCCCGGTAGACCCGGCGGGGTACGCCGCGTTACTCGAAGTGGCATACAAACGCGCCAAAGCCGCCGACCCGAATGTGCGTGTGCTGTCCGCGCCGCTGGCGATCACGCTCGGCGAGGGCTGGGCGGACAATTCGCCGTTCTGGCGACACATGAACGATCTGGACTATCTCAACGATCTCTACAAAGCCGGCGCGAAAGATTATTTCGACATCCTCTCCGCAAACGCGTTCGGTCTGCGTGCGTCGCCGGACGATCCGCCCGATCCCAAGGAGTTGAATTTCCAACGCGTCGTGCTCGCGCGACAGATCATGGAAAAATTCGCCGACACGAACAAAGCCGTTTGGATCAACGAGTACGGCTGGAACGCCGCGCCGCCGGATTTCACCAAGGAAAAATTGCTGTGGGGGCGCGTGACCGAGCAACAGCAAGCCGAGTACACCGTGCGCGGCATCGCCGAGGGGCGCGCAAAATGGAACTGGGTCGGCGTGTTCAACATTTGGTACTTTCGGCAGGTGGGCGACATTTCGCCCGAACGTTCCGATTACTATTTCCGAATGGTGGATGTGGATTTCACGCCGCGCCTGGTGTACCTGCGCTTGAAAGAAGCCGCCACGTTTCCCCAGATCGCACAGCCGGGATCGTACCAGGAAACGAACAGTGCGCTGGAACTGCGCGGCAACTGGCAACCGGCGCTCAATCGCAACGCCAGCGCGAGCCGCGAAATGGTGACACGCGCGCCCGGCGCCAAAGCCGTCGTCAAATTTTGGGGCGACGATTTCGAGTTGGTCGTGCGGCGCGGCGCGACCCAGGG
>CAIKBD010000519.1 GCA_903825565.1 uncultured Anaerolineales bacterium | reverse complement strand
GACCATTCTCTTTAACATCAAGCGGTTGAACTTTGAGGAAGGCAAGATTGACATCCTCCCGCTGTTTTACGCGCTCGGTTTTGCTGTCGCGCTCATCATCATCTTGTTCCCGCTGTTTCGGCGGATCAACCTGTTCATTTCGCTGATTTTGTGGAATGCGCTCGGCTTGCTTCTCAAAGCCGCTTTTTTTGCGGAAGAAAGTCCGGTTTTTGGCGATATTAACACGTACCTGACGATTACGGAACTGTCGCTCCTGTCCATCATCGTGATCTTGGCGCACCAGTTGGCGCGCAACCTGAGCGAATTTGAAGAAGCCGTCGAGAATATGACGCTGGCGACCGTCGGCAGGCAATTGCGCGAGCTGGACGAAGCGGCGGAGGATATTCAAACCGAATTGATTCGGAGCCGCCGCCATCACCACCCGCTGTCCGTCATCATCGTCGAGCCGGAAGCCGGTTCGGTGCAGGCGGCGGTGCATCGCTCGGTGCTCGAAGTGCAACGCGCGATGATGTCGCGCTATGTGGTCGTCAGTTTGGGGCGTGCCATCAGCGGCGAGTTGCGGCGCACGGATACGATCTTGCAACAAAGTGGGCGAGATCGTTTCATCGTGTTTTGCCCTGAAACCAGCGCGCCCGACGCTCTCGTGATGATCAACCGGATCAAGACGGTGGCAGAGGAAAAAATTGGCGTGCGCGTGGCGTGCGGCATCGGCGCGTTTCCCGAAGACGCGTTGACCTTCGAGGAGTTGGTGCGCCAAGCCGAATTGCAGGTCAAGCAACCGGCATTGTCCCTGCCGGAGCCGGCTCCGCTCGCGCCGGCTGATTCGGCGCGGTAAGGAATTGCGGCTATGCAATACTTTGCCAACAACCAATCTGCGCCGCCCAAGAAGCCGCGCCCCGCGCCGGCATACCAGTGGCTGGATCAGTTCAAGCCGGAAAAGCGACTTTTGCGGGGGCAGTGGTATCACTTTGCCAAACGGATCATGGATATTACGATCACCGTTGGCAGTTTGCCGGTGCTCGCGCCGGTGCTGGGGCTGTGCGCCTTGCTGATCAAGATCGAATCGCCGCGCGATCCCATTCTGTTTTTGCAGGAACGTGTGGGCAAAGGCGGCAAGCGTTTCAAGATGTTCAAGTTTCGGACGATGGTCGCCAATGCCGAAGAACTGAAAAAGAAATTGGTGCCGACAAATGAAGATGGCGAATTAAAGGGACCCCTCAAACTCGAAAACGATCCGCGCATTACCAAAGTCGGCAAAATTTTGCGTAAGACCAGTCTCGACGAATTGCCCCAAGTGGTGAACATTCTGCGCGGCGAAATGAGCTGGGTGGGCCCGCGCCCCACGTCGTTCGGTTTGAAATCGTACCTGCTCTGGCACACCGAACGTCTGGATGTGTTGCCCGGCCTCACCGGGCTGTGGCAGTTGTACGGGCGCGGCGACGTGGATTTCGACAATTGGTTGCGGTGGGATATTCGCTACTTGGAGAAACGCTGTCTCTGGCTCGACATTCAAATCATGTTCCGCACCGCCACCGCCGTGCTGAAACAAAAGGGAGCGCGCTAGTGAATCGCAAGATCGCCTACATCATGTCTCGTTTCCCCAGCATCCCCGAAACGTTCATCCTGCGCGAGATGAGCGAACTGGAACGGCAGGGTTGGGACATTGCGCTCTATCCTTTGATCTTGCAACGGCTCGCGGTCGTGCACGCCGAATCGGAACCTTGGATTCCGCGTGTGCACAAGTTGCCGTACCTGTCCGCGCCGGTCATCGCGGCGAACGCGCGCGCCGCACTGCGCGCGCCCGGCGTGTACGGCTCGCTGTGGCAACATGCCTTGTGGGAAAACCGCACCAGCCCGAACTTTCTCGTGCGCGCGATGGCGCTCTTGCCCAAAGCAGTTTACGCCGCGCGCTTGATGCAACGCGAAGGCGTCGCGCACATCCACGCACATTACGCCACGCACCCGGCGCTGGTCGCGTGGCTGATTCATCGGTTAACCGGAATTTCGTACAGCGTGACCGTGCACGCGCACGATATTTTTGTGCGGACGGCGATGCTCACGACGAAAATGCGCGAGGCAAGTTTTATCGCCGCGATCTCGGAATACAATCGGGATCATTTGGATCGCGTGGTGGGACCCTGGATGCGCGAGAAGACGCATCTTGTCCATTGTGGGATCGTGCCGACGGTGTATGCGCCGCGCCCGCACGCGGCGGAGCGCGCGGCGCGTTTCGAGATCATGAGCATCGGCAGTTTGCGCCCCTACAAAGGGCACGCGTTTCTCATTCAAGCGTGCGCGCGTTTGCGCGAGCGGGGTTTGGATTTTCGGTGTCGCATCATCGGCGAGGGGGAACAGCGCGCCGAGTTGGAACAATTGATCGCGCACGCTGGCTTGCAAAACTGGGTCGAACTCGTCGGAGCGTTGCCGCAAGAACAGGTGGCGCACCTGTTGCCGACCGCCGACTGTTACGTGCAACCCAGCGTCATTTTGCCGACCGGACGCATGGAAGGCATCCCGGTGGCGTTGATGGAAGCGTTGGCGTGTGGCTTGCCGGCGGTGGCAACGGAACTTTCGGGCGTGCCGGAATTGATCCGCAATGGGACAACCGGCGTGCTGGTGCCGCCCAGCGACGCGAACGCGCTCGCCGACGCGTTGGCGGCGATGCACGCTGATCCGGCGCGCGCGGCGCAAATGGCGCAGGCGGGCAGGGAACTCGTTTTGCGCGAGTTTGATCTCAAGGCGAATGTCACTCATCTCGCGGCGTTGTTCGAGCAAGTGATCAGCCAGCGCGCTTGATGCGGCTTGGCGTGCCAAGCGCAATTCCTAAATCTCTCAAGGCGTTAGAACAAAATGCGAAACAAAATTTGGACGGGTGTGGCGCTGGCGGCTCTGTTGTTGGGCGCGGCGATTTGGCTCATCATCCAAAACCCATTTCAGGTGAATGGAGATGCCGGAGCGAATCGTCCCGCGCGCTTTGTGACTGGCCCGATTCTCGGCGCAGTCGGCGCGGACACGATCACGATCAAGGCGACGAGCGATCTTGCCGCGCAAGGCATCGTCGAGTATTGGGCGGCGAATGATGTGACGACGACGCAAACACTCGCAACGGCAACGGCGCAACGTTTGACCTTGACCGGTCTCAAGCCCGGCACCGAGTACCAATATCGGTTCGGTTTGACCAACGCATTCGGTACCACGTGGAGTTCGGTCGGGCGGTGGAAGACGGATGGCGGCGCGGGGCAGTCATTTCGATTTGCCGTGTGGGCGGATAGCCGCCCGGTCGAAGGGAGCACGCAACCGACCGAGTTCAAGCAGTTGCTGGCGCGGTTGGCGGAGCGCAAACCATTTGAACTGGGTTTTGCAATCGGCGACAATGTGCAGTTGCTCGAAGAAACGCCGAACTATGATCCGCAAAGCACAAGCACTACATGGTGGAAATCTGCCGTGCAACTCGTGCGCGACTTGGGGTTCAGCGTGTCGCGCCCGAAAGACGATTCGACGGTGCGGGATCGGTATGTGGGATATTTTGACGCGATTGGCGCGTTCGTGCGCGAGACACCTTTTTACCCTGCGCTGGGCAATCACGACAAGCCCGAATGCGCGAATTGTCTGGTAGCGTTCAGGGGGTATTTTGCCCTGCCAGAGCAAAACGACCAGACCTATTACAGTTTCAATTACGGCGCGGCGCATTTCGTCGTTTTGAACACACGGCAGGATCACGGCGCGACCGTGCGCCTCATTTCCGATGCCCAGTGGCAATGGCTCACGGCAGACCTCGCGGCGAATCGGCAACCGCTCACCTTTGTCTTTGGGCACGACGAGATGATGCACATTCCGCCGTCGGCGGAAGAGCCGCCGTTTTCGCCGGTGGAGCAAGAACGTTTGCATCAGTTGTTTTTGAAAGGACGCGTCACAGCCGTTTTTAACGGCGACGCGCATTTGTACGATTACTACGAGCGCGACGGCGTTGCCTATTTTATCACCGGCGGCGCGGGCAGTCCGCTCGTCCCCTCGCCGTACCGCGCCGAATGGTCGCAGTACGAAATGCTCGTGGTGAGTGTGACGCCGACGCAGGCAGTCATTGAGGCGATCAAACTGGACGGTTCCGTTTTAGACAAACGCACCGTGCCGATCAAACGATGAAAAAAATTCTCGACTTTGTAATTTTTGGGGGGCTGGTGTTGTCGCTCGGTGCGTGTGCCGCGTTTGCATCGCCGCCGCCGCCGAGTACACCAACACCAACGCCGACAGCAACTTTGCCGCCGGTTACGCCAACACCGCGTCCATCGGCAACTCCGTTTCCCGGTCCGGCAACGGCGCTTCCCCCTGCGCCCGTCTTGTTGCTGGGCGATCAAGCCACCTGGCGATCTTGGCAAGATGCACGCGAACCAGACGCAACCTGGATGAGCGCGGCGTTCGATGATCGCGCGTGGGGCGTTGTGCGTTTGCCGCTGACTGCGCCGAAAATTCCAACGCCGCCGCCGACCGTTCCCAGCCCTAGTTCGCGCGCTGTCTACTTTCGCGCGAACTGGGACGTGCCCGAGCCCGCGGCGTGGCGTGCGCTCACCTTGGCGCTCGACTATGGGCACGGCGCAATCGTGTACTTGAATGGCACTGAGATCGAACGGCTCAATCTTGAACCGAATGCCATGCCCAGCGATTGGGCGCTTGCCAGCCACAACACGCCGGCGGATCGCATTGACATTTCACACGCGTTGGTGGCGCTCAAACCCGGACGCAACGTGCTGGCGATCCAGTTGCATCCGCGCGAAAACAATTCCGATTGGCGGCTGGGTGTGCAGGTGTGGGCGTTGCCCAAGTCGAGCGCGCCGGCGGTGGTCATGGGTCCCGTGCTGGGATTGATCGGCGCAGACACGGTGACGCTTCAAGCGGAGAGCGATTTGCCGGCGGTGGGCGTCGTCGAGTATCGCACCGGCAACGACGAGTGGCAACGCGCGTGGTTTCCCTCGGCAACGTTTCATCGCATCACGTTGACCGGACTAACGGCGGGCGCAACCTATCAATATCGTTTTGGTGTGCAGACGGAACAGGCGCTCGTGTGGAGTCCGTTGGGGCGGTTTACGACCGACTCGGGCGCGAACCAAATATTTCGCATGGCGGTCTGGGGCGATAATCGCCCGTCATCCGGCAGCGCAATGCCGACCGTGTTCGGCAAATTGGTGGGCGTGCTCGAACAGCGCAGTCCGTTTGCGTTCGGCGTTACGCTGGGCGATGCGATCCAAACGTATCACAGTTCGACAGATGAGCGCACGTTACGTAACCGCTACCTGAACTATTGGAGCGATCTGGGCGCGGTGACGCGGCAAATGCCGGTGTATTCCGTGTTGGGCAACCACGAAGGTCCCGATTGCAAACCGTGCATGGACGCGTACAACCGGTATTCGGTTTTGCCGTCGCGCGATGGCGACCGCACCTATTACAGTTTCGATTACGGCGCGGCGCATTTGATCGTGCTGAACGATCAACAAGCGCATGGGAACACGGTGGCGAATTTCTCGGACGAGCAATGGCGCTGGCTCGAAGCCGATCTCGCCGCGACGCGCCAAGCCGTTGTGTTCGTGTTTATGCACATGCCGATCTGGCATCCGTCCGGCGAGTATGCGGCGTACCCCGCGGCGGACAGCGACGCGTTGCACCAACTCTTTCGCAAATATCAAGTCACGGCAGTCTTTGCCGGGCACGCGCACTATTACGATTACTTGGAGCGCGACGGGATCACGTACGTCATTTCCGGCGGCGCGGGTAGCCCGTTGTACGAGCAACAGTACGTCAAGGCGTGGGAACAGCACCACGTTTTGGCGGTGCAGGTCGGCGCGAGCCAGGTTTTCATCGAAGCCCTGTTGCCCGATGGCAAAACGCTGGATCGGCGCATGCTTGCGCCGAAACCGCGCCAGTAGGGACGTTTGAGAAAACGTCCTGTTTGAGAAAACGTCCGGCGCGACAAAATGCCGCGCCGACCCAAAACGTGAACGCCGCACCGGGAAATAACCGACGATGCCAATCTTTCTAGTCTACCATAAAATTCGAGACGACGCGGCGCAAGACGCGCACGCGATCTCGCCGCACTTGTTGCAGGAACACTTGCAAGCCATTCGCGCAAGCGGCGTGCCGTTTTTAGAGCCGCGCGAATTTCAACCCGCGCAAAACGGTGTCGTCATTACGTTCGATGATGGCACGCCCGATCACGATACGAACGTTCGCCCGCTGTTGGACAAGTTCGGCGCGCGGGCGATTTTTTTCGTTTCCACCGATCAGCTGGACACGGCGGGGCACTTGACCCGCGCCCAAGTCAAAGCATTGCAGCGTGAGGGGCACGTGATCGGCTCTCACTCGCACGTCCACAAGCGATTGGATTTGATGTCGCCCGAACAAGTGCGCGAGCAACTCGCCACTTCAGCGGCAGTCCTCGCCGATCTGCTCGGCGCGCCACCCGCGCATCTTGCGCCGCCGCGTGGCGGCTATGATGCGACTGTGCGCGCGGTCGCGGCGGAAACCGGCTATACGTTTTGTCGCACGATGCGCTGGGGCTATAACCGCCCGCTCGATCCTTTGGCAATCGAAATTGCGCCGGTCACCGGCGCATGGGGCACCTGGTTTCTGCATGAGGCATTGCGCGCCCGCAATGAACGTTTGGTCAAAACATTGTTTTTTCTCAAACTGGGCTTGCGCGATTCACTGGGACCCTTGGATTATCGCAAGATTCGGAATACCGTCGCCAAATTGGCGCGCGGCTGAACAACGCACATCTGGCTTGATGCTTTCCATACGAGGAGGAATCGGATATGGAACTACGACACTATTTTAGAATGTTACTCGCCGGCTGGTGGATTATTGCCCTGACGGTTTGCGCGGCGCTGGCAATTGCCTTGGCGCTGTCCTATATTGCCACGCCGATCTATCGCGCAAACACGCGTTTGATCGTGCGCCCCAACGTGCCGTCGTTGGGAAATTCGAGCGTGATCGAAAGTTTGAACACGCTGGACAAGCGCTCGATTGTCTCGACGTATGCCGAGGTTTTGGGCAGTGTCCGCATCTTTACCGAAGCGGCAACTCCGTTGCAACTCGCGCCCCTGGCGTTGGCGAAATATACGCGCACCTCCGTCGTGTTGCCGGATTCAAACATTCTCGAAGTGTCAGTCACCGGTCCCGATCCAGTGGTGGCGGCGCGGCTCGCGAACGCGATTGGGCAACGCGGCATCGAATACGTCAAGGGGCTGTATCAAGCGTACGCGCTGGACACGCTCGACTCGGCGGCAGTTCCCACCTCGCCGATTAGCCCCCAGCCCGTGCGCGACGCGGGGTTAGCCGTGGCGCTGGGCGTGATCTTGGGCGCGGCATTAGCGATCCTGCGCGAACAATTACGGATGCCGCTCGAAGCCCTGCGACGCCGCAACGTTCTCGATCCATCTTCGTCGGCGTACTCGCGCCGGTATTTCTTGCGCTACTTGGAAGAAGAATTGCAACGCAAACGCGGCGGTGTCTTGGCGCTGGGTTTATTGCAACTCGACGGGTTGGAAGGTTTGAGCGAAACGTTGCCCGCCGGCGTTTTTCATAGCATCTTGCATCACGTCACGCACACCTTGCAGGCGGAATTGCGTGGGCGCGATATTGTTGGGCGGTGGGGCGAAATTTCTTTCGCGCTCTTGTTGCCGGCAACGCCGGGTACGGCGGCGATGCGGACGCTGGATCGCGTGCTCCAAGTCCTTTCCATTCCGGTTTCGTTGAACGAAACCGAGGGCGAAAAAGTGCGACTGCAACCACACATCGGGATTGTGGCGACGAACGGCAACGAAGAAATCGCGGCAGTGCTCGACCGGGCGCAGAAATCGTTGGAGCGCACTTTGCAGAGCGGGCATAGCCCCATTCATTTTAGCGAGAACGGGCATTAAGGTTGCTGAGGACGGTGGCGGTGGTGGCAAGTTCAAATGACCCAATCCTGGCGCAATTAACGGCAGACATTGTCGCTGGCTTGCCGACTTGGTTTGGCGAAGGTGCGATGCTCGCATCCTCGCCGCCAGCATGGCGGCGGTTGCGGCAATCGTTTTTCGTGCGCTATGTCGCGCAAAAAAAAGATGGCGTGACGGTGCCGCTCCTCGTCAAAATTCCGCGCAAGAGCGAAATCGCGACGCTCGCGCAAGCGGTTGCCGCGACGCATTTGGCGACGCCCACGCAACAAGAATACGATTCGCTCGTCGCCGTCGCCCAAGTTTTCAACACGGGGCAGGATGCGCGTTTTTTCGCCGTGCAACCGTTCGCATACCTGGCGCAGTGGAACGCCATCGTGATGGAAGAATTGCCGGCGCGCTCACTGACGCGCTTTTTGATGCGCGCGCGCATGGCGTTGGGTTTGCCGCGCGACTGGGAATTTCTCGAACAAGCGCTGTGCCGCGCGGGGCAATGGTTGCGCGTGTTCCACGAACGCTTGGGTGATGCGCGCGTCCAGCCGTTGCGCGAAACCAGTTTGGCGGCGGATCTCGTTTTCGAGCTGGATCGCTTGGCGGAACTGTCCGGGCGGCAGAACGCGTTTGCGCCGATGCGCGCCGCGTGCTTGCGTGCGGCGGAACGCTTGCAAGCAGTCGCCGTGCCCACGGCAACTCTGCACGGCGATTTCAATTGCAACAACACGCTCGTGATGGCGGACGGGCGGGTGGGGGTGATTGACACCAAGCGACGACGCCAGGGCGCGGTGTATGTGGATTTGGCGTTGCTGGCGATGGACCCGCCGTTACGCAAAATCCAGGTGGTGACGCAAGGCGCATTTTTTCGCGGCGCTTGGTTGAAGCGCTGTCAAACGGCGATCCTCACCGGCTATTTCGGCGCGCAACCGTACGATGCGCGAGTGTTCAACTTGTGTTGCGCGTTGATGATTTTGCGGAAATGGATCGCGGATGAAGAGGCGCTCGGCGCGGCGCAGGGCGCGCGGCGGCTGATGGCGTGCGGCGTTACGCCGCTGGTGCGGCGCTATTTGCGCCGGATGCTCGAACGCGTTTTGCAACGGACAGAATAAAAAGAATGCCGCGCTTGCCGCAAGTCGGGGCGCGGGAGATAAAAATGCAAGGTACAATCCAATCTCTTAAAATGAAGTGGCTCGACCCGCTCTTTATGCTGGTTGCGGTGTTGGCGGGCGGGCTGTTGGGCTTGGTCGTTTCCCAGGTGCCTAGCCCGGTTTTGGCATTGGGCGCCGTGGCGGCGTTGGGCGTTGCCTCGGCGACGATTGCCAGCGGCGATATTGGTTTGATCGCGCTAGTCGTTGTCACCTACACGCTCTTTTCCGACGTGATGATTGTCTACCACAATTTGCCTTCGACAACCCAGCCCTTTATCGCGTTGTTGGCTGTGTCAATCATGGCGCGGTGGGTGTGGTCGGGCGAACAGCCGCGCGGCTGGCAAAGACCGCTGGCATTGATCGTGCTGTACGGTCTCGCCGGTTTCGCCGCGCTCTTTGTCGCCAAAAACGCCGAGTATGCCCAAACGGAAATGCTCAACTATTTCAAAGATTCGATCATCGTCGTGCTGGTGGCGATTTTGTTGCAACGCGGCGTAACCTTGCGGCGCACGATGTGGGCGCTGATCGGCTCGGGCATCTTTTTGGGCACGCTGAGCGTCTATCAACAATTGACACACACGTTCACGGATAATTACGGCGGGTTCGCGCAAGCGGCGGTGCAAAACATCATTTCCGGCGGGACCGACGATTATCGCATCGCCGGTCCCATCGGCGATCCGAATTTCTACGCGCAGATTCTCGTGGTGCTGGTGCCGCTGGCGTTGGATCGTTTCTGGAACGAAAAAAACATTTACCTGCGGCTGTTGGCGGCGTGGGGGTTGATCGTCATTTCGCTCTCGATCATCTTTTCGTATTCGCGCGGCGGCGCGACCGGTCTGTTCGTGGTGCTCGGCATTATGCTGGTGCGTCGCCCACCCAAGCCCGCCGTACTCTTGTCCCTGTTGGCGGCGATCATTCTCGTGTTCCAGTTCTTGCCGCCGAATTATCTGGAGCGGTTGCAGACGATCCCAGAGGCATTGCCCGGCTTGGGTGGCGATGTGCGGAACGAAGTGTCGTTTCGCGGGCGTGCCAGCGAAGCGATGGTGGCGTGGCAGATGTTTTTGGATCACCCGATCTTGGGTGTGGGTCCCCGTAACTATCAAGTATACTATCAAGACTATTCGCGCAACCTGGGGCTTGACCCGCGCCGGGAAGAGCGTTCGGCGCACGACTTGTTTTTGGAGATCGCCGCGCAAACTGGCGTCGTCGGTCTGCTCATTTTTTGTTTTATGGTTGCCGTGATGTTTCGCGGAATGGAGCGCGCGCGCCAAATTTTCCTTGCCATCGACTTGCCCGATTATGCGGCAATCGCGGTGGCGTATTCGACCGGCGTGATTGGCTATTTCGTCGGCGCGCTCTTTTTGCACGCGGCGTATCCGCGTTATCTCTGGCTGTTGATCGGCATTGGCTTGGCACTGTTGCACGTCGCGCAGACCGAACGCCAAGCGCTGCTCGAGCGCGCCGATCCGGAACAGGTGGGGTGAGGCGTGGAATCTGAAACTCCCGTTATTCCGCAAACCCCGTCCGCTCCCGCCAATTTGGCGACGACGACGATTCGCGGCACGCTGTGGACGTACGCCTCGTACTACGGCGGCAAGGTGATGGTTTTTCTCAGCACGATCATTTTGGCGCGCTTGTTGCTGAAGGAAGATTTTGGCGTTGCGGGGTACGCGCTCACCGTGATCGCG
>CAIKBD010000518.1 GCA_903825565.1 uncultured Anaerolineales bacterium | reverse complement strand
AGTCCGATGTAAAAGCCGGCGCGTTCAAATGTGCGCTTGGCTAATTTGTCGCCGCCGCGCGCAGCTTGCGCGACGATTGCCGCCGTGACCTTGGTGTGATCGCGATTGACCAGGTCGAGCACATTCGATTCACGACCTTTGCGAATTTCATCGAGTGCCATGCGCGCAATCGCCGGACCGGATGCGAGGGCTTCGAAACAACCGACGTTGCCGCAATTGCACAAGGGACCGAACGCATCGAGCGTTTGATGTCCCACTTCGCCGGCAAATCCGCGTGCGCCCAACAGCAATTTGTTATCCACGATGAGGCCGCCGCCAATCCCGGTGCTGATCGTCACATAAATCATGTGCGCGAAACCGCGTCCCGCGCCGAGATGATGCTCGCCGAGCGCGGCAAGGTTGGCATCGTTGCCGATAAAGGTCGGCACACCCAGTTCGGCTTCGAGACGGGCTTTGATCGGAAAGCCGTCAATGCCCGGAATGTTGGGCGCTTGCAAAATAATTCCGCGCCACGCATCGAGTGGACCCGGTGCGCCCAGCCCGATGCCGGAAATTTTTTCGGTGCCGGCAAAATCGCGAATTGCGGCGACGATGCGCGCAAACACGGCTTCGGCGCGTTCGCGCGCACGGGTTTCGTGCGCGGTTTGTTTAAGGATGTGTCCATCGGCTTCGCACACCGCAATGCGAAAACGAGTCCCGCCTAAATCTACCGCAACAATTTTTTCTGTCATCGCATATCCTGCTTAATGCCTAAAATGTCCGCGTTGTACAAGTCGCGCTTCGTCCATGGTGAGAAAGGCAGTCGCATCCACGCGATCAACAATCGCGCGCACGGCGGAAATGTTGCGTCGGGTGACGATGCAGTTGACGACGGTGATGACGCCATCCTTGCCCTGTGCCGGAATTTCAGTCACGGCGTGTCCTTCGGCGCGTAGTGCATCGGCAATCAGGTGTCCGCTCGCCGGCGAGTACACGCGCACCATCGCGTACCCAATCGCCATGCGTTCTTCGGCGAACATGCCGACGACGACGCCCGCGCCAAATCCCAGCGAGTAACCCACCACGGTGAACGGGTTGAGGGGTCCGCTCAACACCGCGCTCACCGCGAGGATGAACACGGTCGCTTGCACCACGCCAATCGCGCCCGCGAGAAATTTGCGCCCGCGCATCGTAAAGAGCAACCGAATCGTGTCGAGCGTCATATCGGTGAGGCGCATTCCAAACACAAACAAGCCAGCTAGAAGAGGTTCAGTCATCGTGTTTCCTTTCGGTGCTATTCTATTCTGAAATCGGCAAGTGGCAAATACACTTTTTGACAATTCGGGCGCTCTGCGTTATCTTTGCGGGTGGCAAATTCCAGAATTCAGGAGGATACAATGACAGATCGCGTGAAAGAGATTTTGAGTTGGTATGGGAGCGACAACCCGGGGACGCTGACGAATTTGGCGCGGGTGCTCAATCATGGACGTTTGGGTGGCACGGGCAAGATGGTCATCTTGCCGGTAGATCAAGGTTTTGAACACGGCCCCGGTCGCAGTTTTGCGATGAATGCGGCAGGTTATAATCCGCGTTATCATTTTGAAATGGCGATTGCCGCCGGTTGTAATGCGTACGCGGCGCCGCTCGGTTTCCTCGAAGCGGGCGCGGCAGAATTTGCCGGCCAGGTTCCGCTCATTTTGAAATTGAACAATCACGATGTTTTGCAAGACGAAAAAGATCCCCTCGGCGCCGTGACGGCAAGTGTCGATGATGCGTTGCGCCTGGGTTGTATCGGCATCGGGTACACGATTTATCCCGGCACGGCTGAACGTCGTTTGCAGTACGAACAATTGCAAGCGCTTGCCGAAGAAGCCAAAGCGGTTGGCTTGGTCGTCGTCGTGTGGTCGTACCCGCGCGGTGGCGCGTTGAGCAAAGAGGGCGAGACCGCGCTCGACGTGACGGCGTATGCGGCGCAAATCGCGGCGCAGTTGGGCGCGCACATCATCAAGGTGAAATTGCCGAGCGCGTATCTCGAACAAGCCGAAGCGAAAAAAGTGTACGAAAAAATTGGCGTGCCGAGTGCGACGCAAGCCGAGCGTGTGCGCCACATCATTCAGAGCGCGTTCGATGGTCGCCGCGTCGTCATCTTTTCCGGCGGCGCCAAGAAAGAAAACGACGAAGCGATTCTCGACGAAATGCGCGCGATTCGCGACGGCGGTGGATTCGGCTCGATTATGGGACGCAACGTGTTTCAACGAAGCAAGCCGGAGGCGCTCGCTCTGCTCGACAAGGTGATGAAGATTTACAGCGGCGAGATCAAGTGATCGTTGGATTCTCGCGTACGAACGTAGCGCGATGGATTTGGAAATGGGGACCGGTGCTGGCATGGCTGGGATTTATCTTTGCCATGTCAGCCCAGTCCCATCCGCCACTGGTGCCGGGTGGCGAGGGCCTCCCGTATGTGTTACGCAAGTTGGGGCACTTTACCGAATTTGGAATT
>CAIKBD010000517.1 GCA_903825565.1 uncultured Anaerolineales bacterium | reverse complement strand
TTGACAATCGTCTTGCGATCCACGCCGTAGAGTAACGCTTGGCGCACTTTGAGATCGTCCGTCGGCGGGTTAGCCACGTTGATGAACGCGAGCAACGGCGGACCCGGAATCTTGGCGATGGCGATCTGGTACTTGGAATCTTTTTGCAACCGCGCGGCATCCTGTGGCGGAATTTCGCCCATCACTTGCACCGCACCGGTTTCCAACGCGGCGGAACGCGTTGCCGCGTCCGGGTAAAATTTGAAGACGATGCGATCGAGGTACGGCGCGCCAGTGTGTTTGTAGATCGAGGGACCCCAGTTGTAATCCGGGTTCTTTTCCAGCACGATGGTATCTTTCGCCACGAATTCTTTTTCGGAGAATTTGAATGGTCCCGTGCCAACTTGGTGCATTTGATAATCGGTCACACCCCATTTTTTGAATGCGGTCGGCGAAGCCATGCCGAGGTACACGGACGCGAGCGAATCGAAGAACGAGGGGTACGGCTTGGTAAAGGTCACGCGCACAGTGAAATCATCCACCACTTCGGTAGATTTGTACGGGCCCAGCAACGTAATCGCTTTGGCGGATTTGGTTGCGGGATCCATAATGCGATCAAAATTGTCCTTCACCGCTTGCGCGTTGAACGGCGTGCCATCGTGGAACTTGACATTCTTTTTCAACTTGAAGACGTACGTCGTGGCGTTTGGGTTCTCCCACGATTCTGCCAAGCCCGGCACGAATTTGTAATCCGAGGTCAAGTACACGAGCGTGTCGTAGACGCTCGTCAGTGGAATGCCCAGTTCGGATGAAGAGTGAACGTGCGGATCAATGCCGGAGACAACCAAGGTCAGACCATATCTAAGTTCTTTCGGTTTTGCGGGCGCGGCGGCTTTGGTTGGTTCCGGCGCTTTGGTCGCAGCAGGCGCAGTTGTTGGCGCGGGCGCTTTAGTCGGTTCCGGCGCTTTGGTTGCGACAGGCGCAGTCGTTGGCGCAGGCGCTTTGGTCGGCTCCGGCGCTTTGGCTGGCGGTTGGGTCGGCGCAGGGGTCGGCGGCGTCGCGCACCCTGCCCCGATCAAGGTGACGATCAAAATGATCAGCAACATCATCATTGATTTGGTGCTCATCGAGTTTCTCCTTTTGGTCAAAGCATCAATCGGTGTGTCGTTTCGATTCAGGCAAGTCTGGCATCATGTCATAGAAACCTCCTCGGCAGGACAATACCTTCGCCAAAAAAATCTTTATCCGCAAAGTACGCGAATCACGCGAACAAAATTTCACGATTGCGCGTAGTCTTTTTTCTTTTTTTGAAATTAAGAAGATTTGGGGGGTTGTAGTCTCCTGCCTACAGGAAACCCCGATCACGCGCGCAACCGCTTGCCTTCGGGATCATACATCGCGCGCGGCGCGATCCGCGCCGGGTGGTGCATGCCCTCCGCCTCAACTTGCACCGCGATCCCAGGTTCCGCAATCTCGCTCGGCACGAGGCACAACCCAATCGGTCGCCCCACCGCGTAACCCATTCCGCCGCTCGTCACTTTGCCGACGACGCGATCATCTTTGAGCACAACATTCCCGGTCGCTGGAATCCAATCATCGTCCAGCGCCAGCGCACAGAGTTGACGCGCGACGCCGATCCGCTTTTGCTCTGCGAGCGCAGCGCGTCCGACAAAATCACCCTTGTCGAATTTGATCGTCCAGCCCAAACCGGCTTCGAGCGGCGTCACGCTATCCATAAAATCGAAACGCGCAATGTACCCTTTTTCGAGCCGCAACCCAAACGCCGCTTTCAAACCGAGCAAACCCATCTCCGCCGAACGTCCCGCCGCGATCAGCGCATCCCACAAATCGCCGCTGTACTCCGCCGGCACGACGAGTTCGTAGCCCAGTTCGCCCGTGTAGCCGGTGCGCGAAACAACCCCGCGCGGCGCACTAGCAATGGACGCCTCGCAAAAGTGCATGTACGGCAACGCGCTCAAATCCGCCGAGGTCACTTGCGCGACCACATCGCGCGCGCGCGGACCTTGCACCGCGAGCAACGCCGCACCAGCTGAAACGTCGGTCACGCTCACGTCGAGATCGCCCGCTTGCTCTTTCAACCAATCGAATTCGACAAACTGATTCGCGGCGTTACTGCCCCACGCCGTCATTACCCAGTAACGATTTTCGGCGAACCGGTACACCGTGATGTCGGACAGGATCGCGCCGTTCGACTTGCACATCGTCGAGTACAACACGCGCCCAATTTTCATTTTGGTCGCGTCATTGACGATCACGCGTTGGAGCAACGACAGCGCGTCGCGCCCCTGAATTTCGATCTCGCCGGTGGACGCCCAATCGGACAAGCCGACGCGTTCGCGCACGGCGAGATGTTCTTCGCGCGCGTTCGTGAATTCGTCCGGCATCGCCCAGCCCTGTACGGGTTGGATGCGCGCGCCGGTCGCCGCAATTTGATGATAGAACGGTGTGCGTTTCAAGTTCAACCTCCGCCGGAAAAACTTGGCAGGTTTAGGGTTCCACTCAACGTTTGGCGCGCAAGGGTTGCAGTTGGCTCGCAAGCAGTTGCGTAATGTCCATCACTTTTAACCGGCTCTTGGCGCGTTGACGCGATTGTTGCAATTGCATCACGCACGCCGGGCACGCGGACAAGATCATTTCCGCGCCGGTCGCTTCCGCTTCGGCGATGCGGTCCGCGCCCGCCAGGTTCGCCATCGCTTCAAAATCGTAACGAATCATCCCACCCGCGCCGCAACAGTACGCATCGCGCCGGTTGCGCGGCATCTCGACCAGGTTCGCGCCGGGAATTGCCTTGATTAATTCGCGCGGCGCGTCGTAAATCCCCATCCACCGTCCCAGCACGCACGGATCGTGGTACGTGATCATGGTCTTGGGACGAAAACGTTTCATTGCGATTTCGCCTTGCTTTAAGCGTTCCGCCAGCAACTCGATCACGTGCACCGCCTCGAACGGCGCGGCTTGCCCAGTCAGCTCGGTCCAATCATCGCGGAACGCGCGCTGACACCCCGGACAGTTAAAGACGAGTTGCTTCGCGCCCAGTTTTTCCACCGCGTCGAGCGTGTGCTGAATGGACGCGCGCGCCTTGCCCATTTGCCCGCCCGCCAGGTACGGATGCCCGCAACACCACTCGTCGCTCATAATCGTGAAATCAATGCCGGCTTGTTCGAGCAACGCGTACAGATCGAGCGCCATGTTTTGCCGCGCATACGCCGACGTGCAGCCGACGAAAAACACGACCTCTGCTTTCTTGTCCACGCGCGAACGATCCGGCAACCACGCCAACCGATCTTCCTGCGAACCCTGGTAAACGTTGTGATACTCGCCGAGTCCGCCCGCATCCGCCAAACCGGCGGCAAGGCGCGGCGGCAACAAATCGCGCGCCGCCAAATCCTCTTTCATCGCGGCGTAAACGTCCGTTGTGCTGATGTACTTGAAGCAATGCTCCGCGCACGCGCGGCACTCCGTGCACGCAAATACGCGTTGCGCGATCTCCGCCGTGTAATCCGTTTTGCCATCTACCAAAGCGCGCGCGAGAAAGAAACGCCCGCGCCCGGTGTACGACTCAAACACGCCGAAGCGATACGCCGGACATTTGTTATAATCGCCCAGCCAACTGAGATCGAAACAGTGCGCGCACCGGTTGCACTGGTAAATCACGTCCCTCAGTTTATCAATTGCGCGTTGTCCGTCGCTCATTTTGCCTCTCCCTTGCCGAGTAGCAACACCCCGGGATTCAAAATTCCATTCGGATCGAGTTGCGCTTTGAGCACGCGCAAAAAATCGAATCCGCTTCCCAGTTTCGGCATGATGTGCGGCGCGAGCGGCGCAAGGATGCCACCGGGCGACGCGAACTGACTGAACAGGTGCTCTGAATAATCCGCGCGCATTTTCAAACCGTACTGCCACGCCGCCGCGTCCAATTCCGGGAACAAGGTGTCAATCCACAGAAACGCGGCGTTGCGACTAAAGTACACATCGTAGCACTTGATCCGAATGCCATGTTGCGCAAATTCCGCCGCGTGCTCGACTTCGTAATTTTTCAAATAGCGCAACGCGTCCTTGACGTTTTGCGTCGGCATAAACGCGGCGGCTTCGGGGCACGTGTACGGGCGGTCGCTGTAATATACTTCGGGCGGCGTGTTCCGCAACCACGAGTACATGTGATGCACCCAGTAACGCTCGGTCGCCGCCTCGTCTTGCCGCACGCCGTTATACCCGGCGCAAATGGCGTGCGCGGCAGACACGCGTTCGTCCGCACCGGCGGGCGTGTCTCGAACCACGATGTGCAAAAACGCTTCGCCGGTCAAACCGGTCGGTTTCGGTCCGCCGAACAAGCCGACCATGTGCGTCGGCACTTGGCGGCGTTGCAATGCCTGCGCCGCGTCGAGCGCAACATCCGAACTATCGAACGCGTAAAACGCAAATCGCTCCGCGTCCGGCTTGCGCCGAATGCGGTACGTTACCTGGGTGATCACGCCGAATACGCCGCACGAGCCGATGAACAAGCCGGCGATGTCGGGACCGTTCGCGTACCGCTCGAACGCCAGCCCGCCCGCCGCGCGATTGCCCGCCGAGCCGGTGTAGATCACGTCGCCGTTCGGCAAAACTACTTCGAGCGCGATCACGTTATCGCCCGTCATCCCGTACCCCGCCAAACCATGCGGCACTGAATTGTACGCGACCGAGCCGCCAACCGTGCACACAAACATCCCGCCCGACCCAGGCACCGCCAATTCCCAGCCGCGCTTGGCAAGCTCGATGTCCACCGCGTGCCAGATCGCGCCGGTCTCGACCGTAACCGCATGGTTGTCGAAATCCATCCGCACGATCTGGCTCATCAAATCGAGCGCCAGCAAAATACACCCGGTCTGGATGCCGTGCCCGATGAATGTCGTCGAGCGGCCCCACACAAAGATCGGCGTCGCATGGCGATTCGCCGCGCGCACGATCTCGGACACTTGCGCCGTCGTCCTGGGTCGCACGACGACGGCAGGCACACCCCCAGGCGTGGGACCCGCGTCGCGCGTATGGCACAACCGATCCACCATTTTATCGCTTACGTACTCCGCACCGCAAATCGCGGCG
Organism: uncultured Anaerolineales bacterium; assembly: GCA_903825565.1. Taxonomy (GTDB): domain Bacteria; phylum Chloroflexota; class Anaerolineae; order UBA4142; family UBA4142; genus CAIKBD01. The sequence continues at coordinate 4,164 of CAIKBD010000517.1, read as the reverse complement.
AGTTCTTCGATCAAACTACTCAACCTAACCTCCTTGCCGATCACCCAAAACGGTTCCCGCCAAATCGCGCGCGCCGCGCAAAAATTCTTCCGCGCCGAGCGCACGTCTGCCGGCGAGTTGCACGCGCCGCAGTCGCAACGCGCCGCGCCCGGCGGCGACGAGCAACCCGGCATCTGTGACGATCACTTGGCCCGGCACGGCGTCGCCGCGCCACGCGTCAAGCGGCAGCGCTTCGAGAATATCGAGTTGCTGGGTCTGCCAAAAAGTAAACGCGCCGGGCCACGGTTGGAACGCGCGCACTTGGCGCGCCAACTCGCCCGCCGCACGCGTCCAATCGAGTTTACCTTCTGCCTTGGTCATGCGCCCGCACCACGTCGCCTGCGAATGATCTTGCGCGCGCGGAGTGATTTCGCCGCGCAACCAATGCGCCACCGTATCGAGGTACACTGCCGCGCCCCACTCGCCCAGCCGCGCCATCAACGTCGCCGTCGTGTCGTCCGCGCGAATCGGCGTGCGCTCTTGCGCGAGAATATCGCCCGCGTCCATTTGCGAAACGACGAAATGCACCGTGACGCCGGTCTCGGCGTCGCCAGCCAAAATCGCGGCAGTTGCCGGCGCCGCGCCGCGCCAACGCGGCAACAAGGACGGGTGCAGATTCAAGCAACCGCGCGGCGGCACCGCGACAATTTCATCTGGGATGTACTGTCCGTATGCCGCGACCAAAATCAGATCGGGCTGGAGCGCTTCAATCGCGCGAATCGCCGGCGCGTCGCGCAAGTTGGCAAATTGCAACACCGGCACACCCAGGTTTTGCGCCGCAAGTTTGACCGGCGGCGCGGCAACCCGCAAGCCACGCCCGACCGGTTTATCCGGCTGGCACACCACGCCGACGATCGCGTACTGTTCGCGCACCAATTGCTGGAGAGTTGACACGCCAAATTCCGGCGTGCTCATCAAAATCACTTTCACGGTTTCTTTGCAACCTCGCTCCACATTTTGACACCGCGCGCGTACATTTCCGCGCCGTACTGCGCCGCCGCGTGCCGCGCCGCGGTTTCGTCCAGCGTCGTCACCTTGCCATCGCGCATCACGATCTCGCCGCCGATGATCGTCGTCTCGACATCGCTCGCCTTGGCGCAATACACCAGCGTGTTCACAATATCGTGCGCTGGTAGCAAGTGCGGGCGATCCAAATTGATCAGCGCGAGGTCTGCCAATTTGCCGGGATCGATCACGCCGGCGTCAATCCCCACCGCGCGCGCGCCGCCTTCGGTCGCCATCTGAAACGCCTGACGCGCCGTCATCACCATCGGGTTTTCGGCGACGCCTTTGTGAATGAGCGCGGCAAAGCGCGTCTCTTCAAACAGATCGAGGGAATCGTTCGATGCCGCGCCATCCGCCGCAAGCGCAACGGTGACGCCGCGCGCCAACATTTTTGGCACCGGCGCGATCCCGCTTCCCAGTTTCAAATTGCTTTTGGGACAATGCACGACCGGCGTGCCCGTTTCCGCGAGCAGATCGATCTCGTGCTCCGAAACGTGAACGCAATGCACCGCCATCGTGCGCCGACCCAGGATGCCGAGCCGGTGCGCGTATGCGACCGGCGTCAACCCGGTTTCTTGGCGCACGTTTTCGATTTCGTACCGCGTTTCCGCGAGATGAATTTGCAAACCGATACCCAGGTCTGCCGCCGTGTCGCGCGCCCATTCGAGCAATTCGCGGCTACACAAAAACGGTGTCGAAGGCGCGAGGACAACTTGGATACGCGGGTGCGCGTTGCGCCAAGCCAGCGCGAGGCGCGTCGCCTCGGCACGCGTCGTCGCCGGATCGCGCCGCAACACCTCGGGGATCCAGCGGTCCGCAATGCCGAGCGCGCCCACGCCGCGAATGCCCACTCGTTGCCACGCGCGGAATACCGCGTCCATGTTCATGTTCATGTCCACACAACACGTGACCCCGCCGTGGATCATTTCCAGCGCGGAAAGCGTTGCCCAGTGCTCGCCGCCGGTTTCGATGCCTTGCTTGCGCTGTTCCTGGTGAATCACGTGCGCCATCGGATAGAGCGTCCTGTCGCACCACTCGACCAAGCCCACGTCGTCGCGCAGACCTTTCAAAAAATTTTGGTAGAGATGCGAGTGCGCGTTGATCAAACCTGGGATCACGGCGCGCCCGCGCCCGTCGAGCACCTGCGCCTTGCCGCGCGCCTCACGCGCGACCTGCCCGACCGCGACGATGCGCTCGTTCTCGATCAGCACATCTACGTTGCGCTCGACACGCAACGCGTCGCGCACAACGTAATCGGCTTGTTCGATCAAAATTGGCATGGGCTTGCTCCCAAATAAAAAACGCCTTTCTCGATCCAAGCGAGAAAGGCATTCATAACCATTCCGTGTGATCGCACTGTTGACAAGCGGCGTCGCTTGAACGGCGCGCGATGCTGGGCTGTGCCAATCCGCCCGCGACGGACAGATTTGCCACTTTACTAATGATAAAACTTTTCGGCACGTTTGTCAAGCATCACTTTACTTTTTACTCGAAATCAGGCGATTTTCTGTAAACAAATACTTTATCTGTAAATCTATGCTTCTTTCCACAAATTCGCCGCCGCCGCTTGCGTGCCCGCGCAGAGTGCCGCTTCGTTCACCCCCAGCACGATCCCATCGCGCACGCGCGTTTGCCCGGCGATCATCACCGCGCGCACATGCGCGGGGTTGCGATACAGCACGAGTTGATCGTACAAATTGTGAATCGCCGCGGGCGTTGGAAATTGCGCGTCAATCAATTGCAAATCAGCTTGCCACCCGGGAGCAATGCGCCCAACATTTTTCAGATCGAGCAGACGCGCGCCACCTTCCGTCGCCAAGTGCCACACGCGATTCGCCGGCATCACGCGCGGATCGCATTGGCGTGCCTTGTGGATCAAGAACGCGCCACGCAGCACTTGGAAAAAATCGTTGATGTAGCCATCGCTCCCCAACCCGACCGGCACGTCCGCCGCGATCAATTCCGGCACGGGCGCGATCCCGCCACCGACCTCGCAATTCGAAAGCGGCATATGGCTCATCCGCACGCCGCGCGCGCGCATCAATGCGATTTCGCGCGCGCTGATTTGGACGCATTGCGACGCAAGCATTCGGTCGCTTGCCACACCCAGGTGATCATAGTACTCGAGTGTGCGCATTCCAAAATGTTCCAACGCATACGCCGGTTCGTGCGTGCCTTCCGCGCAATGCAGATGCACGAGCGCGTTTTCCGCGCGCGCCAGTTCGAACGCGCGCCGAATAAAATCGGCAGAGCACGTGAAGGTCGTGTGAAAGCACATCATGCCGGAAACCAGCCCGCCGATTTTGCGCGCCGCGCGAATCCACTCGACGTTTTCGCGCAAACCCAGGTCGCCGTTCGCGCGGCTCACGCGTTCGGTCGCTTCAAACGACAGGATGCCGCGCAACCCGCGCGCGCGCACCACCTCGCCTTGCGCGGCGAGACAGCCGGGCAAACTGTGCGGCGCTTCGAGGCAATCGTAAAATGTAGTGACGCCCGAACGCAACATTTCGACGCACCCATAATCAGTCGCCGCGCCAATCATTTCCCCATCAAGCCGGTCTTCGACGAGCCGCCACCAGAAATCTTTGAGGAACGCCCAAAAGTCGGACGGCGCGCGATCCAGCGGGATACCGTGCGCGAGGACGCCGTACAGATGCGTGTGCGTGTTGACAAAACCCGGCGACAAGACTTGGTCGGGCGCGTCCCAGGTTTCATCGGCAGGATACGCGCGGCGCAAGTCTGCGTTCGGCGCGACCACGGCAATCTGATCGCCGACGATGCGCGCGCCCCAATTCTCTTTTGGCGGATCGCCCGGCACATCAATTAAAAATGCAGGTAGAATCAACATGGCAAATTCCTATTGGACGCGGATGAACGCAGACGAACGCAGACGCTTTGCGAAAATATATCTGCGTTTGTCCGCGTTTGTCCGCGTCCCAAAAATCTTTGCTTTTGATGCAACGGTTTCGCGCGCAAGCGGCTAAACTAGTGTCGTAACTTGAAAATCTTGCGGGGTTGGGGTATGCTCGTGGCATGCAAAAACGAGCCATCCATCTCCAACCTCCAGAACGCGATCAACTCATTGCGTTGGTCAGCAAAGGACACAACCAAGCCAACGTC
>CAIKBD010000516.1 GCA_903825565.1 uncultured Anaerolineales bacterium | reverse complement strand
TGCAAAAACTGCTTCTGCTCAATCTTGTCTTGACTCTTCTCAAGCAAGCCCATCTTCTGCAAGCGTTCCAAGGCTTTGTCTCGTTCAGGCTTATTGAACGTGCACACTTCCGATAATCGTTGTTGAAGCTGGATTCGTTGAGTCCAGTACACTTCCTGGGTGAGTGCCTTTTTGTTCTTTCATCAAGTGGATGGGGTTAGTGGAGCATCGGTTGGATCATTTTTTGAAATCATCCAAGAGACCCATTTCCAACGAAAACTTGATGAACATGTGCACGTTTTTTGTTGTATAGTATCATAGATAAATGTTCTATCATTTACTCAGTGCGTTGCGGATGAAGTCTGGTTGCGCCATCGCCTAATTGCCTTGCAGCGAGCGCGAAGACGATTCCGCGGCGTCGCATAAAGTTAAACAGATAAAGGAGAATCCAGTATGACCAACTTCCAGCATAAAATAATCCCCCATTTATGGTTTAACAAAGAAGCGCGGGAAGCCGCCGAATTCTATGTCGCCGCTTTTGGCGATGGCTCGAAGATTACTCACAGTACTATTTTACGTGACACGCCATCGGGTGATGCGGAGAGTGTTGCGTTTGAACTGGCCGGTCAGCCGTTTATGGCGATTAGTGCCGGACCCTTCTTCAAATTCAATCCATCGATATCGTTCTTCGTCAACTTTGATCCGTCGCGCGATCCACACGCCCGAAAAAATCTCGATGCCCTGTGGGAGAAATTATCGGTGGGCGGTAGTGCACTGATGCCATTGGACAAGTATCCGTTTAGCGAACACTATGGCTGGGTCGCGGATAGATATGGAGTTTCGTGGCAACTGATTCTGTCGAACCCGTCAGGCGAACCGCGTCCCGTGATCGTGCCTTCCCTGTTGTTTGTCGGGCAGGTCTGCGGCAAGGCAGAAGAAGCAATCAACTTCTACTTGTCCGTGTTCAAGAATTCCAAACTGGGAAATATTCAACGCTACGGCAAGGGACGGGAACCCGACAAAGAAGGAACGATTCTATTTTCTGATTTTATGCTAGAGGGTCAATGGTTTGCCGCGATGGATAGCGCGTACGAACACCAGTTTGCGTTCAATGAAGCGGTCTCCTTCATCGTGCGGTGTGAGACGCAACAGGAAATCGATGATTACTGGGAGAAACTCTCAGCGGTGCCAGAGGCCGAACAATGTGGGTGGCTCAAAGATCGCTACGGCGTGTCGTGGCAGATTGTGCCCACGACCATGGACGAGATGATGAGCCACGGTACCCGCGAGCAGATTGATCGCGTGATCCAGGCGTTCTTGCCGATGAAGAAACTGGAGATTGCGCCATTAAAGCAAGCGTTCGAGGGAAATTAGCTCAAACCGAAATTTGAACGTTCAACTTGTAATCGAAAGGAATACAATATGTTGAATCTGAATTCCGTTATGATCGGAACCAAACAACCCCAGGTATTAGCGGCGTTCTATGCCAAGGTGCTAGGCAAGCCGGCCGACATGGTCGACCAAGAGCATGGTTTCTATGGCTGGCAAGCGGGCACCAGCTATTTTTCTATTCTGGATCATTCCGCCATGGGTGGCAAAACCAAAGATCCCGGACGGGTGATGTTGAATTTCGAAACGTCCCAGGTCCAAGAAGAGTTTGCCCGGATCAAAGCGCTGGGTGCCGAGGTCATCCGCGAACCCTATGCAATGGGCGGTGGGTGGCTCGCGACGCTGGCGGATCCCGATGGTAACTATTTTCAACTCGTCAGTCCGATGCCGCAGTAAAGGAGCCCATGATGCGAAAAATCATCGTGCATGAATTCATGACGCTGGATGGTGTGATCCAAGCGCCGGGCGGTGCCAACGAAGATACGGACGGCGGCTTTGGGCATGGGGGTTGGACGATACCCTATTGGCATGATGACATCGGCCAACGCTTTTTTCAAACGATGACTCAAACCGACGCGCTGCTCTTGGGGCGTAAGACGTGGCAAATTCATGGCGGCGCGTTTGAGCCGATGTCGCCGGGAAATGCCTTCGGAGATGTGATGAATGGCGTTCAAAAGTATGTGGTATCGACCACGTTGAAATCGCCCGCCGCTTGGCGCAACTCGACGCTCGTCCAGGGCAATGTCGTCGATCAAGTGCGTCAGTTGAAAGAACAACCTGGGAAAAACATTTTCATCGATGGCAGCAGCATGTTGATTCACACCTTGGCAGAAAATGATCTCATCGATGAATACATGCTGCATGTTTATCCATTGGTCCTGGGCAGCGGCAAGCGATTATTTCCCGACGGTAAGCGTATTCCGTTGAAACTCGTTGAATCCCAGGCGCTGCCGACGGGCGTCGTGTATCAGCGGTATCAGCTAGTTCGGTAAAACGCCATCAATAGAGGACTGACAGGGGAACAGTCACTGCCATCATTGAAGCCTCGCCGTCCAAACAACCTGGGCATGGTAGTGACACCCAAGGCATGATGGCGCACGGGCAATGTGTTAAAACTATTCGCTGACCCAACCAGAAAAATAAGGAGATTCCGATGAGTCCCCAAGTCATTAAACGCAACCGCGCAGTCAACCCAAAATCGATCAGTTGGACAGAAGGGGAAAAAGATGCGATCAAGGCGCGCGCTCAGGAGCTGAAAGCCGAAGCCCGCGCAAGCAAGAACAAAGCGGAAGGGGAACGCGCCGTCCTTGCGGCAATTTCCAAAATGCCGGTGCCGTATCGTGACATTGGGAAGCGATTGCATGCGATCGTCAAAGACAGCGTACCAAACCTCATGCCGAAAACCTGGTATGGATTGCCCGCCTATGCCAACTCGGACGGTAAAATCGTTTGCTACTTTCGGATGAACCCCAAGCCACCTTATAATGATCGATACCTAACGTTCGGCTTCAGCGAAACGGCGAACCTTGATGCAGGCATGATGTGGCCCGTTGCCTTCGCGCTCACGGAGTTGATTGCCGCTGATGAGGCAAGGATCGCCGCGCTTGTGAAGAAAGCGACGACATGAAGTTTCTGCTCACATCCGCTGGCATCCAGAACACCAGCATCCACAACGCATTGGTCAATCTCCTGGGCAAACCGATTGCCGAGTCCAGTGCGCTCTGCATTCCAACGGCGATCTATCCTTTCCCCGGCGGACCCTCAATGGCTTACCGGTTTATCCGCGGATTAACCGCCAACCCTATGTGCGAATTGAGTTGGAAGTCGCTGGGCGTGCTGGAACTCACAGCCCTCCCCAGCATCAAAGCCGAATATTGGATAGCGGCGGTCCAGGAGACGGATGCCTTGCTGGTGCAAGGTGGTGATGTCTTCTATCTGTGTCGCTGGATGCAGGAGTCCGGACTGGCTGACCTCTTGCCATCACTGCGCGAGACCGTCTATGTGGGGGTGAGCGCTGGTAGTATGGTGACGGCCCCTATTTTCGGCGAGACCTACGACGACCCGCATAAGCCCTTCGTCATCGATAAGGGGCTGGGACTGGTTGACTTTGCATTGCTTCCGCACTTGGATCATAAAGACCACCCGGAAAGTTCTATATCTAAAGTGGAAAGAATGGCTACCGAAGTACCCATGCCACTGTACGCAATTGACGATCAAACAGCCATTAAAGTGGTTGATGGCGCAATTGAGGTTATCTCCGAGGGCCATTGGAAACTGTTTACGCGCTAAAGGCGTTACAAATGCGCTCACCCTGCATCAGGTTGATGTCTGGGATAACCTTGGACTCATTTCTGCGGAATGAGGATCGGCGACAAGGAGATTTTGATGAATGATTCGATCAGTCCAAAGCAGTTCTACGAAGCCGAGGGTGTCACGGATTGGCGCTTAACCAGTGAAGGCGCGACAGCGTTCTTCCGCACCCGGTCTTTCACAGAGAGTGCTCGCTTCGTACAGGCGATCAGCGAACTGCCAGGAATCGAGAATCACCGTCCCGGCATTGACATACGGCAAAATGGCGTGACTGTTCATATGATCACGTATACCGATCACTATTTCGGGATGAGCCAGCGTGATGTCGATCTGGCTCGCCAGATCTCGGCGGTTGCAATGAAGCTAGGATTAATCGTCGAACCATCTGCGGTTCAGAGTCTGCTGATCATTCCGGGGGCGACCAACATCGCCCAAGTAAGACCTTTTTGGCAAGCCGTGCTCGGTTATGAACCGCGGCGCGACAGTCCCGCCGAGGACCTCGTTGACCCACGCGATCGCGGGCCAGCGTTCTGGCTCGAACAGATGAACGAGCCACGCGGCGATGGCGGTGGCGCGATCCATGTTGCGATCTGGGTGCCGTATGAACAGGCAGAATCTCGCATCGCAGCGGCACTTGCCGCGGGCGGACGGATGGTGCGTGATGAGTTTGCACCGTCATGGTGGACGCTAGCGGATGCGGCGGGGAACGAGGCTGACATCGCCACTACGAAAGGTCGCTGAGGAGTAGCTGGGATGTGACAGCGCTCCTACGTAGAGTTTTGAGCTTGGAGTAACTGTCAGCTCATCGTAGAGTTTTGAAATTGCTTGACACGCAGCGGAAAGCGCAACGCCTATGGTCGCCAGATCGTTCGCGCCAGTGCACCGCACTACCGTGAAACGTTGTATTCAAAATTGCTGGTAGGTTCCCAGCACGGTGCCGCCGTGCTCAAATCAACGATGCGTGCGGTTCAGAACTTGATGCACTGGACACCTGAACAGTGCCAACGGGTTCTCCTTTGCACCGACGCCGGGCTGGGCACGGATAGTAATATCAACTGGGCACTCTCTCATCACTTCCAAGTCTTGATGAAAGGGTACAACGGTAAACGTGCCCAGGCATTTGCAAAACAGATCAAGCCCAAGGAGTGGTTTGCCTTACGCGATCAACGCTGGGTCGCTTGCGTGTCCAATGCTCCGCGCTATGCACGCCGCACGCAAACCTTGGTATTGCGCTGGGTGACCGAAAACGGTGAAACCAAGTATGCGACTTTGGTCCATTCCTTGCTGGATCGGGACTGGCACACCATTCCCGATTTATATGATGGACGTGGTGCGGTCGAGAGTGAAATCAAAATGGACAAGAGTGGGCTCTTATTGCCGAAACGCCGCAAGCATCAATTCGCCGCCCAGGAAGCCTTGGTGTTGTTGACGGACTTGGCGCACAATCTATTAGCCTGGTTACATCCTTGGATGTTGGCAGATAGTCGTTTGGCTAAGGTCGGCCCAGTGACGCTCGTCAACGATGTGCTGTGTATGCCAGGCGAAATCATGCAAAAGGGTGGAAAACTGTACATGGTAGCTTTGTGGGAAACGCACCCTTATGCCCTGGAAATGCAGGTTTGTCTATCCAAATTACTTGCCCATTTTGGAAACCCGTAGTTGTTGGGCGAAATTCCCGTGTTCTCAAATTTGAAAATGCGCGAATTTCGCCCAAAAGTTAAGTCAGAAAGAAACCGAGGGTCGTGAGCAGGTCACTCACCCCTTGATAACTTAATCCCAGGATATAAAGTAAAACGCTCAAGCCTTTCAACATATCGGATTGTTGCAAATGGGAAACGCCTGTGGGGTAGACGCGAAAGGTACGGTTACATTTCAAGCACCGATAGCGTCGTGCTGTTACTTGAGTGTGCTTGGTATCGCGCAACGGTTTGCGACAGTTCCATTGATGTTCTTTGAAATGCGTGCCGGGACACTTTTTCTTCGGAGAGTTTGGATTCGGTAGCGGGCATCGAGTGGGCGGATGGATCGTCAGAGGTTCAACCTTGGGTAAGCGGACATTCAGATGCATCAGACAACTCCATGGTGAGATGCTTCATTTTATTCGCTCATACTTTTTTCACCAAGCACTGAACAGTCACTGTGTCATCCGGTTTTTTATTTCCTCGTTGATGTGTGATACAATGAACCCAAGATGGATCGTAACGATGTAATGACACTCTTCGTTTAACTATGTCATGTCGCAACTTTTTGATTTGCTTCCCAACAGTTTGTTCAATCCCCTCGCCGCGCAAGGTGGCGCGGTGTACGCCAATATCCTACTTTCGTTCTATGACGAAACGCTTCGCCATCACTATGCGCTTTCGCGCGAAAGTGCTCTTCACTGCGTTGTCACGCACCTCACCGCTCCTGATGCGTTAGAGCAGACCCAGGATGCAGTAGACAATGTGGTGGATGATGAAGGTGACGAAATCCGCACTCGCGCCAGCGCGATCCTGCGTTACCTCGCGCGGGCGGGCTGGCTTCGCTCGGAAACGCAAAACGATTTTTCGCAAATTTTCATCTTCCCCGATTATGCGTTTCGCATTTTGCGCGCGTTGAGCGAGATTGCGAACAACCAAACGCAATCGCTCCAAGGCGCGATCTGCGCGATTCATGATGTCCTTCAAGCGGCGGTGCGCGATGGCGATGTGCACGAACGTTTGCCCCAAGCGTACCGCGACACGCTTGATCTCATCAATGGCTTGAAGGAATTACAGCACAACATCGGCATTCACATCGAGCGGGTCTTGCGCCAAATGCAAGCAAAGGATGTGCTGACCCAGGTCTTTGCCACGTATCGTTCCGAAATTGTAGATCGTGTGTATCATCACTTGCAGACGACGGATCACGTTTCACGTTATCGCCCTGGCATTATCGAGGCGACGATGCAATTGGAACGCACTGGGGCAATCGAAATCGCGGCACAACGATTGCGCGAGCGCGGCGAATACGTGAGTGTCGAACTTGCCGCGCAACAATTGACCGAGCAAACACGAATGATTCGCGAGCAATTTCAAGACCTCGACCGCTTGCTCGAAGCGATTCAAACGCGGCATAGTCAATTTGTGGATTCCGCCGTGCGGACCGTCGAACTGCAACTTGCCAGCCACAGCACGATGAGCGGACAACTGAATGCGATTCTCATGCGTTTGCTCGGCGATAAAACATTTGCCAACGCAGAAAAATTTTTTGGCATTACCGATGATCTCACCAACTTATTCAAGCTCCAATGGCTGGATACCGAATCCCTTGCGCCACCGACAAGTGCGCCCACTCCATTTGTTGTCGAACCGACTGCGTCCTCGATGGTATCGGACGAAGAGTTACAACGCGCGCGCGAAGAAACCTTACGGCAGATGAATCGCGCGGTCAGCCGTGAACGCGTCAAGCGACTGGTACGCGACCTCCTGGCGGATCGCGACGAGATCACGAGCGATGAAATTCCGTTGACAGGACCCGACGATGTATCGTTGCTGATTTATTTACACGAGTACGGACGAGATAGCGCATTGGGTTATGAATTTGCGCCGACCGAGGAATGGTGCGAGTGCAATGGGATTGGATTTCGTAAATTCGTTTTGAGGAAAGCCAAGTGACGATGAATTTTGCTGAAGCGTACTCACAACTTTCGCCGAACGAACAAACCCAATTCGCCGACGCAGTCCGCCGCTTGATGGCGGATGGCTTGATTTGGCGCGAGGACGAAAATGATCGGCGCATCTATAATTGGCTGGTGCGTCAACGCGATCTCGTCTCGGATTATTTGCGCGTCGCGGGTTGGGAATTGCGCCACGATGAATCGGCGGCGATTTTTCACGTCGTCCACCGCGAAGGCGCGCATCGGCGGCGTCTCAATCGGGACACGACGATCTGGTTGTTGATTTTGCGTCTCCTCTCTGCCGAACTGCGCGAGAAAATGATCGTGATGCCAACGCGGTATCCAATCGTGGATCGCGAACAAGTTGTCGAGCGATACAATTCGTTTTTCCCAGGTGAATTGAGACGTAAAAAATCGAGTCTCGACGAGGCGTTCCGTACGTTCGCGACGCTCAAATTGATTCGCAAGCGACGCGGCACGAGCGGCGAAGAGTCCATCGAGTTACTTCCAGCATTAGAGGTAATGGTTCCAGCAAACAACATCACCCAGGTCGCTGAAAAATTACAATCGTATCAACGCGCCGATTCGTCCGAGGATGAATCGGAAAGTGAAACCGAGTAACGCTATGCTTTTGCTCACGCGCCTCTTTTTACACAACTGGCATCGCTTTAATCACAATATTCTGGAAGTGGACAATGGTTTGTATCTGACGGGACACAACGGGTCAGGCAAGTCCTCCATCCTCGACGCAATTCAACTGGTGTTAATCGCTGATTTACAACAAGTCCATTTCAACAGTTCGGTTCAACAAGATCGCTCGGCACGTTCACTCGACACGTATGTGCGCGGCAAAGTGGGCGAACAGCGTTGGCTGAGACCTGGGAATACGGTTGCGTACATCGCGTTGGAATTTCGCGATCAGGACAATGCCGTAACCCTGGGAGTGTGTATTGAAGCGGGCGAAGGCAAATCACCTGAAAAAATGTTTTTCATTTTGCCCGAAGCGTTGGACGAAAATATACTTGTGGTCAATGGGCGCGAACTCACGCGCCGCGAATTACGGAAGACGCTGCACGCTCGCCGCGGCGCACGCTATTTTGATGCGGTGGGCGAATACCAGGACGAAATGCTCAATCGCCTGGGCGGATTGAATGCGCGCTTTCGTGATTTGTTCTTGCGCGCGCTGACGTTCCAGCCGATTCGGAACATTCCCGAATTCGTCGAACGGTGGTTGCTCGAAGCGCAACCTTTGAGCGTCGAAAACCTTCACGCGATTCGCGAACGGCTGGGCGATTTGGACCGCCAACGTCAACAGGTGGAGACACGGCTGGCCGAACTTGAGGCGATTGTCAATCGGCAAAATGAAGTCAAGCGTTGGAGGCAGAATTTTGCCGAGTATGCTTTGCTTGCGGCGTTACTGCGCGTGCTTGAAAAAGAACGCTACCTGGCGCAACTCGATGCTGAAATCGCGCAACGGCAAAAGCAAACTGAGCAAGGCGAACGCGAGCAAAACGAAATTGCTACGACGCTAAAAAACGCGCGCGCCGAATTGGAAGAAGCCAGATTGCAATTGCGTCAATCCGATGTGGCGCGACGGCAACGCAAACTCAACGAAGACCTGGGGCGTAGTCGCGCTCAAGCCGATGCCATCCGCGCGCAATGGAGTTCGTTGCGGCGCGATCTCACGCACGAGGCGAATGCGATTGAATCGTTGAGCGCGTGCGGCTTGTTAGAAACCGACGAACAGGAAACCATTCGCATCTTGTTGATGTCGGTTGTCGCGCTGACACCAGACGCGTCGCCGCCTGATTTGCTTGCAGTCCAAATCGAAGACGCGGTGCGCGCGCTCGATGCTGGATCTGGCCGCGCCGACAAACAGAAATTTGAAATCGAACAAACGATTGAAAAACTCAAGGCGCGCGGCAAGCAACTCGAAAAAGAACTGGCGCATTTGCGCGCGCAACGCAGTCTGTTCCCCTCTGAGGTCGAGCGTTTGCGCGATTTGTTGGAACCCATCCTGGGTTCGCGCCCGCCGTTGTTGTGCGAGCAGATCGAAATCCGTGACGAACGCTGGCAGGATGCGGTTGAGGCGATGCTAGGTCCGCGTCGCTTCAATATCCTTGTGCCGCCTGAACATTTCGATGCCGCGCTCCGCGTGCTCGACGAGGCGCGCGCCAAAGAAAAATTATACGACGCGGCATTGCTCGACCTGGCAAAAGCGCAAGCGGAATCGCGCAAGGCATTGCCAGGATCACTCGCCGAACAAATCATTGCACCGCCCGAATTGCGCGGCTATGTGGACACGATTCTCGGCGATACGATGATGTGTGATTCGGTGGGTGAACTGCGCGCTCATCGCAAAGCCATCACATCCCAGGTAGTGGTCTACCGTGAATGGACGGTCCGCGCAATCCCGCCGCGCAATTATAAACCTGGGTTCATCGGTGAACGGGCACGCATCGCCCAGATTGCCAGCCGTGAAAAAGAATTGGCGGAACTGGGAGAACAACGCGCCGCGCTCGCGCCACGCGCAATGGAGATTCAGACCCAGGTGGAACAATTCAAACGTGGACGCGCGTGGTCGAATCTACGCCAACGTCTCGATGCGCCACTCGACGAACGTCCGCTTCGTTCACGGATTGCCGATTTGGAAATGGAATTGCGCGGTCTCGACACGAGTGGAATCCGTGCGCTGGAACTGACGGTACAACGTTACGAAGAAATCGTTGCGCGTGAAAGCGAAAAGGAAAAAACCGTGATCGCGCAGATTTCGCGCTGGCAGACCGAAAAAACTCGCTTTCAGGACGAGCGACTCGTAGCACAGCGCGAACATACCGAGCGAGTTCAACAAGCGAATGAGCGGCATGACCAGTATCCTCAAGCGATTCAACGCGCTGAAGAAATGTTCTCGTCGAAACAAGTTGGCGATGTCAGCGAAGCGATTCACAACGCCGAGAGCGCGGGCAAGGGATTTGAAACGCGGGCAACCAAGGAATTGGATTTGCTGATTGGAGCAGGGGCAACGTACAACACGCGTTACGCCTTTGCCGCAGACCCAAGCCAGATCGAAGACGTGCGATATGCGGACGAACACGCGCGCTTGAATGCGACGGACTTGCCGAAATACAAAACCGAGATTGAGCAAGCGCGGCGCGAAGCCGACCAGGAATTGCGCGAGCACGTGTTGCACAAACTGCGCGAGCAAATCCAGAACGCTAAACAGAAATTGGATCAGATCAATGGGGCGTTGAGCATCGTTGATTTTCACGGCGAGAAATATCGCTTTACACACCAAGCATCGGAAAGCACGAACGAGTTTTATCGGCTGATTCATAACGCGCAAACGCTTGGCTCGGGTCCGCTCTTTGAGAGCGAATTTTATCAGAACAACAAAGAAGCCTTTGATCGATTTTACGAAGCACTGACACGAACGCCGAATTCGGATGAGGAACGCGCGGAGCAAGAACGCCTCGCCGATTATCGCGGGTATCTCACGTATGATATTCTGGTGACGCACGCGGATGGACAACAATCGCGTTGGAGCAAGATTATGGACCAGACATCAGGCGGCGAAACCCAGACCCCGTTCTATTTGACGATTGCGGCATCGTTCGTTCAATTGTATCGCATCAACGAGCGCAGTGGTCGCCCGACGATTCGGCTCGTCGCGTTCGATGAAGCATTTTCCAAAATGGATCAAAGCCGCATCGCGTCCACGCTCGATCTGTTCCAGCGTTTCAAACTCCAAGTGATTACCGCTACGCCGCTTGAGCGATGCGAATATCTGGCGCCGAAAATTTGCACGACGTATGTGTTGGCGAATGCAGGCGATCACGTCATCATCGAGCCGTACCGCGTGTACGCCGCCAAGTTGGATGAAGCGAATGCCGAGTAATCTGTCGCCCGTTGTGCGTGCTGTCCTAGCCAGTCTGCTCGATCAAGCCGAGCAACCAAATCGTCAGCGTGTGGCGCGCGTGCGATTGAATGACACGGAGCATCCATCATACTTTTCTGAGCGCGATGTTGCGCCACGCCGCGAGGCGAATGAAACCTTGGTTGCTTTGGCGCAACGTGGTTTCGTTAAACTCCATTGGCGCAAGTTTGAAACCCACAACTGGCTCGATGCGGTGGATCTAGTTGCCGAACACACGACCGAAGTTTATGCGCTTTTGAATCGAACACCCCAGAGTAATCGTCTGCAAGCTCTGCGCGATTTGTTGAACGCCCAAGTCTCACGCCCTGGTTGGCATCGTGATTTTTTGACCTGGGCAAATCAACAGATCGATGTACATCATTCAGTCGCACCCCTTAACCTTGAAAACCCTCAACACAACGCCGATCTTGTACGCACACTCGCCGCACTCGCTGACCTGACCACACCAACACTCGAACGCCGATTCAGTGTTCAAGTGTTTGGTAATAGCAAACGGTTCGAGGAGTTGCGCCGCGCGTTTCTTACGGTATTGCGTCGCCACGATCTTGATGCAGCGAATTTTGCGGATGACGACAATGCGTTGCTCCGAGCACATCACTTGGATCGTGTGCCTGAATATGTGCCAATGGCTGGCTCGGTTGTGTTGCAAGTAGGCGCATCCCAGGTTGATCTGCGACCATTTGTGCCCAGTGTTTCGCTCCCAGCTACTTTGCTTCGCAATGCGAGTATTGTCGAGTGCGCCGCGCGAGCGATTGTCACCATTGAGAATGCCACCAGCTTCAACGAGTTTGTTGCAATCCGCCCGTCATCGGTGTTTGCCATTTTCACGGGTGGATTTGCCAGCCCAACCGTTATCGCGTTTATGCAACAATTGCGTCTAGCGCGCAACGATTTGCAGTTCTATCATTGGGGT
The DNA here is from genome assembly GCA_903825565.1 of uncultured Anaerolineales bacterium. GTDB lineage: Bacteria > Chloroflexota > Anaerolineae > UBA4142 > UBA4142 > CAIKBD01. The sequence continues at coordinate 183 of CAIKBD010000516.1, read as the reverse complement.
GATCTGGATGCGGGGGGCTTTCGTATTCTCGCGCATCTGCGCGCTAAACTAGTGTCGTAACTTGAAAATCTTGCGGGGTTGGGGTATGCTCGTGGCATGCAAAAACGAGCCATCCATCTCCAACCTCCAGAACGCGATCAACTCATTGCGTTGGTCAGCAAAGGACACAACCAAGCCAACGTC
>CAIKBD010000515.1 GCA_903825565.1 uncultured Anaerolineales bacterium | reverse complement strand
GACTTTTGAAAAGCCCTGACAATTTGATTGACGCTTGCCCGCTTTCAGAGTACAATGATTATGGTTTTACCGCCCCGCCTCGATTGCACGATTTGCGCGAGCGCCACCTACATTGGCAATGTCACATTCGATTTTTTGTAGGGGCGGGGTCACCCCGCCCTGATACCAGGGCGACAAGACGTCGCCCCTTGCGTTAATCTGACATTGCCAAACTACTCGCTCAGGAGTTCGGAGTGAAATCACGCTCAATTCGCCGCCCAGCCACAACCCGCCAGCCCAACGCCGCCGCCAAGCCGGCGCGGCGCACTCAACAACCCCGCTTAACCCGTTTCTGGCAACCTCTGTTTGACGCGTTGCCCGATCTGGTCGCGATCATCAGCCCCGACTTTCGCATCCTACACGCCAACCGCGCTATGCTGGAACGCCTGCACATGCCACTCGCGCAAATCATCGGGCAATCCTGTTTTCTCTGTATGCACGCCGCTCAAAAACCTCCCGCGACTTGTCCGCTCGCGCAATTGTTGGCGGACCGACAGCCGCATACCGTCCGGATCTTCGAGCCGCGCCTAGATGGCGAATTCGATGTCAGCGTCACGCCGTTGTACGACGGCAAGGGCAAACTCGTCGGCGTGGTACACATTGCGCGCGATGTCACGCCCCAGGTGCACGCACACGCAAACTTGCTCGCCTTGATCGAAAACATTGACAACCGCATCTGGTCGGTGGACACCCAGTATCGGCTGATCGCTGGCAATTCGGTCTTTCATCGCTATACGAGCGCACAACTGGGACACCAAATTGTGAACGGCGAAAGTGTGCTCCAAGCGGATTTCCCCCCCGAAGTGCGCGAGGAATGGCGCGCGAATTACGAGCGCGCTTTGCGTGGCGAACGCTTTACCATCGAAAACGTCACTCGTTTTACCGCCGAGCCGCGTTGGGTCGAGTACGCCTTCAATCCCATTCGCACTGCGGATGGGCAAATCGTCGGCGTCACCGTGTTCGGCAACGACATCACCGAGCACAAACGAATCGAAATAACATTGCTCCAACGCGAAAGCGATCTGGCGACGTTGATTGACAATACGCCGGATATCATCGTGCGCTATGATTTGCAAGGACGGCATATTTTTGCCAATACCGCAATTGAAAAAATGTTCGGCGTGCCGATGGTGCACATTCTCGGCAAGACCCATCTCGAATTAGGAATGCCTGCCACTGCCGCCGAAAAACTCCGCGCGATCATTCAACGCATCGCCACAACCCAACAGGAAGAAATCTTTGAGATGCCACTGCCCCTTCGCACCGGCACGTACCATGTGCTCGCGCGCGGTGTGCCGGAACTGGACGGCGGCAAGGTTGCCTCGGTGCTGTTCGTCATCCGCGACATTACCGCACGCCACTGCGCGGAGGAGGAACGAATCAAATTTGCGTTTGGCATCGAGTGCTCGAACGATGCCGTCTTCCTGACCGCGCGCGACGGGACGATAGAGTACGTCAATCCAGCGTTTGAGAAATTGTACGGCTGGAGCCGCGCGGAAGCCATCGGCAAAACGCCGCGCCTCCTCAAATCCGGCACGCTTGACCAAGCGGCGTATACCCAATTTTGGAAGACCCTGCTCGCCAAGCAAGTCGTCGAACACGAAATCGTCAACCGCACGCGTGACGGTCGGCTCATCACCGTCGAGAGTTTCGCCAACCCGATCCTGAACGAGGAAGGCAAGATTATCGGCTTTCTCGCCATTCAGCACGACATTACCGAGCGCAAGCAGGTGGAACGCGCGCGCGCCCAAGAACGCAACTTGCTCCGCACGTTGATTGACAACTTGCCGGAAAATATTTTCGTCAAGGACAATGAAGGACGCTACATCTTGAGCAACGCGTCGCACTCGCGTTTCCTCGGCGTAACGACGCCCGCCGCGGTGATAGACAAAACGGTTTTCGACTTTTTTCCCGAACACATCGCGGCGCGAATGTACGCGGACGACCATCGCGTGCTCGACACCGGCGAACCGCTGTTGAACCGCGAAGAGAAAATCCTCGCGCCGCTGACCGAGCAGATTCGCTGGAACTTGACGAGCAAAGTGCCGTTGCGCGACGAACAGGGCACCGTCGTCGGCTTGGTCGGCATCAGCCGCGACATCACCGAACAACGCCACGTCACCGCCGAACTCGCCGAACAAAAAGCGCGCTTTCAGCAACTCTTTGAAAACACGCCGATTGCGATTGCCTTGCTTGATCTGAACGATTATATTCAAGACATTAACCCGGCGTTCGAGCGCATTTTTCAGTACACGCGCACGCAAGCGCTCGGACAGCCGCTCAAACAGGTGCTCGTGCCGCACCACTTGCGCGAGCAAGCGCACGCGTTCTCCGCTCGGGTTTTGCGCGGCGAGAGTCTCCAAGCCACCAGTTTGCGCCAACGCCAAGACGGTGCGCTCGTGCCCGTGCAAATTTTCGGCGTACCCGTCATTCAGAACGGCACGCTCGTAGCATCCTTTGCGATGTACGCAGACATTAGCGAGCGACAACAAGCGCAAGATGCGTTGCGCGCCAGCGAAGAGCGCTTTCGCTTGCTGGTGGAAAGCCAGGGCGAAGGCGTCGGCATTACCGACGTGGACGAAAACATCATCTTTGCCAATCCCGCCGCCGCCGCCATTTTTGGCGTTGCGCCGGATTCGCTGGTGGGCAGAAACGTCCGCGAGTTTACTACGCCGGCGCAATTCGAGATCATTCAGGCGCAAACGGCGCGCCGCTGGCACGGCGAACGCGACACCTACGAAGTCGAAATCATTCGCCCCGACGGGGAACGGCGCAGTTTGATCTTGACGGCAACGCCGCAATTCGACAGCGCCGGGCAATTTACCGGCTCACTCGCCGTGTTCCGCGATATGACCGAACGCAAGCACATGGAAGAGCAATTGCGCTTTGCCAGCACGCACGATGCGCTGACCGCACTGTACAACCGCGCGTTTTTTGAAGAGGAACTGGAACGGTTTGAAAAGGGGCGCAGTTTTCCGTTCAGCATCGTGGCGGTTGACGTGGACGATTTGAAAAAGACGAACGACACCCTGGGACACAGCGTGGGTGATGAATTGTTGCGCCGCACCGCCCGCGTCTTGCAAGCCGCGTTTCGCGGTGAAGATGTCATCGCACGCATCGGCGGCGACGAGTTTGCCGTGCTCTTGCCCGACACAAACGAGTCAGCCGCCGGTGACACGCTCGCGCGTGTGCGCCTCACACTCCACCAACATAACCTCGCCACGCCCACCCAGCCCGCATTGAGTTTATCGCTCGGCATTGCCACCGGCGAAAAACACGCCTCGCTCACCGAAATCCTGCGGCAAGCCGATCAACGCATGTATCTGGACAAGGCGTCGAAAGAGCGACGCACCTAAAAAGGTTGCCTTATGCCGAACGCCCAGGTCTTGGTCCTGACGACCGACAAATCTCTCGTCGCACAACTCACTTCGATTTTGCCCGCGCCCGCGTACCTCGTCTTGCCGCCAGTTGCCACTGGCGACAACGCGGTGGCACAGCTTGCCGCGCAGCAACCGGACTTGATCATCATAGACATTCGGCGGGACGATGCCGCGCTGGGCATTGCCACTGCCGCGCAAATTCGCACGCAGTTCGCCGTGCCGTTGCTCTACCTGATCGCGGAAGATGCAACCAATTCGTTGCGCCAAGCCCAAGCTACCCAGCCCGACGGCTATGTGATTATGCCGCTCGACGCGCACCAAGTGCGCGCAACCATCGAAGCCGCGTTGGCGCGCCACAAAGTCGCGCATTTGTACCGCACGCTGATTGACATTTTACCCGACGGCGTGTCGCTGTCCGATCTGACCGGCACGATCACCTTCGCCTCGCGCCGGCTCACCGAAATGTACGGCGTGCGCGATACCCAGGTCGCCATCGGCACGCACGCACTCGACTGGATCGCGCCGGAATCGCGTGCCCAAGCCGCGACCAACATCGCCAGTCTCGGACACGGCGCTACTTCGCCGGACGATCAATATGTCTTGCTCCGCCACGACGGCACGCGTTTTATCGGCGAGATCAAGGGCGCATTGCTGACCGACGCACACGGCAACCCCAAGGGCATCGTGACGGTTCACCGCGACGTGACCGAACGCAAAAAAGCGGAAGACGCTCTGCGCGAGAGCGAAGAACGGTACCGCCAGCTCTTTCAGCAAGCGCCCGTCGGCGTCTTTCACTACAATCCGCAATTCGCCATTACAGAATGTAACGATCGTTTTGTCGAAATTTTACAATCCAGCCGCGAACGGTTGATCGGTTTGGATATGCGCCAGCTTAAAGATCGTTCGGTGTTACCCGCCCTCGAAAACGCACTCACTGGCAAGCCCGGCTACTTTGAAGGCGAATACCACGCAACCACCAGCTCGGCTCATATCTGGATCGCCATGCGCACAACACCACTTTTCGATGCGCACGGCGCCATCGTCGGCGGCATGGGCATAATCGAAAATATCAGCGCGCGCGTCGCCGTTGAGCAAGCGTTACGCGCGAACCGCGCCTTGCTAAACGCCGCTATCGAAAGTTTGCCCTTTGAATTTTGGGCAATCGGCGCGGACGGACGGTACGTCCTGCAAAATCGCGCCTCGCTCGCCCACTGGGGTAATGTCATCGGCTTGCAACCCCAAGAACTGGGTTTACCCGAATCCATCTTGCAAACTTGGCAAGCGAGCAATCAACGCGCGTTCGCCGGCGAACTCGTGCATCGCAAAGTAGAATACCTCCAAGATAACGCGCCCCATGCCTTTCAAAACATCACTGCGCCGATCCGCGACGGCGACGCAATTCAAGGCATCCTCGGCATCAACATTGACATCACCGACCACGAACGGACCGAAGAAGCGCTCCGCAAATCGGAAGCCCAGTACCGCCTCCTATTTGAGAACAATCCCCTGCCGATGTGGGTATACGATCAAGCCACACTTGCCTTCCTCGCCGTCAACGACGCCGCGATCAAACATTACGGCTACACGCGCGATGAATTTCTCGCTATGACGATCAAGGACATTCGCCCACCGGAAGACGTGCCGCGCTTGATACAGATCAACGCCGCGCCGGAAGCGGGCATGCGTAAAGCCGGCATGTGGCGACATCGCAAAAAAGACGAAACACTGATTGACGTGGAAATCACTTCGCACGATATTGATTTTCGCGGCAACCGCGCCCGCTTGGTGCTGGCGAACGACATCACCGAGCGGCGCCGCGCCGAAGCCGCCGAGCACGAACAGCGCACGCTCGCCGAAGCCCTGCGCGACACCGCCGCCACACTCACCAGCACGCTCGACTTTGCCCAAGTCCTCGAACGCATTCTCGATAACGTGGGACGCGTCGTTCCGCACGACGCCGCCGACTTGATGTTGATCGAAGGCGAGTCCGCGCGCGTCGTGGGTTTACGCGGATTCGACGAACGCGGCTTGGCATATATCGCCAACTTGCGCGTGCCGTTTGCGGAATGGCAAACCTTCCGCCACATGCTTACCGTCGCCGAGCCGATCTTGATCGCCAACACCGACAACGATCCGCGCTGGACGTACCTGCCCGAGATTGCCTGGGTGCACTCGTACATCGGCGCACCCATTCGCAGTCAAGGCAAAGTGATCGGCTTTCTCAACCTGGACAGTGCAACACCCAACTTTTTCAACGCCACACACGCCGCGCGGCTCCAAATCTTTGCCGATCAAGCCGCCGTCGCGCTGGAAAACGCGCGCTTGCTCGCCGAAAGCCAACAACGCGCCGAACAACTCACGTTGCTGTACGACGCCGCACTCACACTCAACCGCGCGATTGCGCCGCACGTCGTGATCGAGCACCTGCTCCAAATCGCCAGCCGCGTCGTGCATGCCGAACGCGCCGACTTTTTCCGATTCAACCCCGACGAGCAAACCTTAACCTATCAAGCCGGTAGCGGCTATGCGTCGGAATTCTTCGACGCGTTGCGGACGCTGAAATTCATCGTCGGCGAAACGCGCGGCTTGGTCGGCGCGGTTGCCGTCGAACGCATTCCGCTATACGTGCCCGATGTCCGCCAAGAACCGAACTGGATCGTCGTTGATCCCGCGGTCCGCTCCGCGCTGTGGGTCCCCGTCGAACGCGAGGGACAATTATACGGCGTGCTCACCGTGACCAGTTCGCGCCTCGACGCGTTTTCGCCCGCAGACCAGCGGTTGGTCGCACTCTCCGCCAACCAAGTCGCCATCGCGCTCGAACGCACACATCTCTTTGAAGCCGAACAAACCCGGCGCGCAGAGCTGGGCGCGTTGTATGATCTGTCGCGCGCGTTGACGGCAACCGATTCGTTCGACGCCATCTTGCAGATCGTCGCCCACCATTCCGTCGAAACGCTCAACACCACCTTTGCGCGCCTCGCGCTACTCGAAAATGATGCGCTCGTGATTCGCGCCGCGTATCCGAACCGCGTGCTCGAGCGCGACCTCGAAATCGGTCGGCGCGACGCGCTCGCCGATCTGCCGCTGTGTCAACGCGTGCTCAAACGCGACCAACCGTTCACGCTCGACGCGCACACCGAACCGCTCAGCCCCGCCGAAAAAAGTTTGTTCATGCTCGACTTGGCGCGCTCGTTGTGCCTCGTGCCGTTACGCACAGGCGACCGCGCGCTGGGTTTGCTGATGCTGGGTGAAGCCCGCCACCGCGAACGCGAATCATTTACTGCCGATAAAATCCGGCTGGCGCAACACCTGGGCGATCAAGCCGCGAGCGCATTGCACCGCGCCAAACTCCACGAGCAAACCGAAAACCGGCTCAAGCAAGTGCAGGCGTTGCACACGATTGACATGACGATCTCCGCCAGTCTTGATCTGACCGTGACGATGAATGTGCTACTCACCCAAGTTACCGCGCAACTACGAGCCGACGCGGCGCACATCCTGCTACGCAATCCGCATACGCAAACGCTCGAACATTTCGCGGGACACGGGTTTCGGATCAAGGGCGCCGAGCATACGTCTTACCGGCTTGGGCAAGGTCTGGCTGGACGCGTCGCGCTGGAACGACGCGTGATCAGCATCCCCAATTTGCGTCAAGCCAACCTCGCCGTCGGCAGTCCCAACTGGCGCGCCGAGTTTGTTTCGTATCACGGCATCCCGCTCATCGCCAAGGGCCAAGTCAAAGGCGTGCTCGAAATTTTCCATCGCACGGCGTTTACGCCGGATTCGGACTGGCTCGATCTGCTCGAAACGCTGGGCGCGCAAGCCGCAATTGCGATTGACAACACGGAACTGTTCAACGGCTTGCAAAATTCCAACCTCGAACTCGCGCTCGCCTACGACGCGACGATTGACGGCTGGGCGCGCACCCTCGACCGCCGCAGTCAAGAAGCCGAAGGGCACACCCGCCGCGTCGTCGAATGGACGTTGCGCTTGGCAAACCAACTCGGCGTGCCCGAAGCGGATCTGGTGCATATTCGGCGCGGCGCATTGTTGCACGACCTGGGCAAGGTGGTTGTGCCCGACACGATTCTCCTCAAGCCCGCCACGCTCACACCCCCCGAGTGGGAGATTATTCGCCAACATCCCGTTTACGCACACGAACTGCTCGCGCCGATTGCTTATCTGCGTCCCGCGCTCGATATTCCGTACAGCCATCACGAACGCTGGGATGGGAGCGGCTATCCACGCGCGCTTCGCCGCGAGCAAATTCCGTTGGCGGCGCGGATCTTTGCGGTGATTGACACCTGGGATGCGCTGTGCTCTGCCAAGCCCTATCGCACCGCGTGGAGTTCGGAGCAGGCGCTCACTTTTCTGCGCGAACACAGCGGCGTGTTGTACGATCCCCGCGTGGTCGAAATGTTTTTGCAGATCGCCGTCACCGCCGATGTGTGAGCCGGGCGAGCGGGCATCACATTTTTGAGCGAGGTGAAAATCGGTTGGAAACCGATTCGCACAACTCGGTTCACCGAGTTTTCACCGATTGAGCCGTCGTTTTCAAACGACGGCGGGAGCACCCAAAATTATGACACCCACCCGCGCCGTCACGGCTTTTCAAAAGTCGCTTGACATCACCCCTCACCCCGATAGGGGCGAGGGAATTTACCCCTTCTCCCTTTGAGGGAGAAGGTTGGGATGAGGGTCGCCTGACTTTTGAAAAGCCCCACCCGCGCCGCGCGCCGGTTTTGCATTTTTCGCGCAATCTTGCTACAATATTGCACACGTTTTCACCAACTTTTAGCGCAAGGAGCAGTCTGATGAATTTTCCCAACCCATTTCGTTCCCGCGAAAACGATTTTCTCAAAGCGATGGGCGAGCAAGCGTTGAAAACCCGGATCGGGCTAGAGTCGCTCGAAGCGTATATGAAAAGCGGCGATGAACAGCACGCCAAAGATTTGCAACGCATCGAAAAAGAAGCCGACGAATTGCGGCGCATTTTGATTGACGATCTGAATCGCACCTTTGTCACGCCGATTGATCGTGAAGACCTATTCGCGCTGTCGCGCACGATTGACGACGTGCTCGATTACGGCTACACCACGCTCGACGAAATGGTGACGCTGGGCGTCAAGCCCAACATGTACTTGCAACGGCTCGCCTCCATTTTGCGCGAAGCGGCGGACGAATTGCATCTCGGCGTGATCCAACTCAAGGATCATCCCCAAGTCGCGCTCGATCACGCGGTGCGCGCCAAAGCATTGGAGAACCGCGCGGAAAGCGTGTATCGCGCGGCGGTAGGCGATCTCTTCAAAGATACGAAAACGGTCGAGGATGTGGTCGAATTGCTCAAGATGCGCGAGATTTACCGGCACTTGTCGAACGCGGCGGATCGCGGCGACGAGGCGGCAAACATTATCGGCGATATCGTCGTCAAGATGACCTAGCGCGTCCTCCGCGCCCGGTTTCGCAGGAAACCGGGCGCGGTTTTTTAACACATTTCCAATCTCGCCCCCTCTTGTCAGCCCATTCGATTTGCGTATAATTCGCGCAACACAAATTTTGATTCGTTTCGTGATGAGGCGAAACGGAAACGGATGGGTGATGACTCGCCAAACTCTGTTGCGCCGCGCCGCTTGGTTGTGCGCCGCGCGCCATTCGAACCAAATCCTTTCCACGCAGACCTCTCGGCGTTCGCTTCCCCGCAAATTTCGCGTTGATTGGGGCGACCTGATTGACGCGCTACTTGGCAGGAATCGCAAACTTGTTCCGGTTCCTGTGCCTGTTCGTGCTCCGCGCGCACTACCGCGGAGAGGAGTCCGCGCCCGATGAAAACACATCACCCACCGAGCAAATGGTTTTACGCGCTTGCGCTTGCCGCGACCCTGGCAACGTATGCGCTCGTCGTCATTGGCGGCATTGCCCGCGTCACGCACGCCGGCGCGAGTTGCGCGAATGATCCGCTGTGCCAGGGGCAACTCATTCCGCGTTTAGACGGCGCGATGCTGATCGCGTTTTCGCACCGCGCCGCATCCGCACTCGTCACACTGTTGGTGTTGACGATGGCGTTGGTGGCGTGGCGCAAATATCGCGGCGAAAAATGGATCACGACGCCGGCGACTTTTGCCGTGCTTTTGCTTTTGCTCGAAAGCGCCATCGGCGGCACGCTCGGCGCGCAGAGCGATTGGGCGGCAGTCGCTTCGGCGTTGCACCTCGGCGCGGCGTTGCTCGTGTTCGCATCACTCCTCACCATCGCGCTGTTCGCGCGCCGACCCTGGGACGCGTTACCGCGCGCCACGCCGGACGCGTTGCCACGTCTCGCGCTGTGGAGTTTGATCGGCACCCTGGCGCTCACGATCAGCGGCACGCTCGTCACGGCGACGAACGCGGCGAGCGCGTGCGCGGATTGGCCCCTCTGCAACGGCAACGTGATTCCCACCGGCGGAATGTTGGAATGGGTTGCCGTGCTCCATCGGTACATTTCGGTGATCGTCGGCGTGCTCGTCCTCGTGACGTTCGCGCGCGCGTGGCGACGCGGCAATGCGTTGCTGACCGGCGCGGCGATCATCGCGGCGATTATGTTTGGGATCGAAGTGCTCGTCGGCGCGGGTTTTGTCCAAGCCGCGCTTGCCGCGTCGGTGAGTGTGCTGCACTTGGCGAGCGCCGCGGCGGTGTGGGCAAGTATGATCATCTTTACCGTGTTCGCGCATCAAACGACGCGGCAAATGGCGGCGCCCCCCGCGCCGCACAAAATCGCGCGCGCGAACCGGTTTGCGTCGCTGGCAAATTATCTCGCGCTGATGAAACCGGTCGTCATCGCCTTGTTGCTGACGACGACGCTCGGCGGGATGCTCGTCGCCGCGCGCGGGATGCCGACCCTGTCGCTCGTGTTCTTTGCGCTGCTTGGCGGCGCGCTCACGGCTGGCGGCGCGAGCGCAATCAATTCGTACATTGACCGCGACATTGATCCGCAGATGGGGCGCACCGCGCGCCGACCGATCCCCGCCGGCAAAATTTCCGCGCGACGCGCGCTTGTGTTCGGGCTGGTCACATCCGCGTTGGGCGTGCTCGTCTACGCCGTGTTCATCAATGGGTTGAGCGCACTTTTGTCTTTCATCGGCTTGTTTTATTATGTCGTGATCTATACCTTGATCTTGAAACGCCGCACACCGCAGAGCGTCGTGATCGGCGGCGCGGCGGGCGCGATTCCGCCGCTCGTCGGTTGGGCGGCAGTAACAAACGAAATCAATTTGCTCGCGGCGTTCTTGTTCCTGATCATTTTCTCCTGGACGCCGCCGCACACCTGGGCGTTGATGTTGATGGTGGCGCAGGATTACGAAAAGGTGAACGTGCCGATGGCGCCCGTCGCTTTCGGCGAAGCGGAAACGCGCCGCCAGATTGCGCTTTACACGCTATGGCTTGTGGCGATCACCTTGTTGCCATTTGCGTGGAGCAACCTGGGTGCGTTCTACTTGCTTGCCGCGATGGCGTTAGGCGCGCGCTTTTTGCATCTCGCGTACCAACTCTGGCGCGATGGCTCCAAGCCGGTCGCGCGCAAGTTGTACGTGTACTCGAATCTGTATCTCGCTTTTCTTTTCGCCGCAATGGTGTTTGATCAGGTCGGCGGTTAGAGAGAGGTGGTATGAAGCACTTGATAGCGGTCGGCATTTTGGTTGCGCTCACGACGCTTGGCGTGGCGGCGGGGTTGCGCGCGTTGCCGCTCGCCCCGATTGCCGCCAGCGCGCAAGCCGGCCCGATTGACGCGTTGTTCGGTTTGCATCTGCAAGTGATCGCGTTTCTGTTTTCGCTAATCATCGTTTTCATGCTCTATAGTTTGGTCGTATTTCGCCGCAAACCGGGCGACGCGAGCGACGGCAAACATATCGAAGGGCACACCGGCATCGAGGTGTTGTGGACGATTGTGCCGCTCGGCATCGTGCTTTACTTTGCGTACCTGGGCGCGCAAACGCTCGCCGAAATTCGGCGCGTGGACCCGCAGGCGTTGCAGGTCAAGGTCACGGCGCGGCAATGGGCGTGGACGTTCGAGTATCCCGGCGATGTGACTTCGGGCACGCTGAACTTGCCGGTCAATCGCCAGGTCTTGCTCAAGATCACTTCCAAGGATGTGATCCATTCGTTTTGGGTACCCGAATTTCGCGTCAAGCAAGATGCGGTGCCCGGCGATAAGATGGTCAAGGATTTGGTGATCACGCCGGATCGCATCGGCGAATACAAGGTGCGGTGCGCCGAAATGTGCGGCACGAATCACGCGTACATGGAAGCGCCGGTTGCGGTGATGGCGACCGCGCAGTTCGACGCGTGGCTCAAGCAAGAATCGGAAACGCCAACCGATCCGGTCGCGCGCGGCAGACGCTGGGCAACCAAATTCGGCTGTATCGGTTGCCACACGCTCGACGGATCGAAATCCGTGGGTCCGAGTTGGCAAGGTGTGTACGGCAAAACGGAAGAGATGGCGGACGGGAGCAAGGTGGTGGTGGACGATGCGTATCTCATTGAAGCCATCACGCAGCCGGCGGCGAAGTTGGTCAAGGGCTATGGCAACTTGATGCCGGCAACGATTGGCGCAGACCTAACCGCCGATCAGATTCAGGATTTAATCGCACTGATCAGGAGTTTGAAGTAAACAGCGAATTCGGCAATCGGATTCGGGTTCGGCATATTTGCGGACGGAGCGTTTATGAATTTCTTTTCGCTCGGACTCGCGCGCGGCATCGGCGCGCAGATCATCGGCACGGCAATCGGCGTCGCGTTCATGTCGATCTGGCGCGCGGCGCTGGGTATGCCGGTGAACGAAATGGAACCGGCGGCAGTGTTTGGCGGCGCAGTCGGCGCGCTGGCGTTCATGTTCGGCGTCGGCGCACTGACGGACTGGACGCGGATCGCGTTTGGGCACGCAGTTGCCGAGCATCCCGCCGCTGATCCCAGCCAACCGACGTGGGCGCGGTATTTCGGCGTCTCGCTCGATCACAAAGTAATCGGCATTCAGTACGGCATCACCTCGGTGCTGTTGTTGTGCCTCGCCGGTTTGTTCGCGCTGATCTTTCGCGCTGAATTGGTGGAAACGGGTTTGCAATTCCTGTCGCCCGATCTCTACAACACGCTGATGAGTTTGCACGGCATTGTGATGATCGCGGCGATCCTGACCGGCGTCGGCGCCATGTCCAACTATCTGGTGCCGCTGATGATCGGCGCGAGCGATATGGCGTTCCCGCGTTTGAACGCGTTCGCGTTCTGGGTCAACATTCCCGGCGCGTTGCTCTTGCTCAGCAGTTTGTTCCTCGGCGGGTTCGATACCGGGTGGACGGGCTATCCGCCGCTGTCCGCGCGCGCGCCGCTGGGAATGCAATTCTTTTTCATGGGCGTGTATATCGTCGGGCTGTCGTCTATTCTGGGCGGCTTGAATATCATCGTCACCGTACTAACCATGCGCGCGCCGGGCATGACGCTGTTCCGTATGCCGATTTTTGTATGGGCGGCGTTCGCCACCGCGCTGATCCAGTTGACGGCAACGCAGTTGATCGGCTTGTCGTTTATGATGGTCATGTTCCAGCGCTTGTTCGGCATGGGCTTTTTCGATCCGGCAAAGGGCGGCAACGTGATCTTGTTCCAGCACTTGTTCTGGTTCTACTCGCACCCGGCAGTCTATGTGTTCATTCTGCCGGGCTTGGGCATCATCAGCGAGCTGTTGCCGGTCTTTGCGCGCAAGCCGCTGTTCGGCTACAAATGGATCGCGCTCTCCTCGCTCGCCATCGCGCTGATTGGCTTTTTCGTGTGGGCGCATCACATGTTCACGTCCGGGATGGAAGAGTATTTGCGCGTGCCGTTTATGTACTCGACCTTGCTGGTGGCAGTACCGACCGGCGTGAAATTCTTTTCCTGGATCGGCACGCTGTGGCAAGGCAAGATTTCCACGCCCACGCCGATGTTGTTCGTGCTCGGCGGCATCGTCGTCTTTTTGCTCGGCGGCTTGTCGGGTCCGCCGAACGGCACGGTGGCAACCGATTTGCAATTGCACGACACGTACTGGATCGTCGGGCATTTTCACGACACGATGTTTGGTGGTTTCGTGTTTCCCTTCTTCGCCGCGATCTACTACTGGTTTCCCAAAATGACCGGGCGGCGGATGAACGAAACGCTCGGCAAGTTGCATTTCTACTTGATGACGCCCGCGTTTTTTGTGATGACCCTGGGGCAAATGTTCGTCGGCTTGCAAGGAATGCGCCGCCGCATCGCGGATTACGATCCCGCACAAGGTTTGTCGCCGACGCATTTGGTCGTGACGGTTGCCGCGTTTTTGATCGCCACGTCCGTCCTGGTCTTTTTGTTCAACCTGGTTCACAGCGTCAAATCTGGCGAGGTTGCCGCCGGCAATTTGTGGGCATCGCGCTCGCCGGAATGGCAAATTCCCTCGCCCGCGCCGGAACACAACTATGCGGGGCGACCGTTCGTCGTCGTGGGCGAGCCGTACGATTATGGCTTGCCCGGCGCGGTGTACCTGCAAATGGGTGATGCCGCAACACCGTTGCCGCCGGGTCACGCCGCCGCGCCGGCGGAATAGGTCAGCCAAACAAGGATACAAACCATGAACGATCCGAAAAGAGAAGCGAAACGCAAAGAAGCGCTCCGGCAAGGCGAAGTGATCATGCTGATCCTGATCACGATTAACGCTGTCGAGTTGTGGCTTGCGCTGGGCATCAAATATCAAACCGTGATGATGGCGACGATGGCGTTCCTCGCGCTGGTGGATGTGCTCTTTATCCTCGTGTACTATATGCACCTGGAGCGCGTGTTTTCAAACAAGGAAGACCATTCATGACGATCTCAAGCAACCCACTCACCGCCGCGCAACAAAAATTGGTGAACAACCGGCTGGGGCTGTGGCTGTTCATCTTGTCCGATGCGTTCATGTTCGGCGGGATTCTCGTCGCGCGCATTTATCTGCTCGGCGAAACGCGCCCCCACCTTGAACAAACAACCGGTTTTATCATCACGGCGATCTTGCTTGTCAGCAGTTTCTTTATGAACCGCGCCGAGACGAGTATCGCGTTCGGCGACCGCCGCGGTTTTTTGATCAGCACCGCGCTCACGTTGCTCCTGGGATTAGGATTTCTAATCGGCGTCGTCGGCTTTGAGTGGCGCATCACACCCTTTGGACCGGGCGACGGCGCGCCCGGCGCGATCTTTTACCTGATGACCGGGATGCACGCGTTCCACGTTCTCACCGGCGTCATCTTCCTCGCCGTGATTTTGCGGAACGGCTTGATGGGGCACTATTCGGCGGACGAGCATTGGGCAGTTGAAGCGTGCGCCAACTATTGGCACTTTGTGGATATCGTGTGGCAATTCTTTTACCCGGCGCTGTATCTCGTCGGCGTTGCAGTTGCGCTCCCCTAAACCGTTGCGCGCTATGAAGATCAAATACCTCCTCGCCGGCGTCCTGGTTATCGCGGTTGCACTCGTCGGCGCAACCATCTGGCTGGCACTGCGACCGTACACCTTTCGCGGCAGCGTGATCGATCCGCCGTTGCGCGCGCCGGCAATCGCACTGACGACGCACACTGGCAAACCGTTTCGCCTCAGCGATCAAACCGGCAATGTCGTCGTAATCTTTTTCGGCTACGCCAGTTGCCCGGACATTTGCCCAACGACGCTGTACGAATTCAAAAAGATTCGCGCGCAACTCGGCACGGCGGCGGCGCATGTGCGCTTTGTGCTGATCACGATTGATCCCGAACGCGATACGCCGGAGCAAATGCGCGACTATCTCAGCAATTTTGATCCGACGTTCATCGGCTTGACCGGCACCGAAGCGGAATTGACGCCGGTCTGGCAAGGGTACGGCGTCTTTCGCGCGAAACGCACGAACACGAACAACGCGACCAATTATCTGTTCGATCATTCAGGACGCGTCTACGTGGTGGACGCGCGCGGCAATTTGAAAACGACGTATCCGCCGGGCACAAGCGTGGAAGATATGGCGGCGGATGTGCAGTACCTCGCGCGAGAGCCGCAATGAACCTCCGCGCTTTTTTCCGAACGACGCTTGCCGGCAGACTCCTCTTGGCAAGCGTGCTGGGTTTTGCCGTGGCGATTGCGATCGGCGAGGGCGCGCACTTGTTGCTCCGCGACCCAGCCGACCGCGCGCCGCGCCGCGTCGAACTCTTCATCCCCGCCGGCACCGCCGAGCACATTGCGGCGGGACAGCCCGTTGCGATTCCGGCAAACCTCGCCTTGGTGCTCGGCGATACGTTGGTGGTCAACAACCAAGATCGCGTCGCGCATCAACTGGGACCGGTTTGGGTGCCCGCCGGCGCAAGCACGAGTCTGACGCTGGAGCTGGAAAACCGGTTTGCGTATGAATGTTCGTTTCAGCCGACGCGGTACCTTGGCTTGGATGTGCGCGCGCCGACGACGCTCCAAACACGCGCGACCGGCATTTTGATGGTTGCCCCGCCGATGGTTATTTTGATCGCACTCTACAGTTTGCTCGTCGTGCCGCTCCAACCCCAAGTGCAACGGTGATGTGATCCGCGATGAAATGCTTGTTCACTCGGAAATGGATCGCCGCAACCGCGCTTGTCGTGCTGGCAGTCGGCGTGATGGTGCGGCTGGGATTGTGGCAACTCGACCGCTTGGCGGAGCGGCGCGCGTTTAATGCGCGCGTGTCCGCGCAACTGGAACAGCCGCCGTTCGAGTTGACCCGCGCCACCTGGGATCGCATTTCGGCGGAGATGGAATATCGCTCGGTCAGGGTGATCGGCGAATATGATTTTTCGCAACAGGTCGCGCTCCGCAATCAAGCGTACGAAAATCACGCGGGCGTCCACCTGCTCACGCCGTTGGTGATCGCCGGCACAGAACGCGCGGTGCTGGTCAATCGCGGCTGGATTCCCGCCGAGCAAGCCGCGCCGGCGAATTGGCGCGCGTTCGACGAACCGGGTGTGGTGGAGGTGCGCGGGGTGCTTCGCCGCGCGCAAACGCGCGCCGATTTCGGCGGCGTCAGCGATCCGCCCGGCTTTTTATTCGTGTGGAATTTGGCGAACGTGGAACGCATCGCCCAGCAAGTGGCGCATCCCTTGTTGCCGGTTTATCTGCAACAAACGCCTGCTCCGATCACGCCAACTGCCGCGCGCGTGTATCCGATCCGTTCCAAACCCAATCTCGATCTGACGGAGGGATCGCATTTGGGGTACGCGCTGCAATGGTTCGCGTTCGCCGGCGTCCTGGCGATTGGGTATCCGCAATTCGTGCGCGCGCAAAAATAAATTTGTGTAAGGAGTAGTGATGGTTCAAGCACGTTCGG
>CAIKBD010000514.1 GCA_903825565.1 uncultured Anaerolineales bacterium | reverse complement strand
TTATCCCCTTGCGGGTGTGCCGCACGTTTGTGGGTGCGGTGCGAAAAATTGGACGCGGATTAACGCAGACTAACGCGGAAAAATAAAACCTCCGCGTTTTCTGCGCTTGTCCGCGTCCCAATCGAATGAATTGGATTGCGCTTCTGCCGATCCAAAACTTTGACGCTCACCCTCCCCTTGCGCTTCATTGACAACCCCCCAGCGCGGTGCTAAAATACGCGCAAGATGAACCGTTCGCGCTTGGCTCTGAACAACCTGGGTCTCGGCATTGGCTGGGCATGCTTGCTCTGGCTTGCCGCGTGCGCCCCGCCGACTCCGCCGCCCCCGCCACCTGCACGCATCACCGCCCAAGCAATGCAAAAGCTTTTGAGCACCCAGGCATTGCATTTCATCATCGAATTTTCCGGCGCGCCGACGTATCTCGACACCGGGCGCACGCTTGCTTTGCGCCGCGTCGAAGGCGACATTCAACGCCCGGATCGGATGCGCGCCAGCATCAAAGCTGCGCTCCCTGGCGCGTTCGTGTTGATCCAAGCCATCGGCATCGGCGCAGATCAGTACGCCACCAACCCGTTCAACAACCAGTGGCAAAAAATTCCGCCCGAATGGGGGTTCGATCCCGCCGCCTTGTTTGATGCGAAAACCGGTTTGGCGGCAATTCTCGCCGACACCCAAGCTTTGACGGCATTGCCAGACGAAACGCTCGAACACCAACGCCACTATCACCTGCGCGGCAAAATCGCCGGGAGTCAGATCGCCACGCTAACCGGTTGGCTGATCGGCGAAGGCGTCGTGCAGTTTGAATTTTGGAGCGGCGCGGACGATCAGTACATTCGCCGGATTCGCCTGCTCGACGAATCGTCCGCCACCACGACGACGAGCGGCACGCCGGTACCACCCGCGCAATGGAATCTGGAATTGTCCCAGTTTGATGTGCCTGTGCACATTGTGCCGCCCTTTTAATTTTCAGCGCACGCAACGGCGCGGCGCGCGATCCCGTTTGCAATTCCAAACAAGGAGAGATGTCCCGTGAAGTTTCGTTTCTCGATGTTGCTGACCCTGATTATCCTACTCGCCGTTGCAACGGCGTGCGGCGGCGCGCCCACGCCCACCCGTCCGCCTGCCACTGTCATCGTCGTGGCAACCTTGACGCCCGCCACCCCGCCCAGCGCGCCGTACCCCGCGCCGACGAGCGCACCGCCGCCCCCGCCGCCCGCGCCCGCGCCGCTCACACTGGCTGCGCTCAAAAGCGCCGAGTATCAAAACGAATTTGCGAGCAACGGCAAAGCCAAACTTGTAGAGGGCAAGTACCAAGAACCTGCCGCGCCCGGCGCGGCAACGCAGATTACCGTGCAGTTGGGCGACGTGATTTTCGCCGATTTGAACGGCGATGGTGTGACCGAAGCCGCTGTGATTCTCGTCACCCATTCCGGCGGTAGCGGCATTTTCTACAACCTGGGAATCGTCCTCAACCAAAACGGCACGCCCCAGCACGTCGCCTCAATGCCACTGGGCGACCGCGTGCAGATCAAGGGTTTGACGTTTCAGGGCACGGAGATCGTGATTGATCTGACCGCGCACGCGCCGAACGATCCGATGTGTTGCCCTACGCTTGCCGTAACGCGCCGCTATAAATTCCAAAACAATCGGATCGTGGCAACCTTGCTCGAAGCGCCCGCGCCGGTTATGCCGATCACCGCGACCGTCGCCGCGACGCGCACGGCAACGCGCGTCCCCGATGTCGCCGTCAAACCGCGCGCCACCGCCACCGCCGCGCGTCCGCCTGCGCCCAAAGGATTCATCGCCTACCACTGGAACGACAAGGGGATTGATCGCGCCGCGATGTTGAACATCGAAACCAAAGCGGCGTACCCGCTGTTCGACGTGGGTCCCGTGTTGGACTTGGTCGAGTACACCGACGCGCCGCTCATCGCTTGGTCGCCCGACAATACCAAACTCGCGTTCATCGCCACGCGCGCGCTCGGCGAAACCAACTCGCTGAAACTGTACGACACGCGGCTCAACACGATCAACGGCATTTTTTCCGGCGACACCGGCGGCGGCTTGTCCAGCCCCACGTGGTCTGCCGATGGTAAACAGATCGCGGTGATTCGCCTGAACGGCAACAAGCAAAATTG
>CAIKBD010000513.1 GCA_903825565.1 uncultured Anaerolineales bacterium | reverse complement strand
TCGAATTTGCCGACTGGTACATCGAAGCGGCGAAGCACGCGTTGTACGGCGCAGACGTGAACGCGCAGAAACAGACGCGCGCGATCCTGCTCTACACGCTCGACCAGGGTTTGCGCTTGTTGCATCCGGCGATGCCGTTTGTGACGGAAGAGACCTGGCAACAATTGCGCGCGTTTGGAATGCCAAGCCAATTTGACGCGTTGATGGTGGCGGATTATCCGTGCGTGAACAAGCAATTTCTCGACGCGCGTGCCGAAAAAGATTTCGCGCGCGTGATGGAAATCGTGCGGGCGATTCGCAACGCGCGCGCCGAATTCAACGTCGAGCCGGGCAAAAAGATTCCGGCGCTCATTGCGGCGGGCGCGGCAACCGCGCTACTCGTAGCGCAACGCGATGTGATCGCCCTGCTCGGGCGGCTCGATCCCGCCGCGTTCCAGATCGAGAAACGCGCAAGCAAACCGGCGCAAGCCGTCGCGCTCGTGATCGGCAAGGTGCAAGTGTACTTGCCGCTTGCCGGCTTGATTGACATTGAAAAGGAAAAGGCGCGACTGGCGAAAGAGTTGACACAGTTGCAAGGCAACATCGCACGCGCCGAAAATCAACTCGCGGGCGACTTTGGCAAAAAAGCGCCGAAGGAGGTCGTGCAAAAAATGCGCGACACGCTCGCGGCGAACCAGGATCGCGCAACGAAACTCGACGCGCAGTTGGCGGAATTGGAGGGGCGCGGGAACACGAAAGCCGGGAACACGAAAGCCACGAAAGGGGCAAAAGCCGCGAAAGAGAAAACCGTGAACACGAAACCCGCGAAAGGGGCGAAAGCCGCGAAAGGGAAAACCGGGCACGCGAAAGCCGCGAAAAAGAAACGCGCACGAAAATAAAATGAGGTGGGGCGACCGGCTTGGTCGCCCCGTTTTTTCGTGTGTGGACGTTTTCGGCAATTCGCGCTAAAATGCAAACGTAAAAAGGAGTTTCGCCGCTATGAAGCAATGGTTCAGCGTGCTCGTCCTTGCCCTGGTTTTTGGCATCAGCGGTTGCGATGCAAGTCTCACTGCGCCGCCATACCCAGGTCCACAATCAACGGTGGCGTACCCGCCGCCCGGTTCGGCGGTGCTGCCGCCGGCAACCGCACCGCTCGCTACGCCGGCGCTCAAAACGCAAATGCTGGACACTTTTCGGCGCGCCGAGCAAGCGTACCAAAGCGGCGATTTACCTCAAGCGCTGAGCGAGTACACCAAATTGATTGCGCTCAGCCCCAATTATGTGGACGCTTTGTACAATCGCGCCATCGTGTACGAAGATTTGGGCGAATGGGAGCGTGCGCTGGCGGATTATACACAAACACTTCAACTAGACCCGCAACATATCCGCGCGTACTATAATCGCGGATTGATGTACTATAAACAAGCCAAGTATGACTTGGCGATTGCCGACTATAATCAGGCGATTGTGCTCTCGCCTTCGACGGCGCGCATCTATAACAATCGCGGCATCGCCTACGACGACAAGGGCGATTGGGAACGCGCGCTCCAAGACTATACCAAGTCTATCGAACTCGCGCCCGATTTTGCGAACGCCTATTACAACCGCGCGACCGTGCGCCGCGAAATCGGGATGAAGGCGGAAGCGTTCGCCGATTTTGAAACGTATTTGCGCCTCGAACCCAATCCGATCCATCCTGCCCAGATCGAATTGTGGATGCGTGAATTGAAAGGACCCTAAATGCGCGTCATTTCCGGCTCGGCGCGCGGGCGCACGCTCAAGCCCGCCGGCGCGGCAACGCGTCCAATTTTGGATCGCGTCAAGACCAGTCTGTTCGACATTCTCAGCGCACGCGTGGTTGACGCGAACGTGCTCGATCTGTTTGCCGGCGCAGGCAGTGTCGGGATCGAATGTTTGTCGCGCGGCGCGCGCGCGGCGACGTTCGTCGAACTGGATCGCGCCGCACTCGACGCAATCCGCACGAATCTCGAAACAACCCGGCTGTCCGCGCGCGCCAAAGTCGTCCGGCTCGACGTGTTCAAATTCGTCCGGCAACCGCACGCGGAAACGTTCGATGTGATCTACGTCGCACCCCCACAGTACAAAAACTTGTGGGCGGAAACACTGGCGGCGCTGGATCAAGTGAATGTGTTGAGCGAGCGCGGAGTGATCGTCGCGCAAATTCATCCCAAGGAGTACACGGAACTTGCGCTGACCCAGTTTGAACTGTTCGATCAGCGCAAGTACGGCAGCACGGTGTTGTGTTTTTAT
>CAIKBD010000512.1 GCA_903825565.1 uncultured Anaerolineales bacterium | reverse complement strand
ATGAATACCGTGTTCAAATTTTACTTTCAGGTGTGGACGTTGCTCTCGGTCGCGTCCGCGTATGCGGTGTTTTACCTCGCGCATCGCTTGCGCGGCGTGGTGCGCGCGGTGTGGTGGAGTGCGTTCGCGCTGTTGTTGTTCGCCAGTTTGTTTTATCCGGCGATGGCGATTCCCAGCCGCGCAAATGATTTTCGCGGTGTGCCCACACTCGACGGAATCGCGTTCATCCGCGAAACCAATCCCGGCGATTACGGCGCGATTCAATGGCTGAACGCCAACGCGCCGCGCGGCGCGGTGACGCTTGAGGCGCCCGGCGCGGAGTACTCGTACGAGAATCGGATTTCAATGGCGACCGGCTTGCCGACGGTGCTGGGCTGGGCGGGGCACGAATCGCAGTGGCGCGGCAATTCTAATTTTTTCAAGAACGATGCGGAAGAAATTGATCGCGCGGCGGACGTGCAACGCATCTACCAAACGCTCGATGCGCCGGAACTTTTGACGTATCTCGACAAGTATGCTATAAAATTCGTCGTCGTCGGACAAACGGAAAAAACCAAGTACGGCTTGACGCGAACCCAGATTGATAAATTCGGTAAAGTGATGACGTTGGTGTTGGACAATGGCGATGTCAGAATTTACGCGCGCTAACTCGCGCGCGATCCCGCTACCGGGCTTGACGGTTGAAATCGCGCTGTACGGCGCGCTCGTGCTGATCGGATTGGGCGCGCGCGTGGCGGCGCTGGGCGATGCGCCGCTCAACGCGGAAGAAGCGCGGCAAGCGCTGGCGGCTTTGAATTTTGCGCGCGGCACGCCCGACGCGTTTACCGGGAGTCCGTTGTTGTTTGCCGGCAACACGCTGTTGTTTTTGCTGTTCGGCGCGAACGAAACGACCGCGCGCTTGTTGCCCGCCTTATTCGGCACGGCGCTGATCGCGCTCCCGGCATTGTTGCGCCGCGAACTGGGTCGCCCGGGCGCGCTGATCGCGAGCGCGCTGTTCGTGTTTTCACCGTCGCTCGTGCTGTTTGCGCGCACGGCGCACGGCACGCTGATCGCCGTGACGTGCGCGTTTGCCGCGTTCGCGTTCGGCTGGCGGTACCTGAACGAGCGTGTGCCGCGCGAGCTGAACTTTGCCGCGCTCTGCGCCGCGCTCGCCGTGCTTGCTGCGCGCGAGGTGTGGACGATTGCGCTGGCGTTCGCGGTGTTCGCCGTGCTGGCGCGCGCCCTGGGTTTGCTCGCGCCGCAAGATGCGAAACTCGACATGCGTAACGCGCTCCTCCTCTTCGTTGGGATCGTGGTGAGCGTGGCGACGCTGTTTCTGTTTCGCCGCGAAGGGTTGGGCGCGACATTCGATCTGCTCGGCACATGGCTGGAGGGCTTGACGCCCGGTCTGGCGTTCTACGATCCTTTACGTTTGCTCGTCATTTACGATCCGATCCCGCTGTTCCTGGGTGTCGCCGGTTTGATCGCCCTGGGTTTTGTGGCGATGGATGAGCACGCGCGTGCGTTCTTCAACGCGTTGGCGCTGTGGATCATTGTTGCATTCGTGCTATACTCGCTCGGCGCGGACAAGCACCCGGCGCGTGTCAGCGTGCTCGTTGTGCCGCTCGCGCTGATCGCCGGTTGGTACGTTGGCGGGTGGCTGGAACGTGCGGTGCAAGAAACCGACCGTGAATTTTTCTTGGCTCAGGAATTGCCGGTCTTTTTCTTCGCGTGTGTGATCGGCGGATTTTTGTATCTCCTGCTTGCCGAATTTGTAACGCGCGGCAGTATTCTTGCCGCGTCCGTGCTTGCCGCGTTGCTGGGCATAGAGCGCGCGCCGGAATTTGATGGGCAAGTGATCGTGGTGTTGTTGCTCCTCTCCGTCGTTGCGATTGTGTTTCTCACCCTGGCGACGGTTGGCGTACAGCGCGCGCGCGTGATTGGGCTGGCGCTTGTATTGTCCGGGTTGAGTTTATGGACGGTGCGGCAGACCGCGTTCGTGAATTTTCCGGGCGGAATTGGGCTGAACCCGCGCGAGTACCTCATCGCACGCGCCGCGTCGCCGAACGTGCGCGATCTCGAACGCGATGTGCGCGACGCCGGACGCTGGCGCGCGAACGATGCGACGACGCTCGCGCTGGTCGCCGACGAAACGCTGAACCCAATTGTCGCGTGGACGGTGCGTGATTTTCGCAACGTGCGCTTGATGGCGCGTCCGACGCTCGCGCCCGACACGCAAGCCGTGTTGCTCGCGGCACGTGCGCCCGCGCCGGCGCGCAACTGGATCGGGCAGACGTATACACTCGAAGCGACGCGCGCCACGAGTTTGCAACCCAGTGCGTTTTTGCGATGGCTCTTTTTCCGCGACACCGGCGGCATCGAAATTTCGGACGCAACCTTGTGGCTGCCACCGCCGCAATGATTTCGCGCCGCAACCCGCAACCCGCAATATTCGATTTCAGGTAGAATGACGATGAACATGAACCTCGAATCCAAAAACTGGCTCGACAAACCCTTGCTTGCGCTGATCAAGCTGGACTGGGAACGCGTGGCGTTGATCACGCTGATCGCGCTCACGCTGTTGACGCGCTTGTGGGATTTGCCGTACCGCGCGTGGAATCACGACGAAGCGATTCATACGGATTGGTCGTGGAATCTGTACACGGGGCGCGGGTATCAACACAACCCGATTTATCACGGACCCTTTCTCTACCATTTCACCGCGTTCATGTTCGTGTTGTTCGGCGATAATGATTTCACAGCGCGTTTGCCGAATGTGACGTTTGGGATTCTACTGGTCTTGCTGCCGTACTTGTTCCGGCGTTGGCTGGGACGCAAAGGGTGGATCGTCGCGGCGGCGCTCTTGCTGATTTCGCCGGCGGTGCTGTACTATTCGCGGTTCAATCGCCACGATATTTACGTCGAACCGTTCGTCGTGCTGATGGCGTTGGCGATCTGGAAATATTTTGACGAGCGGCGTGATTTGTGGCTCTACGCATCCGCCGCATTGCTCGCGTTGGCGTACACGGCGATGGAGACGACGTTTATCTTCGTCGCGATCTTTGCGATCTTTTTGACGGCGCATTTTACGTACCACTTTTTGCGCCCGCGCGTCCAGTGGCGCGACGGCGTATTGGCGTTGTTCGCGGCGGTTGGCGGCATTGTGTTTTTTGCCGGGTGCGTGGTGTACCTGATCGCCAATTCGTTGTTGGGCAAGAAAGCGCTGGCGGAAGCCGAAGCGGTTGAAGATTGGCGCGCGCTTCCCAGTTTCGATCTCTCGATTGTCCTCGGCACGTTCTCGTTGCCGTTGCTCACTCCTGCCTTGTTTTACGTTTTCAACCTCGTGTGGAAGCGCGCGTTCCAAACCGAATTTTTTCCGATTAGTGCGTTCACCGATGTCAACACGATCACCT
>CAIKBD010000511.1 GCA_903825565.1 uncultured Anaerolineales bacterium | reverse complement strand
GCGCTCCTCGGTTACTTTATGGATCAAGGTCCGCGCATGCAGTTGCAGACCGGCGTCAAGATGGGCTGGACGCGCTTGTACGACATCAATGGCACGAGCACGCTGTCGAGCGCGATTGTCGTCAACAATGAATGGGTCAAGGACGCCAAGAACCAGGATGTGTTGAAACGCTTCTTGCGCGCCTCGCAACGCGGTTGGCAGTACACTTCCGAGAATCGCGCCGAAGCCGCCAAGATTTTCATCAAGTACGCGCCCGCCTTCACCGAAGAAATCGCCAAGTTGGAAATTGACGGCACGATGACGATCCTCCAATCGCCGCGCACCAAGGGCAAAGCCCTGGGTGTCTCGGACGAAGCAGACTGGAAGGATTCCCAGGATTTACTCGTCAAATTCGCAGAAATGAAAGACCCCAAGGCGGACGTCAAAGTATTCTTTGACAATTCGTTCCTGTCCGACGCGCCGTACCTGCCCAAGAAATAAATCGAACGTGGTAGGGGCGGGGTCACCCCGCCCCTACGAGGACGCAATCATGACCGAACCATTCATTCGTCTGCAAAATCTCAACAAGATTTACAAAACCAAAGACGGCGATGTGCAAGCCGTCGTGGATGTCAACCTCGACATCAAAAAATCCGAGTTTGTCGCCGTGGTGGGTCCAAGCGGTTGCGGCAAGACGACGATTCTCAAAATGCTCGCCGGTCTCGTACCGTACACCTCCGGCGAAATCACGATTGACGGCAAGCGCGTGGACAAACCGCAAACGGATGTCGGCATCGTGTTTCAAGACGCGATCATGCTCGATTGGCGGGACGTGCTGTCGAACGTGATGATTCAGATTGACATTCGCAAAATGGATCGCGCCAAAAATTTGCCGGTGGCGATGGAACTGTTGAACAAGGTCGGCTTGACCGGTTTCGAGAAGAAAAAACCGTTCGAGTTGTCCGGCGGGATGCGCCAACGCGTTTCGATCTGCCGCGCGCTCGTCCACGACCCGCCGCTCCTCTTGATGGATGAACCGTTTGGCGCGCTCGACGCACTCACCCGCGAGCAAATCTCGATGGACATTCAACGCTTGTGGATGGACAAGCGCAAGACCGCGCTCCACATCACGCACTCGATTCCCGAAGCGGTTCTGCTCGCGGATCGCGTCGTCGTCATGAGTCCACGCCCGGGGCGCATCGTCGAAATCATTGACATTGATCTGCCGCGCCCGCGCCGGCTCGACAAACTGCCGCCGCGGTTCAACGATTACGCCGAACGCATCCGCGACATTTTCAAATCCGCCGGCGTCTTGGCGATGGATTAGTACTACGTATTGCATATTGCGTAACGCAACACGCACTACGCAATACGCACTACAAGAAGCATCACATGCCCAACTATTTGTTCGCCCAACTCGACGAGATTAACCAACAACGTTGCCCGTGCGGATACACGCGGCGCGCATTCATCGCGCCAGATAATTCGACGGCGACGGTGCATTTGCTCGACGTTGAATCGGACGCGCAGGTGCACTATCACAAAACACTCACCGAGATTTATCTGATCCTCGAAGGCACCGGCGAGATGGAGTTGGATGGCGCGCGCATCCCGGTCAAGCCACTGAGCACGGTGATGATCCAGCCGGGCTGTCGGCATCGCGCCATCGGCAAACTCCGCATTGCGATCATTCCGATTCCCGCATTCGATCCTGCCGATGAATGGTTCGCCTGAGCGCCCCCGCACCTGGCACGCGGTAGCAGGCGCATGGCTTGGGATTGGCACATCGCCGGGCGCGCTACTTTTGGGCGCAACCATTGCCGCGCGCCATCGCGCGCCCATTCCCCTGCTCGCACTCTTCGGCGGAATTTTGCTCATCGCGGCGATTTTGTGGTTTCAGGGCAAACTGGGTCTCGCGCCGCCACACGGCGACGGGGGCACGCTCGCCGAGATTGCACCGCGCTATTTCGATGCGCCGCTACAACGCGGATTTGGCGCATTACTCGCGTTGGGCATGATCGGCTGGTTCGCATTCAACGTCGGCTTTGGCGGCGCGGCGTTCGGCGCATTGATCGGGCAACCGCAATGGTTGGGCACGCTGGCGCTTGCCGTGCCGATCACTTTTTTTTCGATTCGCGGGATCACGAGTTGGAACGGACTCGCGATCCTCACGACGCTTTCCGTGATCGCGCTCGTCGCGTTCGCCGTGATCCGCTTCGCCGCCCGTGTCCAACCAGTGACGCCGAACGTAGATGATCCGCTCCAAATTTTATCCGATGTCGCCGCACTCGTCGGTTACGTTTCGCTGTTCAGTGTGCGCGCGCCAGACTTTAGCGCGCGCCTGGGTTCGCGCCGCGATCTGCTGATTGCCATGATCCTGTTGTGCGTGCCGCTCGTGGGCGTGATTCTTGCCGGCGCCATCTTGCAACAAGGCACTGGCTCCGCCGATCTCGTGAGCGTGTTAGCCGAACCGGCAAACCTGGGTTTGGGCAATTTATTGATCGCGCTTGCCGTGATCGCGCCGGCATTCACCACTTTTTATTCCGGCGTGCCGGCATTGCGCGCGGCAATCCACGTCCCCGAAAAAACGGCGATGCTGATCATCGCTGGGATCGGACTGGCGCTGGCAGTCGCCCGCTTTGACCTGTGGTTGCTAAGTTGGCTCAGCATCCTCGCCGCCGTGTTACCGCCGCTCGTCGTGCCGCTCGCCTGGGAATCTACGGCGCGGCGCAGAGGGCACGCGCCCCATTTTATCCCGATTTGGGTGTGGCTTGCCAGCGCAAGCATCGCGCTGGGTTTAACGCTTGCCCAGAACGCGTTTGCCCTGTTCGCCGGCTTGTTTGTTGCGGCGCTGGCAACCGGCGCGTGGAGATTCAAAATTAGAAATTGGAGGCGAGACAAGTGATCCGCGTCGCCATCGTGGGCGCAGGCGCGATTGCCGAAACGCACCTGGACGCCCTGGTGAAATTTCGTGAGCGTTGCGAGGTCGTCGGTTTAGTGGATGTGTTTCCCGCCAAAGCCGAGGAAAAAATTACGCGGTACAATTTGCGCGCCAAAGCGTACCGCGATCATTTGGAATTGTTGAACGACGCGCATTTCGATCTCGCGGTGATTTGCGCGCCGCCGTTCGCCCACGCACCCACCGCGCTTGATCTGCTCAACGCCGGCAAGCATGTGCTCGTCGAAAAGCCGATGGCGACGTGTCTCGCCGAGTGCGATCACATGATCGCGGCGGCAACGACAAATCGTCGTTTGCTCTCCATCGTCGCGCAAAATCGGTTTCGCACGCCGACGATGAAATTGAAACAGCTCATCGCGTCCGGCATCGCCGGCAAAATCGTCCACGTCCAAGTGGATTCGTTTTGGTGGCGCGGCGAAAATTATTACGACTTGTGGTGGCGCGGCACGTGGGAAAAAGAAGGCGGCGGTTGCACACTGAATCACGCCGTGCATCAGATCGATCTCTGTCACTGGATTGCCGGGATGCCGCAGGCGTTGCAAGCCATTGTCGCCAACGTCGCGCACGCCAATTCCCAGGTCGAGGATTTTTCGACGACCGTGCTGTTTTTCGAGAACGGCACGCTGGGACAGGTGAACGCGTCGTTGTTGCATCACGGCGAGCCGCAACAATTCGTGGCGCAAGGCGAACGCGCCATGCTCCGCGTGCCCTGGCAGGTCAAGGCGACCACACAAAAAGAAAACGGCTTTCCCGAAGATAACCCGGCGCTCGAAAAAGAAATTCAGGCGCGGTACGATCAACTGCCCGCGCTCGCGCACGAATTGCACGCGGGGCAAATTGCCAACGTGCTGGGCGCAATCGCCGGGACCGAGCCGTTGCTCGTGGATGGCGTTGCGGGGCGCAACACCATTGAACTCGTGACGGCGATCTATGCGTCGGGATTTAGCGGACAGCGCATCGCGTTGCCCCTGTCGCCGGCCAATCCGTTCTACACGCGCGAAGGCATTTTGCAAAACGCGCCGCATTTCCACGAAAAGACCAAGAGCGTCGAAAATTTTGCGGACAACGCCATCATCGTCGGCGCATCGAGCGAGCAGAAAAAATAAATTCTCACCGCAAGGCGCGAAGAACGCCAAGGTTAAAATTTCGTCTTCGTGTCTTGGCAGTTGAAAGATTATGGCAACATTTCAAAAAGCAGATGGCATGAACTATGCGCCGCAAGGCAAAGTAAACGTCGTTGTCGGCAAGGGCGAATTTCGCTTTGCCGCCATCGGTTTGGATCACGGGCACATTTTCGGCATGTGCAACGGTTTGCGCGAAGCCGGCGCGGAGCTGGCGTGGGTCTATGATCCTGATCCGATCAAGGTTGCCGATTTCCGCAAAAAGTATCCCGAGGTTCGCGCCGCGCGCGCCGCGCAAGAAATTTTTGACGATGCGACGATCCGCCTCGTCGCCAGCGCGGCGATTGCGAGCGACCGGTGCGCGCTGGGCTTGCAGGCGATGGACGCGGGCAAGGATTATTTCGCGGACAAGCCGATCCTCACGACGCTCGAACAGCTTGCCGCCGCGCGCGCCAAGGTCGCGGCAACCGGGCGCAAGTACGCCGGCTATTACGCCGAGCGGCTACACACCGAAGCCGCGATTTATGCCGGCGAGCTGGTGCACAGCGGCGCAATCGGGCGCGTGCTCCAGGTGATCGGCATGGGTCCGCATCGCATCAATGCGCCCACACGCCCCACCTGGTTCTTTGAAAAAGAAAAGTACGGCGGAATTTTGTGCGACATTGGATCGCATCAAATCGAACAATTTCTATTTTACGCCGGCGTAAAAGACGCGCGCGTTTTGCACAGCAAGGTCGCCAACTATCATCACCCGGATTACCCAGGGCTGGAAGATTTCGGCGATGCCACGCTCGTCGGCGCTAACGGCGCGACGCAGTATTTCCGCGTGGATTGGTTCACGCCGAATGGACTGAGCACGTGGGGCGATGGGCGCACGATCATTCTCGGCACGGACGGCTACATCGAACTCCGCAAGTATCTCGATGTAGCACGCGACCCGGAAGGCGATCACGTTTATCTCGTGGATCACCAGGGTGAGCACCACTTCCCGGTGCATGGCAAAATCGGCTACCCATTTTTCGGTCAACTCATTCTCGATTGCTTGCATCGCACCGAGAACGCCATGACGCAGGCACACGCGTTCAAAACGATGGAGTTGGCGATTCAGGCGGAGATGATGGCGGTGCGGGTTGCGTAGTGCGTGGTGCGTGATGCGTATTGCGTAAAACGCGAAACGCGAAACGCGAGAGGATGGAGTGGGAAACCCAATGAACGACGATCTGATTTGGCACGTGCGCGCGTTCATCTATCAGCATTTCGTCGAGACCGCGCGTCCGCCGACGGTGGATGAAACCGCCACGCAATTCGGTTTGACGCGCGAGCAAGCGACAACGATTTACGCCGAACTGGGTCAACGGCACGCGATCTTTCTCGAGCCGGGCACGCACCACATTCGGATGGCGAATCCGTTTTCCGCGATCCCCACCACGTTCCGCGTGCACGCGCACGGAAAAGCGTACTGGGCGAATTGCGCGTGGGACTCGTTCGGCATTCCCGCCGCGCTTCATACAGACGCGATGATCGAAGCGACATGCGCGGAGAATCAACAGCCGATCACATTGCGCGTGGAGAACGGGCAGGTAACATGCGGCGCAGAACACATTCATTTTCTTGTGCCATTTCGCCGCTGGTACGATGATTTGATTTTCACTTGAGCGACAATGCTTCTCTTCCGGTCGGAAGCTGCGCTCGAGCGTTGGTTGGTGAAAAATAATTATGCGCGCGGCGCAACATTGACGGTGGCGCAGGTTTGGGAACTCGCGCAACTCTGGTACCACAATCGGCTTGCGCTCGATTATCACGGGCGCAGCATTGAGCAGGTCCAAGCGATTTTTCAACAACTCGGTTTAACCGCTTCATTTTGGAGAACAGAACAAACATGACACAACTTGAAACAAAATTGACCCGCACGTTCGATTTTGCCGGCAAGCAATTGCGGCATTTGATCGAAACGTATCCCGATTATTTTCCGATGTACACGGTCAACGGCAAATGGAAACATTCCGGCGAAGCGTGGACAAATTGGTGCGAGGGTTTTCTCGGCGGACAATTGTGGCTGATGCACCGCGTCACCGGCGATGCGCGCTTCGCGTGGCGCGAACAAGCGGAGCACTATTCGCGTTTGATCGAGCATCGCAAAACCGACCGCGCCGTGCACGACCTCGGCTTTTTGTTTTGGTCCACGTACCGGCGCTGGCACGATCTCACCGGCGATCCGGCGATCAACCAAGTCGTCATTCAAGCCGGGCAGACGCTGGCATTGCGCTTTAAGGAAAAGGGGCAATACCTGCGCTCGTTCGTTTCCGACGAAAGTTGTTTCATTGACATTATGATGAACGTCGGTATTATTTTCTATGCCGCGCTACAGACCCGCGACGAAAACTTGTGGCGCATCGCCAATCAACACTGCCTCACCACGCGCAAGTATCTCGTGCGCGGCGACGGGAGCACATCGCACGAAGGCATTTTCGACACGACGACCGGCGAATTTCTCCGGCAAACGACGCACCAGGGTTATCGCAACGATTCGTCGTGGGCGCGCGGATTATGCTGGGCGCTGTACGGTTTCGGCACGGCGTATAGTTTCACCCGCGACGCGCGCTTTTTGCAAACCGCCGAAGCGTGCGCCAATTTCTACATCGAGCACACGCCGGCGTATGGCGTGCCGCCGAACGACTGGGACCAAGCCCAGCCGCAATTCCCGCACGAAAGTTCCGCCGCCGCGATTGCCGCGAGCGGATTATGGAACTTGGCGGACTTGACCGGCGATCCGGCGCACGCCCGCTTGTATCGGGATTATGCCATCGAAATTATTGACACGTTGACCGAGCCGGATTTTTGCGCGGTGGAAACGCCGGGCTGGGAAGGCATTCTCAAGCACGGGATGTACCATCAGCGCAAAGGTCTCGGCGTGGACGAAAGCGTCATGTGGGGCGATTACTTTTTCCTAGAAGCCGTCGCTAACATTTTGCAAGAAAGTAAGTGACAAGGAGATGGGGAGACAGGGAGACAAGGAGAAAAAATTCTCCGTGTCTCCCCCCTCACCTTGTCCCCTTGTCTCCCTATCGAAAGGCAGATATGGCAAACAGAGTAGCGCTCGTCACCGGCGCGGCGCGTGGCATCGGCCGCGGCATTGCAGTCGCACTTGCGGCAAGCAGTTGGAATGTTGTCATCAATTATCGCGGCAACCTGGAAGCGGCAAAGACCGCGCTGAGCGCGATCATCCAAGCCGGCGGGCGCGGCATGCTCGCGCAAGGCGATGTGGCAAATGGTGAAGATCGTCAACGCGTCGTGGCGGATACGCTCCAGCAATACGGGCACATTGATCTGCTCGTGAACAATGCGGGCATGGCGCCACGCGTCCGTACGGATATGCTTCAAGTGGGCGAAGCGAGTTACGACGAAGTCATGGCGACGAATCTCAAAGGACCGTTTTTCCTGACGCAACTCGTTGCCAACAACATGATCGCACTCCACACCGCGGACGCCAAGATCATCAACATCGGTTCGCTCAGCGCGTACGCCAGCAGTCCGAACCGCGCCGAATACTGCCTCTCGAAAGCCGGCGTCACGATGATGACCGGGCTATTCGCGGATCGGCTCGCCGAGTATGGCATCCAGGTATACGAAGTGCGACCTGGGATCATCGCTACGGATATGACGAGCGTCGTGAAAGCCAAGTACGATAAACTGATCGGCGAGGGCTTGTTGCCGATCCGGCGCTGGGGCACGCCCGACGACATTGGGCGTGCAGTCGTCGCCATCGCCGAAGGCGCACTGCCGTACTCCACCGGCGAAATCATCAACGTGGACGGCGGGTTCCATCTACGCAGACTGTAAAATTGTGGAGGGGAAATGAACGCTTCAATCAAAACCACCGTCGTCGGCAGTTATCCCTTGCCGACCTGGCTTGCGGCAACTCCTTCGACGCCGAATTTGCGCGATGCGATTCTCGTCGTGCTCAAGACACAGGAACTCGCCGGCATTGACGTGATTGCCGACGGCGAGTTGTCGCGCTTTGACGTGAATCATCCCGAAACAAACGGGATGATCGAGTATTTCATTCGTCCGCTCGACGGAATTTCGGCGCGCCTGTCGCGCGCGGAGGTCGCCGAGTTTCGCGCCAAGCAAGGCATGAGTTTTCGTGCGCAACCGGCGGGCATCGTGCACAGTGCCATCGGCGAAGGCACACTTAATTTGCCGGGCGCGTGGCAATTCGTCAAACCGTTCACCAAGCGTCCGCTAAAATTCACGCTCACGTCGCCGTACATGCTGGCGAAAACTTTGCTCGACCGGCATTATAAAACTTTGCCCGACCTCACCCTGGCGCTCGCCGAGGTACTGCGATCCCAGGTTGCGGAGATTGACGCGCCGGTGATCCAAGTGGACGAAGCCAACCTGACCGGGCATCCCGAAGATGCGGACTGGGCGCACGAATCGCTCAATCGCGTGTTGGGCGCAGTGCGCGGCGAAAAAGCAGTGCACCTCTGTTTCGGCAATTACGGCGGACAATCCATCCAAAAAGGATTTTGGCGCAACCTGCTGCCGTTTATGAATCGGCTGAATGTGGATCACCTCATCCTCGAATTTGCGCGGCGCGGTTACATCGAACTCGAAGCGTTCAAAGATTTGCGGCCGGAGATCGCGCTCGGCATCGGCGTGATTGACATCAAGGATAATGAAGTTGAATCGCCCACGCAGGTCGCGCAACGCATCGAAAGCGCGGCGAAAATTCTCGGCGGCGAACGTATCCAGTGGGTGCATCCCGATTGCGGTTTTTGGATGTTGCCGCGCAGTGTCGCCGACCGCAAAATGCGCGCGCTCGTCCAAGGGCGCGATGAATTCTTGGGACGTTAGAGTCGGTTGCCGATTATTTTGACCAAATCCGAAACCTGAAATTAGGAGTCGAATGACATACCCTCGCCTGGCTTCATTCAAAACCGTTGCGCATTTTCGCGCGCACGCGCAAACCCTGGGCATTGATCTGCCGTGCGACGAGCAACTGATCGCCGGCAAGGACGCACCGCTCGCACAAGCATATCGCCTGCCAAGCGGATTCGTCGTCGGCAATCGCTTTAGCATTTTGCCGATGGAGGGCTGGGATGGCACGCGCGAGGGCCGCCCCAGCGAATTTACGTTTCGGCGTTGGGAACATTTCGGGCAGAGCGGCGCGAAATTGATCTGGGGCGGCGAAGCAGTTGCCGTGCGCCACGACGGGCGCGCGAACCCGCACCAACTCACCGCCCAGCCGGAATTTCTCGCCGAGTTTACGCAACTGCGCGAACGCCTCGTCACGGCACACAAACACGCGTTCGGCAATGCCGACGATCTGTACATCGGCTTGCAACTCACCCACTCGGGGCGCTTCTGTCGTCCGGACGACAAGAAAAAACTCGCGCCGATGATTTTGTATCATCACCCGGTTTTAGATCCCAAATTCGGCGTGCCCGCCGATTACCCGGTGATGACGGACGACGCCATTGCGCGCTTGATTGACGATTACATCGTCGCCGCGAAATTCGCGCGCGCCGCCGGTTTTCATTTTGTAGACCTCAAGCACTGTCACGGCTACCTGGGGCACGAATTTCTCAGCGCGGTAGATCGCCCGGGCAAATACGGCGGCCGTTTCGAAAATCGTACGCGATTCGTGCGCGAACTCGTCGCCGGCATCCGCGCCAACGTGCCGGGGCTTGAAATCGGCGTGCGGCTGAGCGCGTTCGATTTCGCGCCCTTTCGCCCGGGCGCAAACGGCGTCGGCGAGTTGGAGCCATTTGAAAAACCGTACCGCTATGCATTCGGCGGCGACGGCACTGGGCTGGGAATTGATCTCGCCGAGCCGAAACAATTTCTCGACCTGCTCGCCGCGCTCGACGTGAAAATGGTTTGCATCACCGGCGCTAGCCCGTATTACAATCCGCACTTGATGCGTCCCGCGACGTTTCCGCCTTCCGATGGCTATCAACCGCCGGAGGATCCGCTCGTCGGCGTGGCGCGCCACATTGGCGTCGTGCGCGAACTCAAACAGCATCGCCCAGACATGACGCTGATCGGATCGGCGTACTCGTATTTGCAAGAATTTTTGCCGAACGTCGCGCAAGCGGTCGTACGAAACCAGGATGCGGATTTCGTTGGGCTGGGTCGCTCGGTGCTCAGTTATCCTGACTTTGCCGCTGACACACTCGCCGGGCGCGCGTTGCAACGCAAACGCATCTGCCGCACCTTTAGCGATTGCACCACCGCGCCGCGCAACGGTTTAATCTCCGGCTGTTACCCGCTCGACGAGCATTATAAATATTTGCCGGAAGCGAAAGAACTGGATACAATCAAACGCAAGATGTAGGATCAATTTGTCCCACCTTTTCAGAGGAGAAAAAACGATGGCTCGCTTCACACGGATGCAGGTTCTCAACACGATCATCGAAACTGGGTTGGTGCCGGTGTTTTATCACGGCGACGTAGAGATTGTCAAGCAAGTGGCAGAAGCCGTTGCCGCGGGCGGGTGTCCCCTGCTCGAGTTCACCAATCGCGGCGATTTTGCGCCTTGGGTGTTCAAAGAACTGGCGGAGTATCTCGCCAAAAAGAATCCTAACATCATCCTGGGTGTCGGCTCGATTGTGGACGCGCCGACCGCCGCGCTCTACATCGCCAGCGGCGCAAATTTTGTCGTGGGTCCCATCCTCAACGCCCAAGTCGCGCACCTGTGCAATCGCCGCAAGATCGCGTACTCGCCCGGGTGCGGCTCGGCAAGCGAAATCGCACAGGCGGAAGAACTCGGCGTCGAAATCGTCAAAGTCTTTCCCGGCGATTCCGTCGGCGGACCCGATTTCGTCAAGGCGATCCTGGGTCCCACGCCGTGGACACGCATTATGCCGACCGGCGGCGTCGAGACGACGCAGGAGAGTATTCGCGCGTGGTTCAAAGCCGGCATCACCGCCGCCGGCATCGGCTCAAACTTGATCAAGAAAGAGTGGCTCGCGGCCGGCAACTATGCCGCGATCACCGCCAAGACGGTCGAAGTGCTGGCATGGATTCGCGAAGCGCGCGGCAGGTAGTGGGTGGTGGACGGTGGGCAGTGAACAGTGGAACAGTAAACAGTGGAATAGTGGAACAGTGAGAACGTTGCTTGGCTTTTGATTTCTGGATTCTGAATTTTCGGAGAATAATCATGACTCTAGTAATCAGTTACAAAAACATCAAACCCGCCGACCCATGCAAGTACGACGGCGTCGCGCTCGGCGAAGTGATGATGCGCCTCGATCCATTCGACGTGCCGACGGGCCGCGCGCGCGTGATGCGGATTTTCCAGGGCGGCGGCGAAACGAACGTTGCGTGCGGTTTGGGCTACACATTCGGTTTGCGCGTCGCTATCGTCACCGCGTTAGTAGATGATGACATTGGCAAGAACATTCGCAATCAATTACGCGAATCGAACGTG
The DNA here is from genome assembly GCA_903825565.1 of uncultured Anaerolineales bacterium. Lineage (GTDB taxonomy): Bacteria > Chloroflexota > Anaerolineae > UBA4142 > UBA4142 > CAIKBD01. The sequence continues at coordinate 2,898 of CAIKBD010000511.1, read as the reverse complement.
GACACGAGCAAGATTATTTGGTTCAACACCAAGAGCGACGGCTCGCGTTTTTCGACCGACGCGAAAGGGACGCTGATGAACGGTCTCAACTTTACGTTCATCGGCAAGGGCGTCATTCCATCCGACACGTTATACTATCGCGCGCATACGCCGGTGCGCGAATTGCGCGAAGGCGATGTGGACTGGGATGCGCTGTTCGGCAAGGAAGGCGTGCGCGTGTTCAGCACCGGCGGCATCTACACTTTGATTTCGCCCACGTCCGCCGGACTGGCGATTGAAGCGGTGCAAAAGGCGAACGCGCACGGCACGTTCGTCGCCGCCGATTTGAATTACCGCTCCAAGGTTGAGCCGAGCAAACAACGCGCGCGCGAAATCAATCAGCAGATCGCGCCGCACCTGGGTTTCCTCGTCGGCAATGACAGCGATTTGCACGACGCGCTTGGTTACGAAACCAAAGTGGATCACGATGCGCCCTACACCGAATGGATTGCGGCGTACCAAGAGACTGTGAAAAAAGTCGCGGCGGACTATCCGAACCTGAGTTTGATCGGCACGCAGTGGCGCGGCGCGACGAACGCAGACATGGTTTCGTGGGGCGCGGTGCTGTACGATGCAACGGAAGGCAAAATGTACAGCGCCCCACTGCGCGAAGACATTCCAATTGCCGACCGCACCGGCGGCGGCGACTCGTTCGCGTCCGGCGTGCTCGCGGCATTGTTGAAGGGCAAGGACTTGGCGACGGCTGTGCAATGGGGTGCGGCACACGGCATCCTCGTGCAAGAAACACCGGGCGACACGACGTTGATCGAACAAAAAATTGTCGAAGCGGAAGTCAAGCGCGCGGCATCCAAGGGCGGTGTGCGCGCGACGCGCTAAACGCCAACCCACCCAACTTTTCATTGGACGCGGGCCAGCGCGGATCAACGCGGATAAAATACAAATCCGCGTACGTCCGGGTTTGTCCGTGTCCAATTTCTTTGTCTCTGGCGCGCACCGCTCGTGTACGAAACCAGTGTTTTGAATGGGAGTCCACATGACTGACGAAATTCGAATTCCATTCGCCGCGCTCGTGGCGATCATCCGCAACACGCTGACGAACCTCGGCGTCCCAGGTTCGATTGCCGAGGTCGAGGCGCAAATCATGGCCGAAGCCGATCTGCTGGGCGTGCCATCGCACGGCATACGCATGTTGCCGGGTTTGGCGCTCGGCATTCGAGAGGGGCGCGCGAATCCCAAGCCGCACGTCACGGTGCGCCGTGAGCGCGCCGCGACGTGCTTGCTCGACGGTGACAATGGACCAGGGCGGTACGTTTCGGCGCAAGCGATGCAACACGCGATTGAGCGCGCCAAGCAATTTGGCGTGGGCATCTGCCTTGCCACGCGAGTGACGCACTGGGGACGCGCGCATGCGTATGCGGATCGCGCCGCGCGCGCCGGTTGTGTCGGCATCTGCACGACGAACGCCATCCCGAATATGCTTGCGTATGGATCGGCGCAACCTTTGCTCGGCAACAATCCGCTGGCGATTGGCGTGCCGAATGACGACCACGATCCGATTGTGCTGGATATGGCGATGAGTCAAGCGGCGGTCGGCAAGGTGGGAACATTTTTGCGCGAGGGCAAATCCGTGCCGGCGGGCTGGGGCTTGGATGCGAACGGCGCGCCGACGAGCGATCCCGCCGCGATTCTATCGAGCGGCAAGGTGTTGCCATTGGGCGATCACAAAGGCGCGGGGCTTGCACTGATGATGGAATTGCTGACCGGCGCGCTTGCCGGCGCATGGCTCTCGTTCGAAATTGGCGAGCGCGATCACACGGGGTTGGATCCCGACACGTCGAAATTTTTTCTCGCGCTCGATGTCGCGGCGTTTACCGAGCCGGCACGGTTCGCGCAACGCGTCGCCGCGTTGCGCGCGTTCCTGCGCAACGCCGAGCCGGGCTTGGGCATCACATTTCCCGGCGAGCGCGGCTGGGAGGCGCGCGAAAAAAATCTGCGCGCCGGCGTCCCACTTCATCGGGACATTGTCGCGCAGTTGGAGGCGGCGGGGATTCGGTTGAACTAATCGCAGTGCAAATCAACCAACGTTCAATCTTTTTTGTCTAATAATGTGTAACGATCAACCACCTTCGTGGTTGCCCGATTTACCAACCATCTGAACGGATACGGATTTTTAATGAGGTGGCTCACAAATTTGACACGTTCTCACTTTGAAATATAATAGCGACCGTAATCGGCACGTAGCGAATCGTACATTTTGGCTCGCCGGTTCAGAGGCGACGTAGCTCAGTGGTAGAGCAGGGGACTCATAAGCCCTGTGTCAGTGGTCCGACTCCACTCGTCGCCACTTCAATCCAAATGTTTTTCCCGCCACCGTCGCCGGCACGCGTCGTTAAGCCGTGCCGGCTCAATCGGTAGAGCAGACGCATCGTAAGTGTCCGGTTTGGGGTTCAAGTCCCTAAGGTGGCTCTCGCAAAACAAACCGCTCCGTCACTGACGGGGCGGTTGTCGCAAGCGGGACATTCGCTTACGGAACCTGTGAGGATACCCAATGACAGAGCCGAAACGCATTCGCCCGCGGCGCATCAGCGAATCGTTTGTCGTTCAAATCCAGGTTGAGAACGGCATTGCCCAAAATTACCTCACCGCAACGCAAGTCACCAAAAAACATTCCATCGGTCGCGCCTGGGTCAAACGGCTCGCGCAACATGGTCGGATCCCTGGCGCATTCAAAATGGGAAATACCTGGTGCATCCCCGGCGACTGGGTTCCCCCTGCTCTCCCGCGCGGTCGCCCCAAATCTATCGCCGCGCGAAAGCCGGATCATGCGTAAGCGCGGTTGTACGCGCGTAGAAAAAATAGAAACGGTAAAAACATATCTCTCTTTTCGCTTAAAATTCT
>CAIKBD010000510.1 GCA_903825565.1 uncultured Anaerolineales bacterium | reverse complement strand
TCCTCAAAAACTCGCGGCGGGTCAAAGCGTTGCTAGACATAGACTCCTCCTTGAATGAATGGCTCTTGCGTAGAGCTGTATCCAATCTGTGTTGATCCCGAACCAATTTCCGAGATCACACCAGTTGGTCCCGTTCTTCAAACGCACCGTTATGCCGCGCGCGTCTCTATGCGCAATTAGGTCAGGCAATCCAATAAGGCATCGATCCGACCACAGAGATTCTCGCGCGTGCGGGGCGCATCAAAAAGAATAGTATTGACAAACAGCGTCGGCGGGAATTTGATCCGATTACCGGTCGCGCCGCGAAAATCTTCTTCGACCGCCTCGGCAAAACTATGGTGATCCAAATCCGCTATGAATTTCACCATATCCAGTTCTAATGCTTGTGCATACTCGAATAGATTTGCGCGTTCGAGCGCATGGTTTGCGTCGAACAACCGCGCATGCATCTCCCAAAACTTGCCTTGTGTGCCCGCGGCTTCGGCGGCTTCGGCGGCTAACTGGGCTAGAGGATGCGAATGGCGCAAGGGAAAATGGCGAAAAATCAACGCAACCTGGTTTTCGTACGCCGGCAGAATATGTTTGAGCAAATGCGCCAGTTCGCGACAATGTCCGCACTGGTAATCCGCGTATTCGATTAATGTAACCACGGCGTGTGGCGACCCTAGTCTCCAATCACGGCTTGTCACCGGGGGGGGCTTGGGCGCGTTCGCCAAAAGATTGATTGCACGTAACACCGCCGCCGGATTCGGCAAGGCGTCCGGTTCGTACACCTTGCGAATTAAACCCAGATCGTCCAGAATAAACAGGGATGGAAAGACACGCCCTTTGTCCGACACACTCCGATATTTCCGCGCGACTTGGCACACTGGGCTCGCATCGCTCAAAAGCGGGAAATCAATGTGGTTCCCATCAGCCCATTGCCTTAATTGCTCAAGAGGCATATCCGACACACCGGTAATTCGCGTCCCTTGCGCGGACAAATCGTCGCGACGCGCTTGGAACTTTGTCATCAACTCGACCAACAGCGTGTCTGGATCAGAGGGGAAGAAAATCAAGACGTGAAATCTGCCCGGCTCAGGGACCACTTGGGAGCCTTGCCTAATGTCCGGCAGATTGAATTGTGGCGCGTCAATTCCGCTTTGTAACAGCATTCCTTATCCAGTCCGATCATCCTGGCGTGGTGTCTAGAATGAGATAGCCGACCGGAACCCCAAGTGCGTTTGGATTGCCGGCATCGCCGCAGATATCACAAAGTCTTCCTTGGTCAAGCGATTACCGGCCCGAACAAACAATTGAACGCCGGCAATTTTGGGCACGCGCTGCAAAATGTCATGGCGCAACAAGTCTGCCACATAAGTACCCCCTTCGGCATACGCGCCCAACAGAACAAGATGACCGATGTCAGTCAGGTTAATCAACGTCGCAAACGCGTATGCCATATAGGGGATTGCACCTTCGACAAGTCGGCGACAGATTTCATTTCCTTCTGCTGCTAGTTGAAACACGCGGTATGGTAATGCCGGATCATTCAGATCAGCAATCCCATCAATCTGCAATAGCTTGGCTTTGATCTCTTCGCGAATCGAGCGACCCGAAGCATACATTTCCAGGCACCCCTTCATCCCGCAATAGCAAGTGCGTCCATGTTCAACCACCGTAAAGTGACCAAGGCGTCCAAAGTTTCCATGATCGCCGGACAAAATCTGCCCGTCTACCACAACACTCGCCTTGACGCCTTCCGTACACGTGATGAAGAGCACATCGTCGCGCAACCTCAGCGGTGATTTTTGTATTTCGGCAAATGTGTAGATGTTAGAAGCGTGTTGCACGTATACGGGCACGCCAAATTTTTTTGAGAAAAGATCGCGCAGAGGTATTTGCTTGAAGGAACGCAAAGGCAGGTATCCAAGCCAGGTACCGGTGTCTCTTTCGAAATACCCCGGTACGCCGATCCCAAGACCAATCATTTTGGCTGGCTCGATTTTCTGTTCCGCCAGGATGTCCAGGATGCCTTGCGTTAGCGTGGCTTCAATATATTCAGAAGTTGAATCGTCATCGAAGGGGTATTCGACAACTCGGTGGAGATTGGCTTGGAGATCAACTAACCCAATAGCAATCGTAGGGGAATCAACTTTAATCCCGATAGCATATCGAGCGACCGGGTTGAAGCGATAAAGTGCTGGCGGGCGTCCACCGCGCGACTCACCATTGCCATTGGGCACCACATAGCATTCTGTCTCAAGCGCCGCCAAGATACCATTCACCGTAGGCAGACTGAGATGTGCCTCGCGGACAACATCCATCTTGGTGAAAGTCTGACGACCGCTAATACTACGTAGAACAGCCAAGCGATTGATTTCGGATAATCGTTCAGCGGGATGCTTCATGTTGGCACCATTGCCATAGCAGACTTTATAAATACTTTTACTAAAGTATTCCAACATTATTATATCATGGCAAAATCCATTTGTCAATTTTTCGAACATACTGCCGCGCAATAACACTCGCTTTGCAAATTTAATCTGTTCGTCTTATACTAAATGCAGACCGTTTAACCGGGGCAAGATGATTTCATCGAACCACTCGCGAACTAGAACAGGATGTCAGAACTCATGACGACCCCCAAGCAATGCTTGATCAAAAAGATGCCGCATTGCGCCGACGGATTGCCTCGTTGGAAAAACGAATCCTCGCTCGCATACCGGTCCGGCATCCTCGTAAGAAAAAAGGTCTCGCGCGTCCCCCTATGCACGATTGCTTATGCTCTTACGGGAATGGTTCGATGACATGCCCGCCAACTCGATTCAATGAATAAGGCAACCGTATGAACAAACATCAATGGCTCGATCTTGTGCTAGGTGTCCTTGTGCTCGGCGGCGTTTTACTCACGCGCACGTACAATTATTTATTGTTCCACATCGCCGCCGAAGTTTTTTCCATCGCGATCTTTACCGCCGTGTTTATCATCACCTGGAACACGCGCCGTTTTTCCAACCATTCGTTTTTCCTCCTGCTCGGGGTGTCCTCTTTATTCGTGGGCTTGCTCGATCTCCTTCACACCATCGCGTTCAAAGGTATGAATATCTTTGTGGGCTATGATGCCAACCTGCCCACTCAGTTGTGGATCGCCGCACGCTATTGGCAAAGCGCCTCTTTTTTGATCGCGACCCTGAATGTGACGCGCCAACGCCGAAGCGAAACGGTGGTGATTGGTTATATCCTGGCAACCGCACTAGTCCTCCTCTCGATTTTCTACTGGGATATTTTTCCGGTGTGTTACATCGAAGGCGTTGGGCTGACGCCATTCAAGATCGCAAGCGAGTACATTATTTCTGGCATCCTCTTGTTTGCGGTCGCTCAACTGTGGCGTCAACGCCAACAATTCGACAGCGCGGTATTACGTTTGCTCATCGCTTCGGCTTTGGTCACGGTGGCATCTGAAATGGCGTTCACGCTGTATGTGGATGTGTATGGTTTGTTCAATTTACTGGGACATGTTTTGAAAATCATTGCCGTCACACTGATCTACAAAGTTACAGTTGATAGCACACTCGACAAACCGTACAATACGATTTTCCGCGAATTGAAACAAAGCGAAGCGCGTTTCAAAAGTTATTTTGAATTGCCGTTGATCGGGATTGCCATTTCGTCGCCGACCCATACCTGGATCGAGGTCAATGAGCGGTTGTGCGCAATCCTGGGCTATTCACGCCAAGAATTGGAAACCTTGACCTGGGTACAGTTGACCCATCCCGAAGATTTGAACGCAGACCTGACTCAATTCAATCGCGTCCTGGCTGGCGAGATAGATGGCTATTCCTTGGATAAACGGTTCGTTCACAAAGATGGTCATATCATCTGGATTAGTTTGGCTGTGCGCTGTGTACGCCATGCCGATGGCAAGGTGAATTATTTTGTAGCCGTGTTTGATGATATTTCCGAACGCAAGCAAGCCGAGCACGCCTTGCACGAACAACAGGTTAATCTCACCGCGTTGATCGAAAATACGGATTCGAGCATTTGGTCGGTGGATACAAACTATCGTCTGCTCATTGGCAATTCCACGTTCCTCGAAAATGTGCGTCTGGCGCGGGGACGTGAATTACTGCCGGGTGAATCGGCGCTGTACGATGATTTGCCGCCAGCGGTGTTGGAAGAATGGCGGGGTTATTATGACCGCGCGTTGCAGGGTGAGCGCTTCAACATCGAAATAGCGACCCGTTTTAGCAATGTGCCGCACCAGATCGAATATCGGTTTAATCCCATTCGCGAATCGGATGGGCGGATTACCGGCGTCACCGTGCTCGGACGCGACATTACACGCCGCAAACATGCTGAACAAGCGCTTGTAGATAGCAACGCCAAATTGGAATTGCTCTTTGATATTTTGCCGGTCGGCATCTCGATCCTGGATCGTGAACATCGTGTCGTCAAGCAGAATCAAGCATTAGAAAAAATTCTCGATATAACCGCCGAAGGTCTGGCGCGCGGCGATTATCACCATCGCCAATATTTGCGCGCCGATGGCGACCCAATGCCCCCGACCGAATTTGCGAGTTCGCGTGTGTCGCGTGGTGAACCGGAAGCCATGAATGTGGAAACGGGTGTCGTCAAAGAAAACGGCGAGGTGGTCTGGACGAATGTCAGCGCGGTGGCTGGTCCATTTGCGGATTGGAGCACCATCATCGTCACCACTGACATCACCGAGCGCAAACACGCGGAAAAAGCATTGCGCGAGAGCGAGGAGAAATTCAACGCTCTCTTTCACAATGCCCCGTTGCAAGGCATCATCTATCGGCTGGTACGTGATGCCCAGGGTGAGATTGTTGACTGGGAAATCACCGACGCCAATCCACTCGGCGCGGCGAGTCTGGAGCAAGCGGCATCAGCACTCATCGGCAAGCGTGCATGTGAACTGTACGGCATTCAAGTGATGAAACCCTATTTGGAAACGTGTCGTCAGGTCGTTGCATCGGGTCAGCCCAAACAATTTGAAACCTATTTTCAAACGAATGACCGGCACTATATGTCAGCGGTATTTCTGGCAGACCCTGAACACTATGCCAATATTGCCGTAGATATTACCGATCGCAAACGCGCGGAATATGCTTTGCGTGAAAGCGAACGTTTTGCGCGTTCTGTCCTGAATGGTTTAACCACGCACATTGCCATTCTCAGTGAGACAGGCAAGATCATCAACGTGAATCGCGCTTGGAGCAATTTTGCTAATGCGAATCAGGGCGACCCGAACCGGATCGGGATCGGCGTGAATTATCTCGCGATGTGCGAATTAGCCATTGACCCTTATGCTAACGCCATGGCACTGGGCATTCATGCCGTCTTGAATGGCTCACAGCCGGAATTCACGCTCGAATATCCTTGCGATTCACCGGAGGAACGTCGCTGGTTCATGGCACGGGTTTCGCGCTTTGAAGATGGCGGACCAATCCGTCTCATTGTCGCACACACGGACGTCACTCAACTCAAACTGTCGGCAGAAGCACTCCGTGAAAGCCAAGAACAACTCAAGTCCATTGCGGAAAATTCGCGTGATGGAATCAACATGCTCAACTTGCGAACCGGCAAGTATGTTTTCATGAACCCGGCTCAAATCGCACTGACCGGCTTTACGGCAGAAGAACTGAACAATTTCCCTGCCGAGGAAGCAATCGCGCGCGTGCACCCCGATGATCGCGCCATTCCGATTGAGCAACAACAAGGCATTGCGGCTGGGCAAACTTTATCACCGACAGAATATCGTTGGCAGGTCAAGAGCGGTGAGTATCGTTGGTTTAGTGATAGCCGAGGATTGATTCGTGATGCCAAGGGCAACCCCGTTGCGCTGGTGGGGATCAGCCGCGACATTACCGAACGTAAACAAGCCGAAGAAGAAAAATCGCAATTACTGGAAGAACTGCAACGCTCGAATGCCGAATTACAGCAATTTGCGTATGTCGCTTCGCACGATTTGCAAGAACCCTTGCGAACCATCACAAGTTTCGCGCAACTGCTCGACAAACGATACCAGGACCGGCTCGATCAAAACGCGCGCGAATATATCGAGTTTGTGGTAACGGGCGCGAACCGCATGCAAGAGATGATCAATGATTTGTTGGCTTATTCGCGCGTGGGTTCGCGCGGCAAAGCCTTCAACCGAACCGATTGCGAACGCGCGTTAGGCATTGTCCATGCGAATCTGCGCGTTGCGATCCAGGAGAGCGCCGCCATCCTCGCCCACGATCCACTCCCAACCGTGATGGCTGATGAAGGACAACTCATCCTGCTATTTCAAAATTTGATCAGCAATGCCATCAAATATCGGGGATCCAGTTCGCCGCTCATTCATGTATCAGCGAAACGCGTGACGGAAGGCGAACAAGCCGAATGGCTCTTTGCCGTTCAGGATAATGGGATCGGCATTGAGCCGCAGTACTATGGACGTATCTTTGCCATCTTTCAACGCTTGCACACGCGCGCCGAATATCCTGGCACGGGCATCGGCTTGGCGATTTGTAAACGCATTGTGGAACGGCATGGCGGCAAGATTTGGGTGGCATCCAAGTTAGGGCAAGGTTCAACTTTTTACTTTACGCTTCCAGTCGCGGAGAACGAGCCAAGCGTGAACTAGCGTTGAGCCGCAATCAAAGATGGAGCAGAAATGAATGATCCGGTTTCCGGTTATGCGGTGAACATTTTGTTAGTGGAAGATAATCCCGCGGACGCGCGCCTGACCTTTGAGGCGCTCCAGGAATACAAAATCCGCAATCAAGTTTACGTCGTGAATGATGGCGTAAAAGCCATGGCGTTCTTGCGGCGTCAAGATGCGTATGCGGCAATGCCGCGTCCCGATTTGATCATGCTCGATCTAAATCTGCCGCGGAAAGACGGACGCGAGGTGTTAGCCGAACTCAAGAGCGACGACAATCTGAAACGCATTCCGGTGGTTGTGCTGACGACCTCACAAACCGAAGAAGATATTCTCAAGAGTTATGATTTACACGCCAACTGCTTTATCACCAAGCCCCTCGACCTGGATCGTTTTTTTTACGTGGTCAAGTCCATCGAAAATTTTTGGATGACGATTGTCACCTTGCCGCCAGCGAACGGACAATGATGTGTCTCGCGTGATGCGAACGCAGACAATCCCCACCAATTCAGAATGCCCATGCACAAGTCATCCTTGATCCGGATTTTACTCGGCGAAGACGAACCCGGCGACGCGCGTCTACTGAGCGATGATTTGTCGCCGGCGCAATTTAACGTGATGGGTAACATCTCGCGGATAAGGTTAACCAAGTGATAATGGCAAGAGCGTTTAGGGGCGAGTTGATCCAACCCCAACCCCTTCCCTCGCGGGGAAGAAGCAAGGGGGGATAGGTTGGCAAGTGGCATAACATAGCGGCGGGCTAGGCAGAGGTGTCTCCGGATAGGTGCGCTCCACCTTCGCCCGGAACATCCAGCCCCGCTTTCACTACCCCTTCCAAAATACGGGTCGCCAATTTCTTATCGAAAGTAAGTGGTTTTCCAAAAATAACTTGAACACATCTATTTGTTCGGATGCGGCCGAATAGTGTAGTTGTATTTGGGCAGCGCACGATACGCTTGCAAGTTGACCGCTTGTCTTTGGTCAGTTGTTATCTCGAGTCCCGTTTTGTAGCGTTTACGATCCAAGCGTGCCCGACAACATACGCCAGTCGCGGTCTTGGTTGTGCGTATGAGCTTTAACATCGTCTCATAACTGATTAACGGTTGTCCCGCCCAATTGTGGCTAATGTGACAGAACAAGCGATGTTCAATCGGATTCCATTTCAACGCGCCCGTTGGATAATGCGTCACCGTAATGGTCAAGCCGAACTCATCTGCGCATTGTTGCAATTCCCATTTCCACAGCGAACACCGTTTGCCATTTGCGCCGCCGCCATCTGCCAGGATCAACAATTCGCGTTTGTTGGAATAACGATATTGCCCTACGTCTGGGGTGATGAAAAAAGGTTCAAGTAGTTGCGGGAATTTGATCCCGTTTTTGTTCCGTGCGCTTTAATAATTTCATCAGTTGACGCCGTTGAGCTTGCACTGACTTGCCCAGCGTTTCATGACACCAGGTCCAAACGTCTT
>CAIKBD010000509.1 GCA_903825565.1 uncultured Anaerolineales bacterium | reverse complement strand
TGAAACCCAAGCGGTGGATTGGATCACCGGCGCGGCGATGTTCGTGCGGCGCGCGGTGTACGATCAGGTTGGCGGGTTCGACGAAGCATTTTTTATGTACTCGGAAGAATTGGACTGGTGTTATCGCGCCAAGCGCGCGGGCTGGGAGATTGTGTATTTGCCGCGCGCGCGCGTGACGCATTATGACGGCAAATCTTCGGAGCAGGCGGCGGCGGCGCGCGACATTCATTTTCACACGAGCAAGATTCGGTTCTTTCGCAAGTATCACGGCGCGTTGGTCGCCGAAACCCTGCGCGCATTTTTGCTTGGCATGTTTGTGTTCCAAATTGCCGAAGAGGGCGCGAAATGGCTGTTCGGGCACAAGCGCGCCTTACGCGCGCAACGGATCGGCGCGTACCGCCAAGTGCTTGCCAGCGGTTTGCGCCCCCGCCAACCGTGAGCGGCGCGCCAACGCCGCGTTCGTTTTCAGTTTGACACAATCGCGTCCTTCTGCTATACTCTGCGCGGACATGGAGGAGTGCCGGAGTGGACTATCGGCGCCGCCTTGAAAGCGGATGGGTCAAAAGCCACGGAGGTTCGAATCCTTCCTCCTCCGTCGCTGGAGGAATCGCAGATTTTGGATTGCCAATTTCAGACAGGGAATCGCCAGCGCGTCTAAAATCTGAAATCTCAAATCTGAAATTACATGGAGGGGTCGCATAGTTGGTCTAGTGCGGTCGCCTGCTAAGTGACTCTACGGGCTAATACCTGTAGCGCGGGTTCAAATCCCGCCCCCTCCGCCTGATTGTCCTCGTAGCGCAATTGGATAGCGCGCAGCCCTGCGGAGGCTGAGGTTGCGAGTTCAAGCCTCGCCGAGGACGCACACAAAACGCTCTGAAACTTCAGAGCGTTTTGCTTTTTTCCGCCCAGCGCAAAGTGTGTTATAATTCTGTCCCGATGGACGCCATCCTCACGCACGATCATGCCGACTTTGACGCGCTTGCCGCATTGCTCGGCGCAAAAAAAGTGTATCCCGAAGCCGTGGCGATTCTCCCCCGCCGTTTGAATCGCAACGTGCGCGATTTTTGCGCGCTCTACTGCGACGCGTTGCCGCTCACGCGCCCCGACGATCTGCCGCGCCAAAAATTCGCCCAAGCCCTGATCGTGGATACGCAAGGCGTGCAATCCGCGCGCGGCATCACCCCGCGCACACACATTCACTTTTTCGATCACCACCCGCTCGCGCGCGATCTCAAACCAGGCATGACCTTTTCCGGCGGCGAGACCGGCGCGACGACGACGCTCTTCGTCGAGCAGATCGCCGACAAGAACTTGCCGCTCGCGCCGATGGAAGCCACGCTACTCCTGCTCGGCATTTACGAAGACACCGGCTCGCTGGCTTACCCCACAACCACCGCGCGCGACGCCCGCGCCGCCGCGTATCTCCTCGAACACAACGCCAGTCTCGCGCTCGTCAACGACTTTTTGCATCACCCGCTCACCGACGCGCAACACAAATTGTATCATCGCTTGATCGAAAAACTGACGATCGTCGAGATTGCCGGCAACGCGATTGCGATCACTGCCGCGCGCGCCGACGGTTACGTCGAAGAAATTTCGACGCTCGCGCATCAACTGCGCGAATTGTACGACCCCGCCGCGCTCTTCGTCCTCGTGCAATTGCCCGATCACATCCAACTCGTTGCGCGTTCGGATCGCGCCGAGATTGATGTGGCGGCGATTGCCGAAGCCTTTGGCGGTGGCGGACACGACAAAGCTGCCGCCGCGTTGATTCGCGATCTCACGTTGCGCCAAGCCAAAGCGCGTTTGCTGAAACTATTGAAGGAAATCGTCAAGCCCTCGTTGACGGTGCGGCGCGTCATGTCGTTCGGCGTGCACACGCTCGAACCGAGCGCCACCGTTGCCGAAGCCGCCGAGGCGATGGATCGGTACGGGCACGAGGGCTTTCCCGTCGCACGGCGCGGCAAACTGGTCGGCGTGCTTACGCGACGCGAGATTGATCGCGCGGTGCGCCACAAGTTGCACAACACGACCATCCAATCTCTGATGCAAAAACCGGCGTCCGTCTCGCCGGATGATTCGCTCGAAAAATTGCGCGCGGTGATGAGTGACACCGCTTTGGGGCAGGTGCCGGTCGTCAAAGATCAGCGCATCATCGGCATCGTCACGCGCACCGATCTGATCAAATCGTTCGGCGCGCCGCGCCCCGCTCGCGCGGCGGAAATGGCGACGCGGCTCGAACGCTGGTTACCGCCGGAATTGTATGCGCTGTTGCGCGACGCCAGCGCCGCCGCGCACGAACTGGGCGCAGGACTGTACGTCGTCGGCGGGTTCGTGCGCGACCTGTTGCTCAACCAGCCCAATCTCGATCTCGATCTCGTCGTCGAGGGCGATGCCATCGCGTTGGCGCACGCCTTGCAGAAAAAATACGGCGGCCGCGTGCACAGCCATTCGCGGTTTGGCACCGCGAAATGGATGATCGAAGACAAGCCGGCGCGCGCGTCGAACCAGACTGTGGTTACCCAGGCGCTCGACTTTTCCACGGCGCGCACAGAATTTTACGCGCATCCCTCCGCTTTGCCCGAAGTGGAAACCAGTTCGATCAAACAAGATTTGCACCGCCGCGATTTTACGATCAACACGCTGGCTATTGCGCTCGACCCGGAGCGATTCGGGCAGTTGCTCGATCCGTTCGGCGGCGAAGCGGATTTGCAACGCGGCGTGATCCGCGTTTTGCACAATCTTAGTTTCATCGAAGACCCCACACGTATTTTGCGCGCCGCGCGCTTTGAACAACGGTTCGGGTTCAAGATCGAACCGCGCACGCTCCAGTTGATCGGCGATGCGCTGGCGATGTTTGCGCGCGTCAGCGGCGAACGCATCCAACACGAGTTCAACTTGATCTTTCGCGAGACCGAACCGGAAAAGGCGCTGGCGCGCGCGCACGCGCTTGGCGCGCTCGCGGCGATTTTTGCGCCGCTACATTTCGACGAGTGGCACGCGCGCAAATTTCGCGCCGCGCGTGAATTGGAAGCCAAGCCGCTCCCGATCACGTACCTGGGTTTGCTCGCGTACCACTTGCCGCCGGCGAGCATCGTCGAACTAGGACAACGCCTCAAACTGGCGAACGCCGACAAGGAAACGCTACTGCAAACGCGTGCGTTGCGCGCGGAGGTTGCCGCGCCGTTGGCGGAGGTGTTCGCGCCCAGCGCGATCTATCACTGGCTCGCCGGCTACACGGACGACGCGCTGGCGATTTTTCAGATCGCGACGGACGACGCCCGCGTGCGCGAGCACGTCGCACTGTTTCGGACGCGCCTGCGCGCGATTGCGCCGGAACTGACTGGCGATGATCTGAAGCGTTGGAACTTGCCGCCCGGTCCGCGCTATCGTGAAATTTTGAGCCACTTGCGCGATGCGCGCTTGGACGGGCGGATCACTACGCGCGCGGAAGAAGAACGCTTTGTGCAAAGTCAATTAGGCAATTAGGCAAGCGGCGCTTGTCTAGCCCAGTGGAGAGAGGTATGGCGGGAAAATTTTTGCTGGCGATTAAAAGTCGCACGGTCTTGAAACAGATTCAACAGGCGCTCGAAGCGGAGGCGCACCAGGTTCGCATCGCGCCCGACGGCATGGCAGTCATTGATCTCGCGCTCGATCAGAGACCCGACGCCATTTTCCTCGGCGTGACGCTCGCCGGGTTGAGCGGCTTGGAGGCGGCGCGGGCGATGCGCGCGCTGGCGCCCACCGCCAACGTGCCGATCATTTTCCTCGCGGAAAACGGTGCCGAAGCGAAACAAGTCGCCGAGGCGCGCGTGCCGCTTGCCGATTGTCTCACCGCGCCGTACGATCTCGTCGAGGTGAAAACGCACGCGGCGGCGGGCTGGCACACCGGCGAACATGTCAGCGCGGTGCGCCCGCTCAAGCCGGAAAACGATTGGCTGTTGGCGATTCTCGATCCGTTGACGCGGTTGTATCATCGCCGCTACTTGTTGCACCAACTCGCGTACGAAGCGAAACGGAGCGCGCGCTACAACCTGCCGCTCGCTGTGATCCTCGTGGACGTGGACAATTTGAAAGAGATCAATCACGAGTACGGCATCTTGACCGGCGACACGGTGTTGATCGAAACCGGGCAGTTGCTGTTCAAGATGATGCGGAAATGCGAAATCGTTGGGCGCAACGACGTGCAAGATTTTCTCGTCATCGCGCCGCAAACCGATGAAACCAGCGCGCGCGCACTCGCCGAGCGCATTCGCCAGGATATCGCCGAGCATCATTTCATTTTGGAAAAACTTGATTTGCACGTCACCGTGAGCGTAGGCGTCGCGGCGGTGGCGGGGAACGACTTGGGGGAGAACCTCACCTTGTTGGGCCGCGCGGAGGGCGCGCTGGCGTATGCCAAACGCGCCGGTAAAAATCGCGTTGAGATGGGGTGACGATGTTAACCGAAGTGCAAAATTACATAGCGGCGTTGCGCGACCGCCGCGCCGATCTCTTGCAAACGTTGACTGATCTGAATGGTGATGCGCTCAACTGGCGACCGCTGGCGGAGGATGCAAACTCGTTGTACGCGCTAGCGGTTCACTCGCTTGGCGCGGAGCGGCGCTGGGTGCACGAGTGGATCGGCGGGCGCACGATTGACCGGGATCGCGCGGCGGAATTTCGCGCGCGCGGCGAAGATGTGCCGGTGTTGCGCGCCCAGTCCGAAACGGTGGCGCGCGACAGCGAAGCGATTTTAGCGCAACTCACAGAGCCGGACCTGGAACAATTGCGCGGCGATCCCGGTAGATTACATTCGGTGCGGTATTGCATCGTGCACGTACTCGAACATTACAACGAACATTTGGGGCAAATGCGCTTGACTCGGCAGCTATGGGAAAACCGGCGCGCGCGGCCCCAGGAAATTTGAGCGGGCAAACCGTTCCCGCCATTAACAAAACAGACGACAGGGTCACTGTCGTCTGGACTTGATTTATAATGCGGCGCGGCG
>CAIKBD010000508.1 GCA_903825565.1 uncultured Anaerolineales bacterium | reverse complement strand
CCGCCGCGTTACGGACGCGCTAGCGCCTCTCCCCAATAGGGGCGAGGGAATTTACCCCTTCTCCCTTTGAGGGAGAAGGTTGGGATGAGGGTCGCCTGACTTTTGAAAAGCCCTGCCCATTGCCCGGATTCTGGTTGACATTTAGATTGCCCTGTGCTAAGATAGAAACGTAACAGCGGAATTTTTCATTTATTATTTTTTGCTCGCGAGAGCATCATTTCCCTTGGTCGCCCAATCGCATACGCATTTTTGCCGGAGAGACACCCAACAAGTTCGCGGTTTGATCAAAGCGTCCTGATGATTGCTTGACGAGTAATGGTCTTCTTTTTTTCGTTTTCGGTTGAGTGTACTTTGCGGTACACTTTTTTGTTTGGCGGCTGGGGAAAAACGAGGTCATGATGAGTATTGAATTTCTCCTCCGCATCATGGGTATGTTCGTGTTCGCTATTGTCGGCTGGCGCATTGGCGATGCGCTGGGCGGCGGCGAAGCGCAAATTCGCTACATCGTCGTGTTGGCGTTGGCGGGCGCGGCGCTCGGTTTGCTGATTACACCCTGGATCACGATTCGCCCATATGTCTGGGCACGCCGCACCATTCGCCAGATTCCGGCGCAACAATTGCTCGCCGCGACGATTGGCTTGTTGATCGGCTTGATCATCGCCGCGCTTTCGGCGTTCCCCCTCTCCTTTTTGCCTCCGCCGTTCGGCTCGATCTTTCCGTTCATCTCCCTGATCCTGTTCGGCTATCTTGGCGCGTGGGTGATGGTGATGCGCGAGCGCGATTTCTTTGCGATCCTCGGCGGACGGTTGGGCAAAGAAGGTACGGCGAAAGCTTCCTCCGATAAACAAGTTTTGCTCGATACGAGTGTGATCATTGACGGACGCATCGCCGATATTTCGCGCACCGGCTTTTTGGATGGCACGATGATGATTCCGCGATTTGTGCTGGCGGAACTGCAACACATTGCCGATTCGGCAGACTCGTTGCGGCGCAATCGCGGACGACGCGGTTTGGAAATGCTGAACAAACTGCAAAAGGAATCCATCGTGCCGATTCGGATCACCGATTTGGACGTGGAAGAAGTGCACGAGGTGGATGACAAGCTCGTCCGCCTCGCCAAAAATTTGCACTGCCCTGTCGTGACGAACGATTATAACTTGAACCGTGTCGCCGAACTGCAAGGCGTGCGGGTTCTGAACATCAACGAACTGGCGAACGCCATCCGCGCCGTGGTGTTGCCCGGCGAAGGGATGCGCGTGCGCGTCGTCCAGGAAGGCAAAGAGTTGGGGCAGGGCGTTGGCTACCTCGACGACGGCACGATGGTCGTGATTGATAACGGCAAAAAGTTTTTGGGGCAGACGATTGAAGTCACCGTCACGCGGATGTTGCAAACCAACCAGGGCAGGATGATTTTCGCCGCCCCAGCGGACGAACGCAAATGATTTTTTGGCGCGTGAGATTTTCACTCTGCAAGTGTCTTTGGGGGACCTGCGCGGCGCGCAGCGTCCCCGTTTCATCCCCAACGCTTTGACGGGCAAGCACACGCTTGCCGGTCTATTCCACTCTGCGGAGAATTGACAATGGCTCTCAAAGTTTACAATACGCTATCTCGACAAAAAGAAGATTTTGTGACGAATCAACCCGGGCGCGTGGCGCTGTACGTGTGTGGACCCAACCTCTACGATCCCTGCCACGTCGGACACGCGTTTTCGTACATCGTCTTCGACACGGCGAAACGCTATTTGCGCTTTCGCGGCTACCAGGTGCGGCACGTCCAAAATTTCACCGACATTGAAGACCGCATCATCAACAAGGCGCTCGAACAAAAAACGACGATCCAAGCCATCGGCGAAGTGTACATCCAACGCTTTCTCGACGAAATGGACGCGCTCAACATCGAACGCGCCGACGCGTACCCGCGCGCGACCGGCGTCATTCCGCAAATCATCGAGATCACCCAGACGTTGATCGCCAAGGGCTTTGCGTACGCAATGGACGGCGATGTGTTTTTTCGCGTGCGCCAATTTGCCGGGTACGGCAGACTGTCGCACCGCTCGCTCGACGAAATGCAAGCCGGCGCGCGCATCCAGGTGGACGAGCGCAAAGCCGACCCGATGGACTTTGCGCTGTGGAAAGCGTCCAAGCCCGGCGAACCGGCGTGGGACAGTCCCTGGGGCAAAGGGCGCCCGGGCTGGCATATCGAGTGCTCGGCGATGAACTGGGCGGAACACGGCGCGCAGATTGACATTCACGGCGGCGGGCACGACGTGATCTTTCCGCATCACGAAAACGAAATCGCGCAGAGCGAAGCGTTCACCGGCAAAGCGCCATTCGCGCGGTACTGGATGCACAACGCGTTGTTGCGCTTGAGCGGCGACACGTCCGCCGAAGACAAAATGTCGCGGCACGCCGGCAATACCCTTTGGATCAAGGATGCGTTGGCGCGGCACGGCTCGGACGCGATTCGCCTGTACTTGCTCTCGACGCATTACCGCACGCCGCTGGCGTGGATAGATGCGGACGTGGACGCGACCGCGCGCAGTCTCGAACGCTGGCGCACGGCGTTGAAAGATGCCGGCGCAACCCAAGCCGTTGCCGGCGACAATGCGCTCGTGCAACTCGCCGCGCAAACGCACGAAAAATTCATCACGGCGATGGACGACGATTTTGGCACGCCGCAAGCGATTGCCGCGCTACACGATCTTGCCCGCGAGATCAATCGCGCGCGCGACGGCGGCGCAACCCCAGCCATGCTCGCGCCCGCGCAAACGACGTTGCGCGAATTGGCGAGCATCCTGGGTCTTACGTTCGCGGAGAAGCAAGCCGAGTTGTTGCAAGCCGCGCCGTTTATCGAATTGTTGATCGCCACGCGCCGCGATTTGCGCGCGGCGAAACAGTACGCGCTCGCCGACAAGATTCGCCAAGACCTCGCGCAACTCGGCGTCGTCCTCGAAGACACGCCGCAAGGAACGACCTGGAAAGCGGAACGGTAGCCGAAATGCGAGCTTTGCCAAGCGGAGGAAGAATGAGAACAGCATCTGCAAAATTGACGGTGGAGCAACTCGCGGATGCGCTCACGCGTTTGACACCCAAGCAACGCGCGTCGCTCGTTGAAATTCTCGAGCGCGAGAACCTTGTTGCGCGGCGCGCACTCGTGAGACGGCAAGTTGCCAAAGGGCAAGTCGTCACAGCGAAAGAACTGTTCAAGGGATTGGGCTGATGTATGAACTCGTTATCCCAACCGCAGTTGCAAAAGATGTCAAACGGCTTGACCCTCCATTGCAACGGGCTTTGCGCGATCAACATCTGCCGCGGTTGCAAGCAAACCCACAATGCGGCGATCCATTGCGCGGCGCACTGAAAGGGATATGGAGTTATCACTTTCGATTTGGAGCAACGCAGTATCGTATCGCCTATGAAATTGTGGATCAAGCCCATCAGGTGATCCTCGTGATGGTTGCCAAGCGCGGTGATTTTTACGAGGCGTTGTTGCGCCGGTTGGGATTGTGGTAGATGTCGGATTATCTTTACGGTCGGCACGCGGTGCTCGAAGCGTTACGCGCACAACGCGCCATTGACGAAATTTTGATCGCACGTGGCGTGCACGCACAAAGCGCGTTGAGCGAAATGATCGCCCTGGCAAAAGCGGCGCAGGTGCCGGTGCGCGGTGTCACGCGTGAAGAATTGGATCGCGTGACGCGCAACCACCAAGGCGTGCTGGCGCGCGTGGGCGAATATCAGTACGTCGAAATCGAACAGGTGTTGGCAGTCGCGCGCGAGCGCGGCGAACCGGCGTTCATCCTGTTGCTCGATTCGGTGCAAGACCCGCAAAACTTTGGCACGTTGCTTCGCACGGCGGAAGCCGTTGGCGTGCACGGTGTCGTCATCGCGGAACGGCGCGCGGTCGGCGTGACGCCGGCAGTTGTCAAGGCGTCGGCGGGCGCGGTCAATCACCTGAAGATTGTGCGCGTGACGAATTTGGCGCGCACGATTGACGAGCTGAAACGCGCACAGGTGTGGGTGTTCGGCATTGAGAATGTGCCCGAGGCGCAGGAGCTGGCGC
Organism: uncultured Anaerolineales bacterium; assembly: GCA_903825565.1. Classification (GTDB taxonomy): domain Bacteria; phylum Chloroflexota; class Anaerolineae; order UBA4142; family UBA4142; genus CAIKBD01. Next base: position 3,168 of record CAIKBD010000508.1, on the reverse strand, counting down.
GCGCGGATTTCAAACTGGCGCTGGCGCTGGTGTTGGGTAGCGAAGGCACGGGGCTGGGGCGTCTCGTTCGGGAAAAATGCGATTTTCTGGTGCGCCTGCCCATGTGGGGCAAAGTGAGTTCGCTCAATGTGGCGGTTGCCGGCTCGATTGTGCTTTATGCGGCGCGGATGCAACGCGCCGCGTGAGGGTGAGCAAAGGAAAGAGTGAGGGCGTAAGCGTGCCCTCACTCTTTTTTTGCAAAGCGAGTCGGCGTGACCGCGTTCCGGTTCGTTGCTAGGTCGAGGTGAGCGTTCGCCATGCGGGCACGGTGCGCGGCTGGGCTTGTACGACCTTGCCCTTGTTGCCGCCGTAAATTTGTTCGGCGGTATGCCAGCACACATTTGCGCGCGCGGTTTCGCTCAACTGATCGAGAAACACGTCGTAGCGTTGCAGTTCGGGACCGAGTCGCTCGAATTTCGTCACAAGGTCGGAGCCGAGACAGATGCGGTCGCTGTACTTTTCGGTGAGTTCGATCCAAGCCGGGTTGGGCACGCCGTTCGGCGCGATCACGACATCATAGACGATCCAAGAATAATCTACGCACAGAAACGGGTACGTAGCAAGCAAGCGTTCGACCATCTGGTGATAGAATGGCACATTGACGCGGCGCGACATGCCGCAGTGCGCGAAAATAAATCGCGTGCGCGGAAACTCGCGGAGCGTTTCTTCGAGTTCGTGGAGATATGTCGGGTGATCGTTTTTCGTGACGGATGTGACGTTTTGATGAAGCAACACCGGCAAGTCGTGATCCGCCGCGAATTGATAAATGGGAAATAATGCGCGATGATTCGCGCGCGGATTTTCGCCGTACGTGAATGCGGTGAGATCATCGTGGCGCAATAAAATTTCGCCGATGCCGCTCCATACCTCCGGGTACTGATCGTACAAGCGCTCGACGTGGCGCAAGGCGTACCGATCCACCGGGTTAAATCCACAGATGAGCGGATAGATGCGCGCTTGGTGTTCGGGCTTGAGCTTGCGGTACATCTCGGCAACGATCACATCGCCGTAACTGTAATAGTAGCACGGCGAATCGTTGGCGAGATAATAATCGGGCGCTTCGCGGTCGTACTCAGTCCACACTTTCGAGACTGGCAAACCGAACACCACACTCTTGTCAATGTTCGCGGCGTCCATATAATGCAACAGCGCGTCGCCGCCCGGAGTTTCTTGAATAAAGTTGACGACGTGCAAATGCGCGTCAATCATTTTGTATTTACTGCCGCGCAAGGGTGCGAGCGACCCGGGTTTGCTCGCCGCGCGCGACCACGTTGAAATTTGTTCATGCGGCATACGTCACCCCCAGTTTCTCTGCGACGAGTTTGGCTTCCGCCGGTTCCAAACGATGCCACAGATATTCCCAGTCGCGCGCGTTGCCGATGAGCGCGTGCAAACGTTCGCGCGTCATCTCCGTGAGCAATTGCGCGCTCGACTCGGCGGGCAGTGCGCGCAGAGTCAGCGCGAGGTCAATGCCATCGCGAATGAAATGGGTGATGCGCGCCCAGCCCAGGCGTTCGATGACATCGCGTTGACCATGCGCGTTGAGCGCGTTGAGCACGACGGCGAGATCGGACGCGTGGCGAATGATCTGTTGCAGATGTGGCGTGCCGATGAGGTCCAGCGCCTGGTGATCGCATTCGCCGTACAGCCATTCGAGAATTTCGGACAGTTCTTCGGCGGTCGGGATCAGCGCGCGCAGTCCATCGCCGCCGAGCGTCGCGAGCAATTTTTGTTCGACCTCGAGCACTGCCATCGTCGCAAAAATATCGCGCAGGAAACGCGCTTCGCGGATGACGCCAGTCAGCCGTGCGCCAATCGCATCAATCAGAAAAATCTGATCGTCGGGCGCGAGTGAAGTGAGCGTGCGCGCGAATCCTTGCGCTCCGCCCATAACGTCCGCGAGGTGATCGCGTAACTGTTCGAGCACGGCGCGGTCGCGTTGCCCTTGCAGGACGTCGAGTGCGATGGCGAGTTCACCGGCAGTGCCGATGTGCGTGGTCTCGCCATCAATCGTGACGGGATACCGGGTGATTTGCACAAGCCCTCCTCGAAATTTGAATGTGCCCTTGATAGCCGATTGCGGGAGATTTGTCAATCCCCGGCGATAAATTTTTGCTGGACGCGGACGAACGCGGATTTGAATTGACAAACTGAAAAAGACCTTTGCGGAGGAGAGGGCAAAGGTCTTTTTCAGTTCCAGTGATATTTATATTTTACAGCGTTCAGTTTTGTGCGCGCGGCAACGTAAAGCGAATCGTCGTGCCGCGCCCCACCGCGCTCTCGACCGGCTCAATGTGCCCCGCGTGACTTTCCACAATCGCTCGGACGATTGCCAACCCCAAGCCACTGCCGCCGCTGGCGCGCGCGCGTGCCTTGTCCACTCGGTAAAATCGTTCAAAGATGTGCGCCTGGGCTGGTTCGGGAATTCCGCCGCCGTTATCCACGACGCTGACCTGCACCGTTTGCGCCGCGCCTTGCACGCGCAAAATAATTTTGCCCTGCTCGGCATCCGTCGCCTGGATGGCATTGCCGAGCAAATTGTAAAACACTTGCTTGAGTTGATCCGCGTCGCCGTACCCCTGGGTATTGCCCTCCGTCTCAAGCGTCAGCGCGCGATTCTTGGCGAGCGCACGCATTCCCTCGATCACTTCGCGCGCGAGCGTCGCCAGATCGACCACCTGGGGGTTGGGGCGCCGCCGCGCATCGAGCCGGGTCAGCGTCAGCAGATCGGTGACGAGCCGCGTGAGGCGTTGCACTTCGCGGCGCATCCCGTGCAACACGCGCCGCGCCATTTCGGGATCGCCTTCGGGCGCCATCAACAATACTTCGAGCGAGCCGCTGATCGCCGTGAGCGGTGTTCGCAACTCGTGCGATGCGTCCGCGACGAATTGGCGTTGCATGGTGAACGCGTCTTCCAAGCGCGCGACCATTTCGTCGAACGCCGCGGCGAGTTGTCCGGTTTCATCGCGGCGTTGCGGCAAGTTCACTCGCTGGCTCAGATCGCCGCCCGCGATGCGTCGGCACACGGCAATCATTACTTGCAACGGACGGAGCGCGGTTTGCGTCAGCCACAGCCCGCCCAGGGTTGCCACGAGCAATGCCGCGCTCACCCCGCCGATAATCAAGGTG
>CAIKBD010000507.1 GCA_903825565.1 uncultured Anaerolineales bacterium | reverse complement strand
GTTTGTCGCGGCGATCTTTTTCGTGTTCAGTTACGCGATGTCGTACGCGAGTTATCAAATTGAAAATGCGTTGGGCGTGGGGAAGAGATGACAAGGTGACCGGGTGACAAGGAGCCAAGGTAACCGGGTAATTGAAATTTGCCTTGTCTCCCAGTCTCCTTGTCGCCGTGTCTATTCTTTCTGGAGATAATTACAATGAGTAGCATCGGAATGATCAGCGGTGTGCGCGAGATGATCGTCGCGCAGGATGTGCACAAGTGGTACGACCGCTTGCATGTTTTGAAAGGAATCAACCTCACCGTCCAGTCCGGCGAAGTTGTCGTGATTTTTGGACCGTCGGGGTCGGGCAAGTCCACGTTCATTCGCACGATCAACCGGCTCGAAGAACATCAGCGCGGGACGATCACGGTGGACGGGATCGAGATGACGAATGATATTCGCAATATTGCGGCGATTCGCCAAGAGATTGGCATGGTGTTCCAGTCGTTCAATCTGTTTCCGCATTTGACGGTGATGCAAAATATTACGCTCGCGCCAACTTGGGTGCGGCGTTGGTCCAAAGACAAGGCGGAACAAATTGCGATGGACTTGCTCAAGCGCGTGGGGATTCCCGAGCAGGCGCACAAATTTCCGGCGCAACTTTCTGGCGGCCAGCAACAACGCGTGGCGATTGCGCGCGCGCTGGCGATGCAACCCAAGATCATGCTGTTCGACGAGCCGACGAGCGCGCTCGATCCGGAAATGATCAAAGAGGTGTTGGACGTGATGACCGAGTTGGCGAAATCGGGCATGACGATGATTTGCGTGACGCACGAAATGGGGTTTGCGCGGAGTGTCGCCAATCGCATGGTCTTTTTCGACGGCGGGCAGTTGATCGAACAGGGGACGCCGGAGCAAATCTTTACCAACCCGCAACACGATCGCACCAAGTTATTCCTTTCGCAGATTTTACACTAGAACGCAAAAGCAATCCCCGCAACGCGCGTTGCGGGGATTGTGTTTGTACAAAGAGTGTGAGTTAGCCCGCGGGCGGCACGCCGAGCGCCTGGATCGTGCGCGCCCAGTAATTCACCTGCGCGGCGGTTGTGGCGAGGATGACGATCTCGCGTTCGGAAAAATTTTCGGTGAGCGCATCCATCAGCGTCGCTGGAAATTTCAGCGGGGTTTGCGACACGCGCCGCGCGTACTCGACGGCGAGCCGCTCGCGTTGCGAAAATGTGGCGACCGCTTCGACCGGCGTTTGCCCGCGCAACGCGGCGACCTCGTCGGGCGTTAGGTCTTGCGCGGCGGGCGCGTGCGAATTCATGTCAATGCAAAACGGGCAGGCGACGGCGAACGACGCTTGCAGGCGCACGAGTTTCAACAAGCGCGGGCTGATTCCCGGCTCGGTGTGCGCGATCAACGCTTCGAGGATGCCGGAACTGATCGCGGCGCGCGGGTACCACGCGAGCAATCTGCCGATCAGCATCTCTTTGCCGGCAGTGCGCTCCGCAAACCAAATACCGAGCCGCAGGTACAAGGGGATTTTTTTCGGCGGGGCGATCCACACATTCATTCGGCTAACGCGTCAACAACTGGAACGTGATGAAATAGCGAACGTGAAAATTGGCGAGTTTGGCTTTGACGCTGTAGAGCGCCATCCCGCCGATCTTGTCGCTGGGCGCGCCGAGCACCTGGATCGTATAGCCGTTCGATTCAAAATCGTAATTGCAGTTGCACATATTCGTCGCGGTTTTTTCTGCCAACTCCAACGTTTTGCCGTTGCTACTGACAACGCTGACCGGCGCGCTTTCGCGCCAACCGCCCGAACCGATCAGCATGATGTACGTGCTCGTGCCGGTCAAACCGCCCGGCTGGTCTTGGCAATAATCGTGCTCGTCGTTTGAATCGCAGTACACGGCTTTGACGATGCGCCAATATTTTTGCCCCGGCGTCAACGCGGCGACGTTGAGCGGCTCGTACTTGACGGCGCTGGGCCATTCATTCGGGAAACCGGGTAGCCACGCGGTCGGCGGAACGACGGCGGCGCGCGTCGCCGTGGCGACCGGACGGCGTGTGGGCGTGCGCGTGGGCGTGGCAGTCGCGGTTGGGGTCAGCGTCGGCGGGAGCGGGGTGGGGGTGAAGGTGGGCGTGAACGTGGGCGGCGGCGTCGCGGTGGGCGTCGGCGTGGCGGTCGCCGCAAGCATGGCGATCTCTTGGTCTTGCACGCCGAGCGCAAAGGCAAGCGCGGCAAGGTTTGCGCTGGTCGTTTTGTTTTCCGGCGCGATTTTTTTGGCGAGCGCGGCGACGCGCTGTTCGATTTGCTTATCCTTGAACGACGCGAGGCGCGCTTTGGCGCGCTCCAAATCCTGATCGTACGCGTACGAATCGGCGATCAGCGCGATCAAGTCATCCTGTGCCGATGCCTTGAGATCGATCACATCCACATTAGCGACCTGGGTGGGCCAAGCAACCAAGCCGATCCACAAGCCCACGCCGCACCCGGCGAGCAAGCCCGCGGCGACGGCGAGCGCGATCAAAACCCAGCTCCCTTGATTATTGGTCATGCAAACTCCTTACTCGATTAGCGCGCGCGTGTGCGCCGCCACATCAGCACGAAATTGACGTGCCGCTTGAGCGGCAAGCCCAGCCCCGTCACGCGGTCGCTCACCCCCTCCACCCACGCCGCGTAGGGTCCCACTTGTCCGAGGTCGCGCGCGAACGACAGCCACAGCGGAATTTCCGCCGTGCCCTGTTCGTTCGTCGTCGCCGGCGTTTGATCGCCGCTCCATCCTTGCCAAACGGACTGCTGGGCGACCGGCTGATCGCGTTCGTCGGCGAGCAGATAATAAATGTGATGGTTGTCGTTCGATTCGTCGGGACCCTGATAGATCGCGCGCACGAGTTTCCAGTACACCTGCCCCGGTTTGGTCTGCGCCGGTTCGAGGCGCGCGCCCAGCGCATCCAAACGCCAATCCCATTCCACCTCTTCGGTTTGGGCGGGCAGGGTGAAACTGGGTTGCGGCGGCAACGAGGGCTTGGCAGGTTTGGGCGCGGGCACACGTGGCGCAGGCGGTTCTGCTTCCTCCTCGAAATGCGGCGCGTTCAGCGTCTCCACATCGAACGGCGGTGGACTTGCCGGCGGCGCAAACATCGGCGCGGGCGGTTCCGCCGGAATGGTGAGCGGTTCGCTGGGCGGCGCAAACACCGGCGTGGGCGATTCCGCCGGAGTGGTGGGCGGTTCGCTGGGTGGCGCAAACACCGGCGCGGGCGATTCCGCCGGAATGGTGAGCGGTTCGCTGGGCGGTGCGAACACCGGCGCGAGCGATTCCGCCGGAATGGTGAGCGGCTCGCTGGGCGGCAAAATTGCCGGCGCGGGCGGTGGCTCATCGCTCAACCACGATGCCCAACCTTTCGGCGCGGGCGGCGCGCTTTTCTCCTCGCGCAAATTTTCCGGCGAGGGCGGCGGCGCGACGGCAAGGATTGGTTGCGGCGGCGGCGCAGGTTGCGCGCCCGGCAATCGGCGCGCCAAATTTTCCATCGCCTTGATTGCATCCATTACCGGCAAGTGATCGCCCAAGCCGTGTTCCGGCACGGCGATGCTGGGCAAACCGGCATGACCATGCGCGCCGTGCGTCAGCACGTTTTTCCAGAATGGACTGCGCCACGCGTCCGCTTCAAAATCGGCGGACTCGATCAAGAGCCAGGGCATTGCGGCAAAGTAATAATCCGGCGCGGTGCGTTGCATGTGATCGAACAAGCCAAGCGTGAGCTCGCGGTGCGCCGCTGGCGTGATGCGTGGGTAACGCAAATCGTCGCGCCGACCGACACGCCAACCGCCTTCCGTGCTAAGGATCGGGATCGCGCGGCCCAGGTACTTGATCGCGAGCGTGTTGTAATATTCGTGCTCGCGCACGCACGCGTGATCGGTCTGCAAGTTGGGCGCGGGATTGATGCCGGCGAGCCGCAGTTCGTTGATCTCGGCGAGCGTGTCCGCGCGTTTGCGCGCCAGGTTCCACCACGCCCAATCCGTAAATGCGCCTTGCGCGTACTGCTCCGCCGTCAACAATCCGCCGGAACGATTGATCGGATCGTCGGGAAAATTCAGCGGGCGATTGCCGCCGTAATTGTGCACGGCGATCCAACAACCCTCGAGCAAAATTTCGTGCCGCCCCAACGACACGAGCGCGCCCATCAAATCCATCTGACTGCCGTTGCTGATCGCCGGCAAACCGGGATAGCCGCCCAGTGACAGGATCAGCCGCGCGTCGAACAGCCAGTTGAGCGCGACGAGTTTTGCCGCTTCGAGCGCGTTTGCGGGCATGGCTTCGTGTTTCCACTCGCACCGCAGATTCGGCTCGTGGTTCGTTTCAAAATAGCGCACGCCCGCGTCAATCAAACGGCGAATCGTTTTTTCTTCCGTCTCGCCCAAGTGACCGGGGTTGGGTTCCGGCGAATCGTTCGGCGGCGGATCGCGGCGCAAGATGCGGACGATGGGAAAAATGCCGGCGGCGAGTAATTGTTCGCACAGCGGCACGCTGTCGCCGTTGTCGTCAATCACCTTGAACCACTTGATGTTCAGCGCGGCGAGTTCGCGGATCCAAAAAGCGTACCCTTCTTTGCCGCCTTTCCAACCGGGCGCGGCGCTACCGTGCAAGCCGCGCCCATTATCTTGCGGCGGGCGCGGAAAATCGGCGAGTGCAATTGGCATAGTGCCGTGACTCCTTGTCCTACGTCGTTATCGAACGACCCGCACGGGGCCCAGAAAAATTCGGTCGCCGAGCAACTGTTGCCGCGCGTCGTACACTGCCACGCGATCCCCGTTGATCGGATAGACACCCAGTTCGACGGGATACACGCCGGGCGGCGTGTCCGGCGCAAAGGTGAGCGCAAATTCCAAATCGCGCGCGAGCGGCTCGTCCGCGCTTGCCCAAATGCGATCCGCGTCGCCGAGCGCGTGCGCGAACACGCGCCAGCCCGGTTGAATGTCGCGCCACGTCGAACGAATGGCGAGCGTGCCGCCGGGCGCGACGGCGAACGGCGCGATCTGCGCGCGATCTAAAATCGCCTTGCCGTCAAAATCCAAACGCCACGCGGCGTCATTCGCCTGCGCCGTGAGCCGCGCGACGGAGAGCGGCTCGCCCAAGCGTCCGCGCGATTCGAGATCCGCCATCCCGATCACGATCTGCCACGCGTCCGGCGCGGGCGCGGTGAGCGGAATTTGCACGCGGAACGAATCGGCGAGAATCGTCGGAAAAGTTAGCGCCCCCCAATTGCCGGACGCGAGCGCGCTATCGCGTTGCGCGACGATCACCTCCGCCGAGTTGACCACGTGCGCGAACACGGCGGCGCGCGCGGCGGGCGCATCGGCGACGCGCGTATAGATTGTCAGATCGAACGCGTCGCCCGGTTGCACGGTTGTGCGCGGCACATCCACCGCGAGGATTTCCGCGCCGTTCGCAAAGCGCGCGTTGACGCGCGCCGCGCGCGCCGGGATCGCGTCCGCCGAAACCCGGGTCGGTGTGTACGCCGGCGCGATGAACAGCATCGGCACGATGCTCGCGGCGGTCGCTTGCGTCGCCAAGAGCAAGACGATTGCGCCGGTTTGGATGCGCGCCGGCAAAATCGTCGTGACGCCCCATGCCCACAACGTCGCTCCCGCGCCCAGCGCCGGAAAAGCAAGCGTCCTTGCGCGGCGGGCAGAGCCAAATTGTAGCGCACGACGCCCGCATACGTGACCGCGCACCAGATCGCCAAAAGCGCAAGACCCAGCAGATCGGGGCGTAGCACTCGCCGCCACGCCGCCGAAAAATTCGCCGGCGCAAAATCGCGGCGGCGCGACAGCCCGGCGCCGATTATGCCGGCGACGCCGAGCAACGCGAGTAGATCGAACAGCCAATACCAGCGCGGATCGGCGAGCACGTTCATCCACCCGAACACGCCCCAGGTCGAGCGCACCAAGCCCTCGCTCTCGCCGAGAAACCAGCGCGCGAGATGAATCGGCACGGGGCGCTCGCCGATCAAGTTGATGATCAGCGACAAGCCGGAGGGATCGCCGTAGAGTGCGAAACTGCGCGCGTACCACCAGCCCGCGATCAGTGCGACGATGGCGACGAACGCGCCGCTCGCGCCGAGCAGGGTGCGCCACGCGCGCCGCGGCGCGGCGATGAGCACGAACGCGAGGAGCGCGAGCGGAATCAGCGTGACGGTGTTGAACTTGGTCAGCAGTGCGCCGCCGGCGATCAATCCCAGGATGACGACGCGGCGCGGCGTGATGCCTTCGCGGAGTGCGCGCGCGAGTTGCCAGAGCATGGCGGTTGCCAGGGTGGTGGCAAGGTTATCGTTGTTGATCGAACTGCCGATGAAAATGAATTGCGGCAACAAGGCGACAAACCCGGCGGCGGCGATTGCCGCGCCCACGCGCGCCGGCAAAATTTCGCGCGCGAGGGCGAAGGTGAGCGCGACGGTGAGCGCGCCGAGCGCGACGGAGTACAAGCGCAAGAGATGTGCGGCGAGCGCGGTGCCGCGAAATGGAAACGCTTCGTCCGGCGTGTGCCAGTACAAATTGCGATTGTCGTTCGTGCCGGCTTGCGGTTCGCCGAGCCGCGCGAACGGGTTGGGCGCGGGCAACGCTTCCAACTCGCGCGCGTCGAGCCAGGCGATGAGCGGCGCGCCCAGCAAATAGTACAGCGGCGCTTGCGTGCCTTCTTGCGCCCAGGGTTGCGCGCCGCCGGCAAGCATCACCGGGAAACCGCGTTGCGTGGCGATCTCGCGGATGTAGGCGTAATGCCACAATTCGTCCGGCGCTTCAAAAATTGGATTGGCGAAACTGTACGTTGCGCCCAGCGCGCTGAAAGCGATCACCAGCGCGAACATGATCCGCCGTGCGCGTCTCGGCAAGGATGTCAACTTACAACTCCAGGGAGAGCGGGTAGGGCGACGCCGGTTCATCGTCGTTGGGCGAGGTGAGGCGCAACAATTTTTTGCGATGGTACCGGCTGATGATCTGCGGCAAGGTTTTTCGCAAACGCGGGCTGGGGCGCAGGTTGCTGCGATCCAAAATATATTCGCCGAGCGCGTTGAGCGTCGCCAAGCCATAGACGACACTGCGCCGGAAATTGACGGAGGAGGCTTCTTTGAAATAACGCGTGGGCACGGCGATTTCGGCAATCGCAAAACCGAACGCGACGGTCTGCACGATGATTTGCGAATCGAACACGAAATCGTCCGAGTTCAAAATGAACGGGAGCGTTTCGAGCAGGCGGCGGCTGTACGCGCGAAAGCCGGTGTGGCACTCGGACAAGTTTTGGCGCAAGACGAAATTTTCGGTGAGGGTGAGCAACCGGTTCGAGACGAATTTGTACAGCGGCATCCCGCCGGCAAGCGTGCCGTTGTCGAGAAAGCGCGATCCCAGCACGAGGTCGGCGCGCCCTTCGCGGATCGGGCGAATCAGTTCCGGGATCAGGCGCGAGTCGTACTGGTAATCTGGGTGGAGCATGACGACGATGTCGGCGGCGGTGCCGAGCGCGCGCAGGTAGCACGTTTTTTGATTGCCGCCGTAGCCGCGATTCTGCACGTGCACGACGACATCGATCCCCAGGCGTTGCGCGATCTCGACGGTGGCATCCTGGCTCACATCGTCCACCAGAATAATTTGGCTCACGACACCGGCGGGAATGTCCGCGTACGTGCGTTCGATGGTTTTGGCGGCGTTGTACGCCGGCATCACGACGACGACGTGCGGCGTTTGGGTAGGAGCAGGCGCGCGATCCATACTTATTCGTCCACGCGCCAGCCGTCGAGCGCGTTTTGATATTGTGCGAGTTGCGCGTCGGGAATGCGAATGTACGTGCCGGTTGCTTCGACCGCCAGCGAGCCGTCCGCCAAACGAATTTCGCCGCGCCCTTCGAGCGCGCGGCGGGTCTGTTTCGTGATCTCGCCTTTGAGTTGGACGGTTTCGCCAATCGGCACCGGCTTTTTAAAGCGCACGTTCAGCGCGCCAGTGACGCACCACAAGTTGCTCGCAATTGCCGTGCGCCCGATCAGTTCGTCGAGCATCGCGGTGATCAGCCCGCCGTGCATCGTGCCGGGATAACTTTGATGTTCGGGGCGCGGTGTGTATTCGGCGTAGACACAGCCATCGTCGCCGGCAAAAAAACGCATTTGCAAACCGATGGGATTGTGGCGGCCGCAGACGAAACAGTGGTCGCTATTTGGCTGTTTTTTCATTGGCGATTTCCGTCAGTGTGCGATCCACATTTTCATACAACTCTGCCGGCAACGCGGCGGCGCGTTTGCTTTTCCGCAACGCGTCTTTCAACTGTTCGGCGCGCAACACCGGCAAATTGGCATCGTCCAGGTTCAGTTCGGCGCGCGCATTGCTGAAAATCACATAGCCGTCCACCGGCACGAGCGCGGCGTTGGCGAGCTTGTCCGCCAGCAATTTTTTGATCGCCGCCAGGTCCTGGTTCAATTCTGCCGTCGGGTTGCCCAGCGGCTCTTGGCCCATTCCGCCGAAAACGCGCGTCCACTTCCAGGGATGACTCCACTTGCCGTTCTTGTGCGTGATCTTGCCGTCGAGCGCGATCACTTTGAACGCGAGAATCCCGGTCGGCGTGAGCAGGACGTGCTCCACCGGCAGGAGAAAATTAAAGAGATGATGCTTTTGATCAAAACCCTTGAGCGATTTTTCCAGCACCTGATCCGCGCGCGGCACCTTGACCCACTTGTTCGCCAGGTTCGCGCCGACGAGCGAAGTCATAAAGCCGAAAAAGAGCGCGGCATACGCCCACACAATGTACTGCTCGTTGGTAAACGAGGTGACGAGTGAGCCGAGCAAAAACGCCAACCCGGCAAACGTAGCGTACCGCGCCCACTTGGCGCGCGTGGCGATCAGTTTATCGTTCGTTGAGATTCGCATAAATTCCTTTACAATGACAAATGATAAATGATAAATGACAAATGACTAATGACTAATGACAAATGATAAATGACAAATGACTAATGACTAACGGTAATTGTTCATTTGTCATTTGTTCATTTGTTCATTGTTCATTGTGCATTTGTCATTTCACTTGTATTTGGCGATGACGAGGCACGCGTTCTGACCGCCCAAGCCGAACGAGTTGGAGATGGCGACGTTGACGGTGGCGGCGCGCGCGACGTTCGGCACGTAATCGAGATCGCACACCGGGTCGGGCGTTTCGTAATTCACCGTCGGGTGAATTTTTTGATCGCGGATCGTCATCACGCACGCCAGCGCCTCGAATGCGCCCGCCGATCCCATCGAGTGCCCGACCATGGATTTCGTCGAGCTGATCGGAATGTGGTACGCGCGCTCGCCAAACACATTCTTGACGGCGAGCGTTTCGCCCGCGTCGTTCAACGGCGTCGAGGTGCCGTGCGCGTTGATGTAATCCACCTGGCTGGGTGTGACGCCTGCGTGTTGTAACGCGTCTTGCATCACTTTGGTCGCGCCGATGGCTTGCGGGTCCGGCGCGGCGAAATGGTACGCGTCCGAGTTCGAGGCGTACCCCAGGACTTCGGCGTAGATGCGCGCGCCGCGCGCCAACGCGTGCTCCAATTTTTCTAGCACCAGCACCGCCGCTCCTTCGCCGACGACAAAGCCATCACGGTTTTTGTCGAACGGGCGCAAGGCGTGCGTGGGATCATCGTTGCGTGTGGACATGGCTTTCATCACGCCAAACCCGGCGAACACCATCGGCGCGATGATCGCTTCTGCGCCGCCGGCAAGCATAATGTCCGCGTCGCCGCGCCGAATCACTTCCGCCGCCGCACCGACCGCGTGCGTGCCCGCCGCGCAAGCGGTGACGACTGTCGAGTTGTAGCCGCGCGCGCGATAATACGTGGCGACGTAAAACGCCGGCATGTTCGGCAAAATGATCGCCGGCGTGAAGGGGCTAAGCCGGTCGGGACCTTTTTCCAAAAAGAAATCGTGCGCGACGATGGCTTCGGGCATACCGCCGAGCGCGGTGCCGAGCAACACGCCGGCGCGATCATTTTCGCCGAGCGTATCGCCGAACCCGGCATCGCGGATCGCTTGCTTGGCGGCGCCGAGCGCGAACAAACTGGCGCGCCCCATTCGCCGCGCGTCTTTGGCATCCACATACTGGGTCGAGTCGTACCCTTTGACTTCGGCGGCGATGCGCGTTTTATAATTCGTCGCGTCGAACAGGGTGACCGGGCCCAAACCGGATTTGCCGATCAACAGGTTTTGCCAAAACTCTTCGGGTGCGAGTCCGAGCGGCGTGATCGCGCCCAAGCCGGTGACGACGACGCGCGTGCGTTTGGCGCGCGCTTGCCCTTGCAACTCGGCAAGTTCGAGCGGGCTAAGCCGGCGCTCCGTCGGGGTTTCGAGTTTGGACAGGGTGAGTGTGTCAGAAATCATTTCGTGCTCCCAAAATTATTGGTGTGGTACCTGAAATTGTGTTAGAACGAGACACGCGTTTTGCCCGCCAAAGCCGAACGAGTTGGACAAGACGGTGCGGATGTGCGCCGTGCGCGCGACGTTCGGCACGTAATCGAGATCGCACGCGGGGTCGGGCGTGGTGAGGTTTGCCGTCGGGTGAATTTTTTGATCGCGGATCGTGAGCGCGCAGACAATCGCTTCCAGCGCGCCTGCCGCGCCCATCGCGTGCCCCACCATCGATTTGGTCGCGCTGATCGGCACGTGATACGCGCGGTCGCCAAACACTTTTTTGATCGCGGTTGTTTCGGCGGGATCGTTCAACAGCGTTGAAGTGGCGTGCGCGTTGATATAATCAATCTGCTCGGGTGTGACGCCGGCGTTTTGCAACACGTCGCGTATCGCTTTGGTGGGCCCTGTGGCTTGGGGATCGGACGCGACAAAGTGATAACCGTCCGAGTTTGCCGCGTAGCCGATCACCTCGGCATAAATTTTTGCGCCGCGCGCCTGCGCGTGTTCGAGCGCTTCGAGCGTGACGATTGCCGCGCCCTCGCCGATCACCAAGCCGTCGCGTTCTTTGTCGAACGGACGGCACGCGTGGCTGGGATCGTCGTTGCGCGTGGAAAGCGCGCGCATCGCGCCGAACGCCGTGAAAATAATGTCCGAGATGATTGCATCCGTGCCGCCCGCCAGCATCACGTCCGCATCGCCGCGCCGAATCGCGGCGGTTGCCGCGCCGATAGCGTCTGTGCCGGCGGCGCAGGTGGTGACGACAGTCGAGTTAAACCCGTGCGCGCGGCAATGTTGCGCGACAAAGAACGCGGGCATGTTCGGCAGAATGACAGCGGCGAGAAATGGACTGACGCGTCCGCTGCCTTGCCGCGCGTACGCGTCGTGCTCTTTGATTGCTTCGACGAAACCGCCCAGCCCCGTGCCGATCACGACCCCTGCGCGCGGATCGTCGCCGAGATCGTCGCCCAGCCCGGCGTCGCGGAGCGCCTGCTTCGCCGCGCCGATCACGAACAAGGTTGCGCGCCCCATCCGGCGCGCATCTTTCGCGTCCACGTATTGCAGAGGATCGAAATTTTTGACTTCGGCGGCGATGCGCGTTTTAAAGTCGGTCGCATCGAAGAGCGTGACCGCGTCTACGCCGGATTTGGCGGCGAGCAAATTCTGCCAACAAGTTTCCGGCGACAAACCAAGCGGCGTGATCGCGCCTAGCCCGGTGATGACGACGCGCGGCGCGTGGTGGGATGAAGAATTCATGCGAGCGTCTGTGCTTCCTGTAACCCGGCGCGAATGTGTTCGATCACGTTGCCTTCGACCGCTTGCTTGGCGACGCGGATCGCGTTCTTGATCGCTTTGGCGTCCGAACTACCGTGTCCGATAATGACAACCCCGTCCACACCGAGCAGAATCGCGCCGCCTTGCTCGGACGGATCGAGGAGCGCCTTGAGCGCGTCGAATGCCGGCTTGGCGAGGAGCGCGCCGATCTTGGCGATAGGGCGTTTGTTGATCTCGCTCTTGATAAAACCGATCAGCACTTTGGCGAGCGACTCGCTCGACTTGATCACGACGTTGCCCACGTACCCGTCGCACACGATCACATCCGCTGAACCTTTGGAAATGTCGCGCCCCTCCGCGTTGCCGAGAAAGTTGATCGGACTTGATTTGATCAGGGCATACGCTTCGCGCACTACCTGGGGACCTTTGCCTTCCTCTTCGCCGTTCGACAAGATCATGACGCGCGGTTGGTTCACGCGCAACACTTTTTCGGCATAGAGCGAACCCATCAGGGCGAACTGATACAAGTATTCCGGTTTAACATCCGCGTTCGCGCCGACATCAAGGAGCAAGACGCGTCCCGTGGCGGTGGGTAGGGTGACGGTGAGCGCCGGGCGTTTGATACCCTTGATGCGTCCGAGCAAAAAAGGTCCGGCAATTGCCGCCGCCATTGCCGCGCCGGTGTTACCCGCTGTGACGAATGCCGCGGCGTGTTTATCGCGCACGAGTTTGATCGCAAGGTTCATGGACGAATCGCGTTTGGCTTTGATCGCTTCGACGTGATCGGTCATGGCGATTGCGCTGGGCGCGTGAACGATGGAGAGATCCAAACCGGCGGTGGCGTGCTTGGCGAGTTCCGCTTTGAGTTTCGGTTCATCGCCAACGAGGATGATGCCGATGCCGTATTCGCGCGCCGCCAACACGGCGCCCGCCACATCGGGTGCGGGGCGATCATCACTGCCCATCGCATCAAGAGCGATTTTCATATTTCCCTCGGAAAAAATTAGGTCAGGCAGGTGTTGCCAACTGCCCCTGTGTGATCATTGCCGCGCTATTTTACTCGACTTGGATTGATTTGACAAGAACCTGACGCCGGTTGGCAGGGCTTTTCAAAAGTCAGGCGACCCTCATCCCAACCTTCTCCCTCAATGGGAGAAGGGGTAAATTCCCTCGCCCCTATCGGGGTGAGGGGTGATGTCAAGCGACTTTTGAAAAGCCGTGCGCCGGTTGGGTGCGCGTTACGGTTTTGGATGCAGCACAGAAAATGGGACGCGGACGAACGCAGACGAGCGCGGACAAAAATATCCGCGTTTTCCGCGCGCGTCCGCGTCCAGGATAATGAACTGGGTTGTGTGCCTGCCAAGCTAAACCTTGACGGACACCCGCGCCGGTTGCGCACGCATCACGGTTTTGGATAGGCGCGGAATGTCGCGGCGGGCGTTTTGACAAACGTCCCTACCGGCGCGCGTAGGGGCGTTTGTCAAAACGTCCGGTCTGCCAAGATACGTAGCAAGCGTTTCCTTTTTTTGCGGACTTGTGCTAGAATAGCGCGCGAACGAGAAACCGCAAAGGGAGAAACCGGATGGATGTCTTGTTGCTCAAAAATGTCCCGGGCATTGGTAGCGCGGGGCAAGTTAAAAAAGTGAATGATGGTTATGCGCGCAATTACTTGTTGCCGCAAAAATTGGCGGTGCCAGCAACCGGCGGCGCAGTCAAGCAAGCCGAAACGATCAAGCAAGCCGCCGCGCGACGTGACGCGAAAAGTCTCGCCGACGCGCAAGAGCTGGCGCGTCAACTCGGTCAAGTGACGCTGACTTTTCGCGCCAAAGCCGGCGAAGGCGATCGCTTGTTCGGTTCGATCACGGCGGGCGACATCGCCGATGCGCTCGCGCGCGAACGGCACATTGCCGTAGACAAACGCAAGCTCGAACTCGAGAATCCGATCAAGGAGTTGGGCGAACGCCAAGTGGCGATCAAAGTGCACGCCGAAGTCACTGCCCAAGTGACGGTAGTCGTCGAGCGCGAAACCGAATAAACGGAACCCGGGATGAACGGAAATCCGAATGCGATTACGTTGGCGCTCGTGCGCCAAATTGTCGCCCAAACTAGTTGCGCGGTGTGCGGACGGCGCTTTCACTTGAACGATGTGTCAGTGTTGGGACGGCAGGGCAACGTGTGGGCACTCCGCGTGAACTGCCGAGATTGCCAGCGGCAAGACTTGCTCCTCGCCGTTTTGGAAAATGGTAAAACGCATCCTATCTATACGGATCTGACGCCGGCCGAGTGGGCGCGCTTTAAGGATCGCGCGGCAATTTCAACCGACGATGTGATCGCGTTTCATACGTACATCCAGGCGTACCCGGGCGACTGGTCCGAAATTTTGGACG
>CAIKBD010000506.1 GCA_903825565.1 uncultured Anaerolineales bacterium | reverse complement strand
TTGAAGAACGGGACCAACTGGTGTGATCTCGGAAATTGGTTCGGGATCAACACAGATTGGATACAGCTCTACGCAAGAGCCATTCATTCAAGGAGGAGTCTATGTCTAGCAACGCTTTGACCCGCCGCGAGTTTTTGAGGATGGCGGGCGTCCTGCTCGCTAGTGCCACGGCATCCGGCTCGCTACTATCCGCGTGCGCGCCGACGCCTGCCACGACCGCGCCGACGGTGGCCGCGGTCGTTCCCACGAAAGGTGCCGAAGTCGCTAAAGTGGATCCGATCAACATCTTGATCAACGATTCACCCTGGTTCCCCGGCTTTGAAAAACTCGTCAAGTTGTACGAGCAAAAAACGGGTAACACAGTTAAACTCGCCGTGACGCCTTTCGCTGGCATGTTGGAAAAAACACGCAATTCTGTTACCGCCCCGGAGAGCGAATTCGATATCGTAAATCTCAACGAGGCGTGGTACGCAACATTTTACGCAGGCAAGTTCATGGCGCCAATCCAATCCATCGAACCCGAGTTCAAATTAGATCCGAACATCATCGAGTACATCTATTCGACGCGCTGGAACCATGACAAAAAATACTCGACGGCGGATGGGGTACTGTACGGGCTACCGATCAATGGCAATATTCAACTGCTCTACTACCGCAAAGACCTCTTCGACAATGCCGGGTTGAAACCGCCAACGACTTGGGCTGAAGTAGAAGCCGCCGCGAAAAAATTCCACAACCCGCCTAATATGTACGGCTTTGCGTTGCGTGGTCAGAAAGCCGGCTGGGCCGCTGGATTTGATTGGTTTTCCTTCCTCCGCAGTTACGGAGGCGACTGGGTTGCCAAGCCGGGAGAAGATTGGACCGTGACGATCAACAACCCGGCGGGTAAGAATGCGATGAAGCAATGTCTCGATATGCTCAAAGCATATGCGCCACCGAACATCGCCGACATTGGGCAAGCCGAAATGATCCAGCTGATGGCGAGCGGTAAACTGGCGCAAGGTATCATGGTCGTTGCCAACTTCCCCAGCATGGACAATGTGGAAAAATCCACCGTCGTCAACAAGGTCGAAGTCACGGTCACGCCGAAAGCCGAGGGGGGTAAACCAGGTCCGACTTCGGGTATCTGGGTCATGGGCATTCCCAACAATATGCCGGACAAGCGTAAGAAAGCCGCGCTCACATTCTTAAAATGGGCACTCACGAAGGAAGCGCAGATCGAGTACACCAAGTTCGGTGCAGTCCCCGTGCGCCAAGATGTGTTTGCCTCGGACTTGGCGAACGAACCAGCTTATCGGTGGATGAAAGCCATGGCTGCCAGTACACCCTTTATCGCAGAAAACGTACGCATCCCCGAAGGCACGCAAATCACGGACGTGATCGAACTGCGTTTCAATCAGGCCGTCGCCGGGCAACTAAAGAGCGATGAAGCCGTGGACACAATGGCGAAGGAGATTTACGCCATTCTGCAAAAAGCGGGTTACAAAACCAGTCTGCCTTAACGATCCAATCTCTTGAGACTTTCGAGGGTAGTCTACCTCGAAAGTCTCAAGGCCTAGGAAGGTGCGCATGTCCACACCGTCGCTCAATTTTCCGCTCCGCAAGCCCGGGGCAAGCCCAAAGAAATTCTCGCTTGGTGAATGGTTGGATCGCCATTTCCAGTATTGGGCGATTTTGCCGGCGCTCATCGTTTTGCTTGCGCTTACGATTTTTCCATTGCTTGAACTTATCGGGATGAGCGTTTCAACTGTTTCTTTTGCGGAAGGCAAAGTAATCTGGCAATTCTCCGGGCTGGACAATTTCCGAACCTTTCTCGAAGATGAAATTTTCCTGGTTGCCGTCTTCAATACGGTCGTATTTGTAGTCTGCACCGTGTTGATCGAGATTGTGTTAGGTCTCGCGCTGGCGCTCATCGTAAGTCAAACCACCCTGATGACCGGCGTCGCGCGCTCCATCTTGATGATTCCAATCTTAGTTCCAGCCATCGCCATCGGCACCATGTGGCGACTGATGTACAATTACGAATTTGGAGTCTTTAATGGTCTCTTCGCACTTTTGCATTTGCCACCCCAAAATTGGACGGGGAGCTCGACCTTTGCGCTTCCCGCCGTCATGATTGTAGACGTCTGGCACTGGACCGCGTTTGTGTTCCTGCTGATGCTTGCTGGGATCGAATCCTTGCCGCTGGAACCAATTGAAGCGGCACGCGTGGACGGCGCGTCCGATTGGCAACTGTTGCGTTATGTTGTGTTGCCGTTGCTCCGTCCGACGATTTTGGTCACGCTCATGTTCCGCACGATTTTCGCGTTCAAGGTTTTTGACGAAGTGTTTCTGCTTACCTCCGGCGGTCCTGGGAACGCGACCGAGGTCATCAGTCTGTACATCAATCGTGTCTTTTTCAACCAATCGCGCATGGGGTACGGCGCGCTCTTGGCCATCGTGACGATCGGGATCACAGCAATTTTTGTCTTTGGCTACAATCGGCTTTCCAAGGCAAGGAGTGTGGCACAATGATTTTCAATCGGCGCTGGAATCGGATCGGGGGAATCATTCTGGTGATCGCGCTGATCATCACCCTGTTCCCTTTTCTTTTCACTTTGGTTAACTCGCTCAAATTCTTCAAGGACATTATCACCGGCACGCTGGTCTTTACACCAACCTGGGTGAACTATGAGCGACTATTCTTTAGCAAGCAATCAGCGTTCATCGACAACACGCTCAATAGTTTTGTGATTGCCGCCTGTAGTACGGTTCTCGTCGTCGTGATTGCGACGCTCGCGGCGTACAGTCTTGAGCGGTTTCGCTGGTCGCGTTGGTTCACGGGTGTGCTCGCCGGATGGATTCTCCTATTCCACATGATCCCTGGGGTGACGGTTGTTGGTCCGTTCTATCTATTATTTCGCAATGTGGGGCTGTACGATACAATCCCGGGGCTCATCCTTGCGCATCTTGTGCTAAATTTGCCGCTCGGAATCTGGATCGTGCAGAGTTTTCTGGCAGATTTGCCAGTCGAGTTGGAAGAAGCCGCGCACATAGACGGTTGTTCCAACCTGGGCACATTCCTGCAAATCGTCGTGCCTCTGATTGCGCCAGGTCTCGCCGCGGTAGCGATCCTCACGTTTGTTTTTAGTTGGAACGAATTTCTGTTCGCCCTGAATCTCACCTCCACCAACTCGGCAACGATTCCGGTCGGCATTGCCAAGTTCGCGCAACAGTACGAAGTGCGCTACGGCGAAATGAGCGCGGCGGCTTTCTTTGCGACGATTCCGGCGATTATCTTTCTCGCCTTGGCGCAACGGCAAATTGTAAAGGGCTTGACGCTCGGTGCGCTCAAGTAATTGGAGTTTACCGTTAAAACAGTGGCGCCTTCAACATTGGTCGCGTAGCGTATTTTCAATCGCTCAATTGCAACGACTAGCGTGATGCGTCACACTATTTCGATCAGAAAGGATCATGCGTAATGAACATCGTTTTGTTTATGACCGACACGTTTCGCTACGACAATTTAGCGTGCTACGGTCCGGCGAAAGCTCAGACGCCCCGTTTGAATCGTTTCGCTCAAGAATCCACCGTCTTTAGCAATGCGTACCTGGGTTCATTCCCGACAATTCCTAACCGGCTCGACATTATGAGTGGGCGTTTCAGTTTTATTGATCACGAGTGGTGTCCGCTACCGAAAAGCACCGTCACGCTTCAGCAAATTTTGAGCGCATCCGGCTATACGACGATGATGATCGCTGATAATCCGCACTTGCTCGAAGATGGTTTCGACTACGGTCGTGGGTTCAACGGCTTTGAATGGATTCGCGGACAAGAGACAGATCACTGGCGTACCGATCCCAAGCATGTACGCATGCCGGATGGTGGCGGTAAAAATCGCAGTCTGTTCATTCTCGAAAACTATAATCGCAACACGGCATGGTGGCAATCGGAAGAAGATCGTTTTATCGCGCAGAGCGTCAAGACTGCGTGCAATTGGCTAGAACGCAACCAAGAACAGGACAAGTTTTTTCTGTTTATGGATTTGTTCGATCCGCACGAACCTTGGGATGCGCCGTCCAAGTATCTTGATCTGTACGAAGCGTCGCCGTGGCAGGGCAAAGAAATTCCATATCCGTACTATAATTTCTGGCGCGAGTTTCTGACCCCGGCGGAAATGGATCATGTGCGCAACCTCTATCTTGCCGAAAGCACGCTGGTTGACCATTGGTTCGGCGTCCTGCTCGATAAACTCGAAGAGTTGGGAATGACTGAGGACACGGCGGTGATCTTTGCCAGCGACCACGGTTATCTGTTTGGTGAGCACGATATTACCGGCAAGTCACTTTTGCCTGAAGTCGGCGGGCAAATGTTTTACGAAGCGATTCCGCTCTACAGCGATATTCGCCGCACCCCGTTGATGGTGCGGATGCCGAGCAGGCATGGTGGAAAGATAGTCCATGCGCTCGTGCAATCGCCCGATCTGATGCCGACGATTTTGGAACTCGCGGGCTTGGTCGCGACAGAATCGGTTGGCGGTCAAGCGCGGACGCAAGCGTTGCAATGCGGCGTGTTCACCACCGATAATTGGAAATTTGAACCGGAGACTATTCACGGTAAATCCTTGATGCCGCTGATGCGCGGCGAGACGAATCGCTTGCGTGATCTCGCCGTGTGCTCGAACACGATCATCCAGCACACGCCGATCCTAGCCAAATCCGCGATTATCACAGAAGAGGGTTGGTGCTTGCACTATGCTGGCAAATACGATCAACTTGCCAGCAATGCCAAAATGTTCATCTCGAAACTGATTGATCCCGCTTTGGCGCGTGTGCCGACCACACCCATGCTGTACTACTTGCCTGACGATCCAAACGAGACTAGAAACCTTTTCGATTCAAACCGCCCGATTGCTGAAGAAATTCATCGCCGTTACATTCGGTGGTTGGAGGAAGTGGGCACCCCGGAAGAGCACCTTGCCGGTCGGCGCGTGCTATGCTAAGTGTGTCGAGACTTGCAAAGTCGGAAGGACTTTGCAAGTCTATTTTTGAACCGAGGCATCCTAATGCAATCCAAATTTATCGTCTTCCCAACAAAAGCCAGGATCGAAATCCGCGAAGAACAAATAGCGGCGCCGGCGCCTGACGAGATTTTATGTGCGGCGACCAAGTCGCTCATCAGTATCGGCACGGAAACAAATTGTTTGCGCGGAATTTTTGACCCCGGCACAAACTGGGAAAATTTCGTGCAATATCCGTTTCGCCCCGGCTATAGTATGGTCGCGCGCGTGTTGGCGGTTGGTAAAGCAGTCGCCGATTTCAAAGAGGGTGATCGCATTACGAGCCGCACACCGCACCAACAATTTTTCAATACCAAGCTAACCGATACGTTCCGCTTGCCTGATTCCATCAGCGATGAGGACGCGACGTGGACGCGGCTCGCCGGCACGACGCAACTTGGCGTGCGGCGCGCGGAATTGAAACTAGGCGAGAGCGTTGCGGTGATCGGGCTGGGCATGCTAGGACAATTGGTTGTGCAATATGCGGCCATCGCCGGCGCCCGCCGCGTAATCGCGATTGATCCGGTGCTCAATCGGCTCACGCTCGCGCAGACGCACGGCGCGACCCACACGCTCGCGCTCGACGCGAAAAGTGCACATGCCGTGGTTGCCGAGATTACACATGGCAGAATGCTCGATGCCGTTTTCGACGTGACCGGGCATCCGGCGGTTCTTGCGCCCGCCGTGCAGTTATTGCGAAAATTTGGCCGCGTCGTGTTGTTGGGCGACACGACTTTGCCAAATCAACAATTCATCGGACCCGGCGTTGTCAGTAATTCGATTTCGATCTTGGGCATTCATGGCACGGGACATCCAGCGCAAGCCACCGAGTTTAGTCCGTGGAGCCGTGAAGAAATGGCGACGCTGTTTTTCGACTATCTCGTGCAGGGGCGGATGCGCGTCAACGATTTGATTACGCATCACGTTTCGCCACTGGAGGCACCGCCGGTGTACAGTCAATTGCTCGCGGATCGCGCGGGCATGGTTGGCGTCGTTTTCGACTGGATGACTTTAAGCGAGGGATAACATGGCAAATCAAAGACCTACGCGCGTGGGCGTGCTGGGTGCAGGATCAATCAGCGATTATCACATTCAGGGTTTGCAAGCGGCGGGCGCGGAGGTGGTCGCGTTGTTCAGCCGGAGTGAAGCCAAGGTACGCCAGCAAGCGAACAAGTATGGTATTCCCAATGCGACGACGCGCTATCAAGACGTTTTGGCGCGCGATGATGTGGACGCAGTGATCATCGCCACGCCGGATTTTACTCACGAAGAAATTGCGCTGGCGACGGCACACGCGGGCAAACCGTTGCTGGTGCAAAAACCGATGGCGCGCACCGCGCAAGAATGTCGCCACATCATCGCGGCGGCACAGCAAGCAGGCGTGCCGTTGTACGTAAGTTACATGCACCGCTATTTCGGCGAGATTGAGCGCGC